>CAYYSY010000076.1:0-4237 GCA_964474355.1 uncultured Spirochaetaceae bacterium | reverse complement strand
GCCGAGCGCGATGCTGCGCGCGAGCGCACCTCTCCTCGACATGGGCTCATTCGACATAGCCGAGGGCCTCCAGCCGGGCGCGCTCCGCCGCGTCGAGCTCGTGACCGGTCGCTGGCTCTCCGGCTGCGGCGCGCCACTGCTCCCGCGCGCCCGCCGAGGCGCGGCGCCAGCCTTCGAGCAGGGCCGCGAGCTCGGCGACGCGCTCGGGATGATCGGCGGCCACGTTCGAGCGCTCCCCGGCGTCCGCCTCGAGGTCGTAGAGCTCGAGGCGACCTTCGTCGGGCCCCTCGATCAGCTTCCAGCGCCCCAGGCGCACGCCATACTGCTCACCCGCCACCTCGATCTCATCGGTGAGCCGGGCGGGCTCGTAGTGGCGGCGATAGAGGAAGACGGGCTCGTCGGTGCTCGTCCCTTCGGGCGGCTCCGCACTCGCCTCGCCCACGAGGCGCAGCCCGCTCGTACGATCCTGCGTCTCGAGCCCTCCAGACCCCTCGCCCACGATCTCGAGCAGCGCGGGAGCCAGATCGACGAGCGCCGCGGGCCGCTCGACCACGTGGCCAGGCTCGATCCGGCCCGGCCATCTCGCCACGAGCGGCACGCGCACCGCTTCTTCGTAGATCTGCGCGCCGTGGTACGGGTGGCCGTGATCCATGAGCCCTTCGCCGTGATCGCCGACGACCACGACCAGGGTGTCGGCCGCGAGGCCCCGCTCATCGAGCCCATCGAGCAGCGCGCCCATCTGCTCGTCGGTGAAGGCGAGCAGCAGATCGTAGAGGAAGACCGTGCGCACCTGCTTGAGCGCCACCTTCGGCCCCGGGTCGAAGGGCGGCCGGTAGCCCGGCGGCGGCGTGTAGGGATCGTGGGGATCGAAGTAGTGCACGAGCAGGAAGAAAGGACGCTCTGGATGGCTGCGGCCATCGAGCCAGTCGAGGGCGCGGCGCGTGGTGTCCTCGGCGCTGCCGTAGAACTTCCCCTCGACCTCGAAGCCCTCCCAGATCGTCACGCCCTCGGGCGCCGTCGCATTCGAGAAGTCCTCGTCCCAGACGTCGAAGCCCTGCGAGAAGCCGAAGCGCGCCGAGAGCACGAACGAGCTGACGACGCCTGCAGTCTCGAACCCAGCCGTCGACAGCTGCTCGGCGAGCGTCGGCAGCGCATCGGCGAGGCGGTGACCGTTCTTGCGCACGTCGTGCGTCATCGGCGCGAGGCCGGTGAAGAGGCTCGCATGGGTCGGACCCGTCGTCGCCGAGGGCGCGTAGGCGGCGTCGAAGCGCACACCCTCCCGCGCGAGTGTCTCGAGCCGCGGGCTCGTCTTGCGCTCGTAGCCGTAGGCCGAGAGGTGATCGGCGCGGGTCGTGTCGAGCGAGATCACGAGCACGTTGGGGCGCGGATCGCGTCCACGCAGCTCCGTCGCCGAAGGGCCGCAGGCCACGGACGGGAGCAGGACGAGGAGCAGCGGCACGAGCGGCGCGAGGCCGAGCCCGATGCGCAGCTCCCGTGCATGTCGCCGTGCGGGACGCCGCGCGTTCGAACCCTGCATGGCGGCAGATTACTCCGCGCCGCTGGCGGGGTCCATCGCGCTGCCTCGATGCTGGTATGCTGAGCCGCCCCGGAACGGCGCGCCCACGGCGGCCGTCACAGAACGGACATGACGAGCGGAACCCCGCAGCAGGACGAGCGCGCGCACGCAGCGAACGAGGGCGGCCGGACCACCGTGTCCGTGGCGCTCGCGAGCTTCAACGGCGCCCGCTTCATCGACGAGCAGCTCACGAGCCTGGCCGCGCAGACCCGGCCGCCCGACCAGATCGTCGTGAGCGACGACGCGAGCGACGACGACACGTGCGAGCGGGTCGAGCGCTTCGGTGAGAGCGTGCCCTTCGAGGTGCAGCTCGTGCGCAACTCCGAACGCGCCCGCACCACCATGAACTTCGAGCGGGCGATCTCGCGCTGCGACCGAGACATCGTCTTCTTCTCCGATCAGGACGACGTATGGCGCCCCGAGAAGATCGAGCGCATGGTCGCCCACTTCGACGCGCACCCGGACACGGGCGGCCTCTTCTGCAACGGCGGCGTCGTCGACGACGATCGACGGCCGCTGGGCTACGACCTCTGGCGCTCCCAGGGCTTCCACGCGGGCGAGCAGCGGATGGTGCACCGCGGCGACGCGGCGCTCGTCTTTCTCCGGCACGTGGTCGCAGCCGGCAACACCTTCGCATTCAGGGGGCGCTACCTGCCGCTGCTGCTGCCGTTCCCGCGGCTGCGCAGCGTGCACGACGCGTGGGTCGCGTTCATGGTCGCGGCCGTGTCCGACTTCGACATCATGGACGAGGACCTCGTCGAGTACCGGCTGCACGAAGAGAACCAGTTCGGGCTCGCGCTGCTCGACGTGCGCGCGCAGATCGAGAAGGCGCGCCTGCAGATCAGCGAGCGCGCGTTCGATCATGCCGTGCAGCTCTTCGGTGAGGCCTCGAAGCGCCTCGACGCGCACCCCGAGTACGTGGTCGATCCGGCTCTTCGGCGTCACATCGAGGCCAAGGTCGCGCACTCACGTGTGCGTGACGAGATGCCACACGGCTTCTTCGCGCGACTGGGGCCGATCGTGCGCGAGGCGACGCGCGGGCACTACACTCACTACGGCTATGGCGTGAAGAGCCTGCTGCAGGATCTCTTCTTGCGGTGAAACGCGACGCCGAGGCGATCGCGAAGGCGGAGACGATGTCGGACGACGCACGCAGCTGGTCGCGAAGCGAGCTCGCCGAGCACGTCGCCGCACGGCTCGAGGCCGACCGCGAGCGGCTGCGAGGCGAGTGGCAGCGGTCGGGGCCGACGCGGCACGTCGCCATCGACGACCTGATGCCCGAGGCTGCCGCCCGCGCACTGGCCGACGCCTTCCCCGACCCCGCGTCGATGATGGTCCGCAACACATGGCGCGAGCGGAAGCGCGTCGGAGTCGAGGTGAAGGACTACGCGCCGATCGTGAACGACTTCCTCTATGCGTTCCAGGACGAGCGCGTGCGGCGTGCGGTCTCGGCCATCACCGAAGTCGAGGACCTCGAGGCCGACCCGACGCTCTACGCGTCCGGGCTCTCGGTCATGCTGCCCGGCGACTTCCTGAACCCGCACCTCGACAACTCGCACGATGGCGACAACCGGCTCTATCGCGCGGTCAACATCCTCTACTACGCATCGCCCGATCTCGGAGAGGGCGGCGGCGGCGAGCTCGAGATCTGGGACGAAGACGTGCGCGAGGCGGTGAAGGTGCCCGCGCGCTTCAACCGCCTCGCGATCATGGAGACGAACCAGACGAGCTGGCACGGCGTCGCGGAGATCAAGGGCACCGCCCCCCGCCTGTGCGTGTCGAACTACTACTTCACCGCGAGCCCGCCGGGCGGCGTCGACTACAGCCACGTGACGAGCTTCGCCGGCCGACCCGATCGGCCGGTGCTGCGCGCGTTCATGAAGGTCGATGCCTTCGCGCTGAACCTGATCGGCCGGCTCTTCCCCTTCCTCACCACCCGCAATCCGCACCGCATCCAGGACGAGGACTGAGCGCGCGCCATGGACGCCCCGCGACGCCGCGCGTGGCTTCAGTGGGTGCTCCGCGCGGTCCCCGCGCTCGCCCTGCTCGCCTTGTCCTTCCATCTGGCCCTGCCCCGGGGCGAGGATGGTCACGTCGCGTGGTCGGCCCTCGTCGACGCGATCGAGGCGCCCCCTGCCGAGGCCAGCTTCTGGGTGGTCGCGTGCTTCGCGCTCTTCGGCGCGACGCTCGCCGCGGGCGCCCTGCGCTTCCATCTGCTGATGCGCGCGGCGCGAGTGCCGAGCCGGTTCAGCTCGTCGCTGCACGTCTTCCTCGTCGCGATCTTCTTCAACACCGTGCTGCCGGGCGGCGTCGTCGGCGACGCGTGGCGCGTCTGGCAAGGCCACGATCGCATGCGGATGGGCCCGACCGTGCTCGGCGTGGTGACGCTCGAGCGCATCCTCGGGCTCCAGGCGCTCGGCATCGTCGCGCTCTGCGGCGCGCCCTGGGCGCCACTCGAGGGCATGCCGGGCGAAGTATTCGCAGGCCTCGTGGCCCTCGCCGCGGGCTGCGCCTTCGGCCCCTTCCTGTTGCTCCATCCCGTCGCAGCGCGTGCGATGCGCGCAATCGTCGAGCGGCTGCCCACACGCTTCGCCCGCGTGAAGCGCGTGACGCTCGAGGCCGGCGACGGGCTCATGGCCGTCCGTGGCGATCCGGCCCGCG
>CAYYSY010000075.1:0-30688 GCA_964474355.1 uncultured Spirochaetaceae bacterium | reverse complement strand
TCGCCACGGTGCGGGACTTCACGCCGGACGGATTGCCCAACCTGCTGGTGAAGGACATCCCCCCGCAGGCCGAGGCCGAAGCCCTCCGCGTCGAACGGCCCCAGATCTACTACGGCGAGCTCACGGGCGATCCTGCCGTGGTGAACAGCCGCGAGCCCGAGTTCGACCACCCGAGCGGCGACCAGAACGTGACCACCGTCTACTCGGGAACCGGTGGCGTACGGCTCGAGAACCTCTGGCGCAAGTTCGTCCTCGGCTGGCGCTTCGACGGGACGCAGTTCTTCTTCTCCGTCTACATGACCCCGGAGACGCGCGTGCTCTTCCACCGCCGGGTCCAGGATCGGGTGACGACGCTCGCGCCCTTCCTCGTGCTCGACGAGGATGCGTACGTCGTCCTCGTCGACGGGCGTCTGTATTGGATCCTCGACGCCTACACGAGCTCCACGCACTATCCGTATAGCGAGCCCTTCCCGGGGCGTGAGCACATCGACTATGGGCCGGCCGAACGACGCGAACGACTGACATCAAACGTCATGGGACGCTTGCGTGGCGCAAACTACGTCCGCAACTCCGTGAAGGTGGTCGTGGACGCCTACGACGGGACGACGCAGCTCTACCTGTTCGATCCCGAGGATCCGCTGGCGCGTGCCTGGCGTGGCGCCTTCCCGGGCCTGTTCCGGGATGCCTCCGAGATGCCGCCGGCCCTGCGCGCCCACGTTCGCTACCCACACGGCTTCCTGCTGGCCCAGGGCCTCGTGTACGCCAAGTACCACATGGCCGATCCCGAGGTCTTCTACAACCAGGAAGACCTCTGGGTCCGAGCCACCGAGAAGTACTACAGGCAGGTGCAGCCCGTAGAGCCGTACTACATCATGTGGCAGCTACCGGGCTCCCAGCGTGCCGAGTTCGTGGCCATCCTCCCCTTCACGCCCAAGAACCGCCAGGTGCTGATCGGCTGGATCGCAGGGCTCTCCGATGGCGACAACTACGGCCGCTTCCTGGCCTACAAGTTTCCGAAGGAGAGGCGGGTACTCGGCCCGCAGCAGGTGGAGACCAAGATCGACCAGGACCGCTTCCTGTCGAGCCAGCTCACGCTATGGGACCAGCGTGGCTCGTCGGTGATCCGTGGCAACGTGATCGCCATTCCGATCGGTGACACGCTGCTCTACGTCGAGCCGATCTACCTGCAGGCGGAGACGGCCGCCTATCCGGAGCTGCGGCTCGTCGTCTTGATGCACGGTGACGATCTGAGCTACGCCAACACCTTCGAGGAAGCTCTGGAAGGGCTGTTCGAGGCCGACGACCGGGCAGCCCCGTCGTCCGCGCTGGAGGTCCCCGCTTCGTCGCTCGAGCAGGCACGGCGCGCCAGGGAGGCGTTCGAGAGCTACCTGAGAATGCAGGGCGAAGGGCGCTTCTCGGAGGCCGCCATCGAGCTGGAGCGTCTGAGCGAGCTGCTCAGGCATCTCGCCGAGGCGCCCGACGACGAAGGGGATGGATGACCTCGCTGACGTCGCTGGTCTCCATTGGCAGGGCTCTCGATACGACACTGCGCACGATCGCCGCGGTCGTCCTTTCGAAGATCTTCCTGCCACCCCGAGAGCCCCGGATCGAACGTTGCGAATTGCCACCGTGACTGGCACCGCCGAAGCCATCACAAGACGGTGACGCTCTCCGGCAGCCGGCGCATGAGGATGTCGGCCGCTTCTTCGACCATGCTCTCGACGATGCGTGCCGCGGGCTCGATCTCGTGGATCAGGCCCGAGACCTGGCCCGCGAAGGGACCGATGTACTCCACGTTGCCGGCGCGGTTGAACATGTCGACGACCGCGGACGCGAGCACGACCTGCACCGGGAACCGCAGCGGCTCCAGTCCGGACTCTTCCCACAGATCGTGGAGCCGGTTGTAGGTCGCGCGGGAGGTCTTCCCCGTGTAGATCGTCGTGCGCCGCGTATCTTCGTCACTCGCGTTGACGATCGCCTGCTTCTGGATGTCGAGCGCACCGCCCTCTTCCGAAGCGAGGAAGCGCGTCCCCACCCAGACGCCGACACAGCCCATGGCCAGAGCCGCCGCCAGCCCACGGCCGTCGCCAATGCCACCCGCGGCGAGCACGGGGGTCGGCGAAGCTGCGTCGATCGCCTGGGGCCACAGCGCCATCGAACCCACGCGGCCCGTATGCCCGCCGGCTTCGTGTCCCTGAGCGACTACCAGGTCGGCGCCCGACTGCGCGATGCGTCCGGCGTTCTTCGCGTTGCCCGCGATGCCGAGAACCTTCATCCCGACGCCGTGCGCGGCCTCGACCATGAAGCCCGGATTGCCGAGCCCGGCACAGAAGAGCGGGACGCCTTCTTCCATGCACGCCTCGACGGCCGCGTGAGGACGCGCCGTCGTCGTGCCGCCGCTGATGACGGCATCGCTGTCGGGCAGACCCAGCTCATCCTTGATCTTCGTGAGCCATTCGCGATGGGCTTCGGGAAGCATGTCGAGCGCGGCGCCGAGCGGGATGTCGCGCGCGCTCTCCGCGGGTGCATCGCCTGCAGCCACGGTCGCAGCAGGCAGCAGCACGTCCACGCCGAAGGGTCGGTCGGTGAGCTTGCGGATCTCGCGAATGGCCTCGCGGAGCTCTTCGACCGTGTACCCGGCGCCGCCGAGCACTCCGAGCCCGCCCGCCTCCGACACTGCGACCACGAGCTCGACGGGCGCGCCCGTCTTCTCGCCGATCAGGCTCGGGCCCATGCCCGCGCTCAGTATCGGGTATTCGATGTCGAGCATGTCGCACAGGGAGGTGCGGAGTGTTCGCCTGGCCATGGTGGGTCCTCCTGCGCCCATGGTAGGGAAATCGAGCGGAAGCACAGGGATGCCAGGGTGTGGCGTTGTGCCTCACCGAAGCGGCCGCTCGGCATCGAGTCAGCGAGAACGGCTTCTCGGTCACGTGGGACCATCTGCGGCCACGACGACGTAACCTCCAACCGCGCGCGAAGTCCCACCGCAGGAGATCCACGATGAGCACCCGAGGCGAGCCCCTCTACAAGTCCCGCCCGACCGGCCCCGAGGCGGCCCGCTTCGGCTGGTGCAGCCGGTTCAATGACTTCATCTCGATGTCCGAGGGCAACTCGAACACCTATCTGATCGAGACGCCGGAGGGCAACGTCCTGATCAACTCGGGGATGGGCTTCGAGGCTCCCGTCCATCACAGCAACTTCAGCGAGCTCGCCGGCGAGATCGACGGCACGATCGCGTACGCCACCGTCACTCAGGGGCACGTCGACCACGTGGGTGGGGTGCAGTACTTCCGGGATCGGAACCCCGGGCTCCGGCTGATCGCCCAGGCCAACAACGAAGAGCACCAGACCTATGACGCCCGACTCACGCGGTTTCGCCAGGCTCGCTCCGCCTTTCGATTCACCGACACCTTCGTGGGGGTGTTCAAAGCGTACGCCGAAGCCGGCTACACGGACCTCAACCCCCAGGACCGGCCCACGGCGGACATCTTCTTCGAGGACCGATACGAGCTCTCGCTCGGTGGCCTCGAGATCGTGCTGATCGGGCAGATGGGTGCGGAGACCAACGACTCGTTGATCGTCTGGCTGCCGCAGCACCGCATCTGCTTCACCGGGAACCTGTTCGGCTGCCCCTTCGGTCATTTCCCGAACCTGGTGACCATCCGAGGAGATCGCTACCGCGACGCCCTCGTTTGCGCACAGGCGGCCCAGACCGTGCTCGACCTCGAGCCGGAGGTGATCCTGTACGGCCACCACGCCCCGATCGTGGGGGCGGACCTCATTCGCAGGGAGGTCACGGCGATCCGCGATGCCACGCTCTACGTGCACGATGAAGTCGTGAAGGGCATGAACGACGGGAAGGACATCGCCACCCTCCAGCAGGAGATCGAGCTCCCCGCCGAGTGCGAGGTCGGCGAGGGCTACGGAACCGTGGCGTGGAGCATCCGGGCGATCTGGGAGAGCTACGCGGGCTGGTTCAAGCACGAGTCGACGACCGAGCTCTATGCCGTTCCCCAGAAGGCGATTCATGCCGATCTGTTGGAGCTCGCCGGTGCCGATGCGCTCGTCGAGCGAGCCTCGAAGAAGGCAGCCGCGGGCAACCGGGAGCAGGCGCTACACCTGCTGGACATCGTGCTCTCGGCCGAGCCCGGCAACGACGCCGCGAGGGCGCTGGCCATCGACGTCCACGAGGCGCTGCTCGCCGACGCGCAGACCTTCCGCAGCACCGGAAACTTCTGGCTGGAGGGATGGCTCGAGCACCAGATCAAGCTGCTGAAGGGCGGGAAGGGCGTCTCCCTCGGAGCGGTCCTGAGGTAGCGCGACGAAGGCGGAGACGAGCCCCATGAAGTTCTGGCTGATCGCACCCTGGGTGGGCCCCGAAGAGATGATCGAGCTGGCGCGCAGCGCCGAGGCGCTCGGCTACGAGGGCATCATGGGAGCCGACCACGGCTTCGTCCCGAAGACGATGGCCGCCGAGTACCTGTACAGCGACGACGGGCGTCCCCCGATCGACGGCAGCATGCCCTACCCCGACGTGTGGACCACGATCACCGCCATGGCCATGGCGACCGAGCGCCTCAAGCTCTCGACCGCGGTGTACGTGCTGCCTCTCCGTCACCCCATCGAGGTCGCGAAGGCCACGGGCACGATCGCGCGCATCAGCGGCGGGCGGCTGATCCTGGGTGCGGGCGCCGGCTGGATGAAGGAGGAGTTCGACGTCTACGGGGTCGACTTCGAGACGCGCGGCCGTCGGATGGACGAATCGGTGGAGGTCATGAGGAAGCTCTGGGCCGGTGGCTACGTCGAGCACCACGGTGAGTTCTTCGACTTCCCCGAGCTGGCCATCACGCCGGCACCGGACGCGCCGGTGCCGATCTACTTCGGTGGCACCAGCCGCGCCGCCCTGCGCAGGGCAGCCCGCATCGGGCAGGGATGGATCGGGGCCGGCAACGCGATCGACGAGGTGCCCGCGATCCTCGAGGATCTGCGGGAGCTGCGGCGCGAGTACGGCCGCGAAGAAGAGGCATTCGAGGTCGTATGCCCGGTCATGCAGGTCATGGAGATCGACCGGCTGAAGGAGCTCGAGGCGCAGGGACTCACGTCGATCTGCTTCGGCTTCGCGAACAACTACGCGATCCCGCTGAACGAGAAGCAGGCGGCCCTGAAGTGGTTCGCGGACGAGGTGATGTCGAAGCTCTGAGCTGGCGGCCATCCCCATACCCCGAAGTCATGGCGGGGATGAGGATGACCCGGCGGGCTACGAGTCCACCGCGTCCACCGCCGCCATCACGTCCGCCGATGCACCTTCGGGCGCCGCGACCTCGACGATCGGGTCGTCGACGTCGTCGTACTCGAGGCGGAGCGCCCGGCTCATCGTCGCGTGCATGGCGTAGGTGCACGTGATGTAGGTGAGCTCGAGGATCTCGGTGTCGTTCAGGTGCTCGCGCAGGGCGTCGAAGACGCCGTCGGGCACCCGCCCGTTCTCGAGCACGAGGCAGTCGGTGTACGCCAGCACCGCGCGCTCGACGGGCGAGTAGCAGTCGGCCACCGACCAGCCGCGGATCGCCTGGATCTGATCCTCGCTGAGCCCCACGTCGCGCGACGCCTTGCAGTGCTGGGAGAAGACGAACTTGCTGCCGACGGCGTAGCCCGCGCGAAGCTGGCCGAGCTCGCGAAGCTGGGCCGACAGCTCGCGCTTCGGGCTGCGGTAGAACGCGAAGCCCGACGTCGTGTGATCGAACGCGTCCGGCACGCCGGCGAAGACGGTCCACCAGTTGCCGGGCGTGCCGGTGGCCGTGCCCGGCTCGGCGACCGGATCGCGGTCGCCGAAGAGCATGTCGTAGAGGGTGATGGCGGTCGGGTGGGCGTCCTTGCGGGACACCTCGCGGAGTCTGGGCATCTCGGGGCTCCTCTCGTCTCTGTTCGATTCAGGCGCTGGCTCAGGCGCTCGCGCCGGCCTTGTGGAAGGTGATGCTCGGCTTCGCGGCCGCCGGCGGCGGAGTCGTCGCGCGCAGCAGCTCGAGCGCCTCCTTCGCGTCGTCCTCAGTGAAGGGCTTCGTCAGCATTGCGAACTCGACGACGTTGCCGTCGGGGTCCTCGGTGTAGATCGAGTGGATCCAACCGTGGTCGATCTCGAGCACGTCGCGACCGTAGTCGAGCAGCCGCTGCCTGCGCCGCTCCATGTCGTCGGCGCCATCCGCCTGGAACGCGAAGTGGTTCATCATCGGGTCGAGGCCGAGGTCGCGGTTCAGGTCGGTGCGCGGGTTCTCGCTCCCCGGCACGTTCGAGACGTCCCAGAAGGCGATCAGCCCATCGGTCGCGGAGCCCGTCGAGTAGAAGACGTGTCGATTGAAGCCTCCGCCCGTCTCGTTGATCTCCACTTTGACGATGTCGAAGCCCATGGCCTCGGTATAGAACTGATGGGTCGCCTCGATGTCCTTCACGGTCACGGCGATGTGGTTGACGCCCATTGTCAATCCTCCTTGTTTTCGATTCGTTCGAGGTCGCGCAGGCGCTCCTCGTAGACGGGCCAGCCGAGCAGCTGCCTCGCCTCGTCGAAGCGCACCCGGGCCTCTCCGCCCTCGCCTTCGTTCGCGATGCGCCCGGCCGCGGCCTGCATCGCGTGGATCGTGTGGAGCAACAGCGACACCGGGTAGAGCACGACGGAGTAGCCGACGTCGGCGAGCTCGTTCGGTGCGAGCCAGGGCGTCTTCCCGTCCTCGACGAGGTTCGCCGTCTTGAAGCCCGGCACCGTCTCGCAGTAGCGCCGCATCTGCTCGAGGCTCTCGGGCGCCTCGAGGAAGGTGATGTCGGCGCCCGCGTCGACGAAGGCCTCGGAGCGCCAGAGCGCCTCGTCGAAGCCGTCGGTTGCGTTCGAATCGGTGCGCGCCATGATGAGGATGTCGAGGTCGTGCTCTTCGCGTACGCGGGCGCAGGCGCGGATGCGGCGCAGGGCCTCGTCGCGGTCGACGATCACCTTGCCCGCCGTGTGCCCACAACGCTTGGGCCATTGCTGATCCTCGATCATCACGCAGGCGAGGCCGGCCTGGGCGCAGCCGAGCAGGGTGCGCTCGGCGTTGATCGCGTTGCCGTAGCCGGTGTCGGCGTCGCCGATCACCGGCAGCGATGTGGCGGCGCACACGCTGCGCGCCTGATCGAGCATCTCTCCGTAGCTGAGCAGTCCGACGTCGGGGAGCCCGAGCCGAGCCGCGGCCACCGAGAAGCCGCCCATGAAGCCCGCCTGGAACCCGGCGCCCTCGAGCACGCGAGCCGAGAGCGCGTCGAAGCAGCCCGGCGCCTGCACGACCGGTTCCGCCTCGAGGAGCGTTCGCAGTCGCTGCGCGCCGGCGGCGCCGTTCGGGAACAGGGTCATCTCTCGTCCATTCTCTGAGCTGTGGCGCTCTCGTGCGCGCGGTCGTACGCGGTGACGAGCGCGTCCTTCGCCTGCAGCACGTGCTCCGCCATCAGGTGTCCGGCCCGCTCGCCCTCCCCTTTGCAGATGGCCTCGACGATCAGCTGATGGAAGAGCGCGGAGCGCGTCAGCTCTTCGCGACTGAAGCGTTGATAGGCGCGGAGCACCAGTGGGTTCTCGATGGTCGTTTCGAGCGCCATCTCCAGGAAGGGGTTGCTCGCCATCTCCGCGATCTTGCGATGGAGCGCAGCGTTCGTGGCGCGCACTGCGACGAAGTGTTCGCTCTGGTCTTCGCGCACCGCGATCTCGAAGTCCTTCACGAGCCTGCGAAGCTCTGCGCGGTCGTCGTCCTCGGCGCGTTGCGCCGCGAGTCGGCATGCAAAGGCCTCGAGCTGTGCGCGCAGCTCGTAGAGGTCGGCGATCTGCTGCGCTGAGAGCGCGCGCATCGTCGCGCCGCGCCGCTTCTCGATCTCGACGACGCCCTCGCGCTCGAGCCAGCGAAGCGCCTGCCTCACGGGCGTGCGCGACACCCCGGCCCGCCGCGCGATCTCGGCCTCGACGAGACGCTGCCCGGGCTCGTAGCGACCGGCTGCGATGTCGTCGCGGATCGCCTGGTAGGCGCGGTCGGCCTGATCGGGCTGGGGGGATGCCTGTGACATGCGCTTGGTATACCAAATACCGATCGAGTATCAAGATCCAGCCTTATCGAGGACTTTTCGTATACAATCAAGGCGCCACACCGAACCGCGATGCTCACGCCCCATCCTCCCCGATCGGGACGAAGCGGCGCAGCAGGTTCCTGCCCCGCACCCAGCCCGCCGTCGGCGGCGGAAAGTGCGTCCCGAGCAGCAGGCACTCGGTGTCCTCGTGTTGATCGAGGAATCGCTTGCGCGTCTCGGTCGCCCGCGCAGTATCGGCGTCGAACGGACTCGCCGTGAGATCCGGGAGCGCGACCTGCAGCGGCGTGTGCATCACGTCGCCCGTGATCACCGCGCGCTCGCCGCGCGACTCGATGGCGACCGAGACGTGACCGGGCGTGTGGCCCGGCGTCGGCACCAGGCGCACGTGCTGCGTCAGCACATGGTCGGTCTCGACGAGGTCGACGAGCCCGGCGTCGAGCAGAGGCGCGATCGAAGGCTCGCGGACCGATGCGTGATCGTCGGCGTCGAGCGCCTCGAGCTCGGCGCGCGCGAAGAGGTAGCGCGCGTTCGAGAACGTCGGCACGCGCACGCCGTCGACGATGTGCGTGTTCCAGCCGACGTGATCGAAGTGGAGGTGCGTGCAGAGCACCGTGTCGACCGCGCCGAGCCCACCTTCGATGGCGGCCTCGAGGCGCCCGAGGAACTCGGGATCACCGGGAAGCGCGCGCGGCGGCTCGGCGCCCGCGCACGTGTCGACCACGATCGTGCGGTCGGCATCGCGCACGACGAAGGTGTGGACCGAGAGGAGGAGCCGCCCGGAGCGGCTGAAGAAAGGCGCCACCCAGTCGGCGTACTCGGCGAGATGATCGTCGGTGATGCCCGGGACGAGCGTGTCGCGGATGACGCCGTGAATGCGCTCCTCGACGCGAGTGACGTGCACGTCGCCGATCTGCCAGGACAGATGAGTCATCGCGAGGGACCCGGGCTCAGGCGCCCTTCGGCTTCTTGCTGCCCCGCCCCGACATCCGCTCCTTGGCGTCCTCGGGCATGCCGAAGGGCAGCCCGCGCTCGATCAGCAGCGCGTCGGCGCGGGAGCGGTTCGCGTTCGTGGCGAGCAGCGCCTTGTCGATGCGGTTCGTGCCCCGGGAGTTGGCGGTGATCTCGGCGGCGAGCTCCGCGACCGCCGCGTCGAGCTCGTCCGCGGGTACGGCCCGGTCGACGAGACCCATCCGAGCCGCCTCGACACCGTCGATGCGGCGACTCGTGAACATCAGCTCCTTCGCCCGCGCTCGGCCCACGCGCTCGGGCAGGCGCACCGACATGCCCCAGACGGGCGCCAGCCCCCACTGCCCGTGCGTGTCGCCGAGCTTCGCGTCGTCGGCAGCGACGAGTAGATCGCACGCCAGCGCCAGCTCGAGACCGCCCGTGAAGCAGTGGCCCCGGATCTTCGCGACGGTGGGCATCGGCAGCGCCTCGAGCGCATCGATCGTCTCGGGCTCGAAGTGGCGGCTCGGCGCGCGCTCGCCCGTCGCGATCGACTCGAGGTCGTGCCCGGAGCAGAACGAGCGCCCCGCGCCCGTCAACACGACACATCCCACCGATGCATCACCGGCGATGTCGTCGATGTGTGCTCGCAGGTCGACCATCAGCTGGATGCTGATCGCGTTGAGCTTGTCGGGCCGGTCGAGCGTCAGCGTCGCGACGCCTTCCTTGTCTTCACGGGTCACCAGCATGGGGGGCTCCTCTCCCTCGCTCTAGAACTCGCTCAGTCGGGCGACCCGACGGTAGTGGAAGGACGCGTCACCGAAGATCGCGGCGCTCGCACGCGCGCGCTTGAAGTAGAGACCGATGTCCTGCTCCTCGGTCATGCCGAGGCCACCGTAGAGCTGCAGCGCCTCCTCCGTCACATGGCGCGCCGTCTCCGAGGCCAGGGCCTTCGCCGCGCTCGCCAGCAGGGGGCCATCGCCGTCTCCGTCGTCGAGCGCCCGCAGCGCCGCCTGCACCACCGAGATCGTCCGCTCGACGTCGGCGAACATGCGCGCACACCGGTGCTGCAGCGCCTGGAACCCCGCGAGCCTCTGATCGAACTGCTCGCGCGTCTTCAGGTACTCGACCGTCATCGAGAGGGCCTCGGCCGAGACACCGGCGAGCTCCGCAGCGAGCACGGCGGCTGCGCGATCGACGAGCGGCTCCACGAGGGCCTCGTGCGAAGTAGGCCCGCCGAGCAGCCCCTCGGCGTCGAGGCGCACCCCTTCGAAGTCGATCTCCGCCACGCGGCGCCCATCGATCCAGCGAACCGCCCTCGTCGTCACACCGGGGGCCGTCGCCGGCACGTAGAAGAGACCGAGCCGATCGTCTTCGCCCTCGATCCGCGCGACGACCAGCAGCAGCTCGGCGGCGGCCCCGTCGAGCACGGACTGCTTGTGACCGGCGAGCTCGAAGCCCCCGTCGACGCGCCGCGCAGTCGTCCGGGTCGCGTGCGGATCGAAGTGGGGCGTCTCCTCGAGAGCGAGCGCAACGCGGGTCTCGCCAGCTGCGAGCCCGGTCGCCTTCGGAAAGGCCTGCCAGCCGTCGACGAGCGAGAGCGCGCACGTCGCGAGCACGCCGCTCGACAGCAGAGGCGTCGGGACGACGTGGCGTCCGAGCGCCTCGTGGATCACGCCCGCCTCCTGGAAGCCCAGCCCCGCACCGCCGACGTCCTCCGGCGCGAGCAGCCCCGGCCAGCCCAGGCCCACGATCTCCTGCCAGAGCTTCTGCGACACTCCGCTCGCGTCGTCGCCATCGCGCAGCGCGCGCAGCGAGGCTGTGGGCTGCTCCTCCTGCAGCAGCTGAAGCGCACCCTCACGAATCATCGACTGCTCGTCGCCGCGTGCGAGCGACTGATCGGGGCTCCCGGCGCCCCCCTCCATGCCGAGCACGCGCTTCGCGATGATGTTGAGCTGCACCTCCGAGGTGCCGCCCTCGATGGTATTCGCACGCGACCGCAGCCACTGCTTGGGGATCTTCGCCTCGTACCCCTCGTCGCCTTCGTTGCGCCAGCGGAGGCCCTTCGCACCGAGCAGATCCATCAGCAGGCTGTAGCGCTGCTGGCTCGCCTCGCTGCTCGCGAGCTTGAGGATCGACGACACGCGCGTCGCGTCAGCGCCGCGCGCCCGGGCGCCGGTCAGGCGGTTGGCGCGCTCGGCCACGAGCTGGCGTGCCACCCGCTCACGCAGTGCGGCGTCTCGGAGCTCGCCGTGCTCGTCGAGGCCCACCTGCTCCCGCGCAACGTCGCCCAGGCTCTTGCGCCCGGCCGATCCGGTCAATGCGCTGAGCCCACCCGAGCCGAGCATGCTGCGCCCGAACTGCAGCAGTCGCTTGGCGATGGGCCAGCCACCTCCCTCGCCACCCACGAGATTGCCCTTTGGCACCACGACGTCGTCGAAGAACACCTCGCAGAAGGGCGAGCGCCCCGAGATGAGCACGATCGGCGAGACCCGGATGCCGGGGCTCGCGAGATCGACGAGCAGGAAGCTGATGCCGTCGTGCTTCGAGGCGCTCGGGTCGGTGCGCACGAGACAGAAGATCCACTCGCTCTCGTCGGCGCCCGATGTCCAGATCTTCTGACCGTTCACCAGGTAGTGATCGCCGCGGTCCTCGCAGCGCATCTGCACGTTCGCGAGATCGGAGCCCGCCTGGGGCTCGGAGTAGCCCTGCGCCCACATGATCTCGGCACGGGCGATCGGGGGAAGGAACTCGGCGAGCTGTTCGGGCGTCGCGTACTCGAGCAGCACGGGCGCGAGCATCTCGAGGCCCCCGTTCACTCCGCGGCGGATGCCGCGCTCCCGAAGCGCGGCCTCGAGCGTCTTCACCTGCTCGCGACCCAGGCCGAGGCCGCCGTGCCCGGGCGCCCAGCCGGGGGCGAGCAGGCCCGCACCTCCGAGGCGCTTCGACCATGCGACCGAGTCCGAGAAGTCGGGCGCGTCGGCGGCGTCGAGCCACGCCGCGAGCTCGCGCCCGAACTCCTCGATCGCCTGATTCGCATCCACCGCCGTATCCTCCTGCTGGCCGCCTTCTGGACCGCGCTTCACCGGACCCTACCAATCCCGACCCCCGACCGAAATCGGCGCTCTGGACGCCTCCGACGGGGTCCCACCGACACTTGGCTGAGACAGAACCGAAGCTCCATACTCCCCTGAATGTCCCTGCATCGCCGACTCACCGAAGAGATCCGCAAGGGGCCTGCCGGACCGGGGGTCGGAGCCTTCTTCGACCTCGACCAGACGCTGCTCGCCGGCTTCTCCGCGACCGCCTTCTTCCAGGAGCGTCTGCTCTCAGGCCGCATGGGCCCGGCGGACATCGCAGAGTCGCTGCTCGGCACGCTCTCGTTCGCGCTCGGCCGCACCGGCTTCTCGGGCCTGATGTCGGCCACGACGGCGGCGTACCGGGGCATCGCCGAGTCGACGCTCGAATCGGTCGGCGAAGAGGTGTTCGAGAAGCACCTGGCGACGCAGATCTTCCCCGAGTCGCGCGCGCTGGTGAAGGCCCATCAGGAGATGGGCCATACCGTCGCAATCATCTCCTCGGCGACGCGCTACCAGGTCGATCCGATGGCGCGTGAGCTCGGTATCGAGAACGTCGCCTGCACCGAGCTCGTCGTCGAAGACGGCGCCTTCACCGGCGAGGTCGTGCACCCGACCTGCTACGGCGAAGGCAAGGCCGACGCGGGGCGCCTGCTCGCGGCGCGCCACGGCCTCGACCTCGAGCAGAGCTGGTTCTACACCGACAGCCACGAAGACCTGCCACTGCTCGACATCGTCGGCCGCCCGCGTCCCCTCAATCCGAACGCCCGGCTCGCGCAGATTGCGAAGGAGCGGCGATGGCCGGTGCGCCGCTTCACGAGCCGCGGGCGGCCGAGCGTCGGCGACGTCGTCCGCACGGGCCTCACCTACGCGAGCCTGGCCCCCTCGTTGTGGGCCGGTGCAGCCGCGGGGGTCGTGAACGGCTCGATGCGCGAGGCCGTGAACGTCGCCGGCGCGGTCTGGGGCGACCTGGCGACCTCGCTCGCCGGCGTCGACCTGCGAATCGAAGGCGAGGAGCACCTCTGGAGCCACCGACCTGCCGTCTTCATCTTCAATCACCAGAGCCAGCTCGACGCCGTGCTCATGATCAAGATGCTTCGCCGCGACCTGACCGGCGTCGGCAAGAAGGAGATCAAGAGCAACCCGATCTTCGGGCCGGTCTTCGGCGCGGCGGGCGTCGTTTTCATCGATCGCTTCGATCGCAAGAAGGCCATCGAAGCGCTGAAGCCCGCGGTGCAGGCGCTTCGCGAGGGACGGTCGCTCGTGATCGCACCGGAGGGCACCCGCTCGCTCACGCCGCGGCCGGGCCCCTTCAAGAAGGGCGCCTTCCACATCGCCATGCAGGCCGGGGTGCCGATCGTGCCCGTGGTCTTTCGCAACGTGCTCGACGCGATGCCGAAGGACGCGATGGTCGTGCGGCCCGCGACGGTCGAGACGATCGTGCTGCCGCCGATCGACACGTCGGATTGGCGCGCCGAAGAGCTCGATCGCCACATCGCCGAGGTGCGTCAGCGCTATCTCGACGTGCTCGAATCCGGCACGGAGGCCTGAGCGGAGATGGACCTTCGTGTCTCGGTGCTCGGTGCGGGGTCGTTCGGGACGACGATCGCCCACCTCGCCGCGCGGAACGGCCCGGTGACCCTGTGGTGCCGTCGGCCGGAGACCGCGGACGAGATCAACCGCGAGCACACCCATCACCGCTATCTCGAGGGCTACGAGATCGACCCCGGCGTGCGGGCCACCGCCTCGCTCGAGGAGGCCGTGCGCGGAGCGGACGTCGTCGTGCTCGGTGTGCCCTCGGTCGGCATGCGGGAGCTCCTCGGTGAGGTGGCGCCCCACATCCGTCCATGGGTTCCGCTGGTGAGCCTGGCGAAGGGGCTCGAGCCCGAGACGAATCTGCGGATGACCGAGGTGATCCGCGAGGTGCTGCCGGATCACGGCGCGGGCGCCCTCACCGGCCCCAATCTCGCCAAGGAGATCATGGCCGGCATGGCGGCGGCGAGCGTCATCGCGTTCGAAGACCGCGAGGTCGCGCGCCAGGTCCAGTCGGTGTTCAACTCCGGCCTCTTTCGCGTCTACACCAACCCGGACGTCATCGGCTGCGAGCTCGGCGGTGCGCTGAAGAACGTGATCGCGATCGCCGCCGGCATGGGGGACGGCCTCGGCGTCGGTGACAACACGCGGGCCGCCATCATCTCTCGCGGGCTGGCCGAGCTGACGCGCCTCGGCGTCGCGATGGGTGGCGAGCCCGCCACGTTCGCCGGCCTTGCCGGCGTGGGTGATCTCGTCGCCACGTGCAGCAGCCACCAGAGCCGCAACCGCTTCGTGGGCGAGCAGCTCGGACGCGGACTCGACATTCAGGAGATCATCGCGAGCATGCAGCAGGTCGCCGAGGGCGTGAAGACGACACGGGTCGTCATGGATCTCGGCGAGAAGTATGGCGTCGACCTGCCGATCGCGCGCGACGTCTACGAAGTGCTCTACGAGGGCAAGACGGCGCTTCAGGCGTATCGCGGACTCGTGCGACGAGATCCGGGCGCGGAGAGCGAGCCCGGCTGAGGCGAAAGGGGCCTCAATCGCGAGGGCGAAGTCCGGGCTCGCTGTCCAATCTCTCCACGCAGCGCAGCACCTCGGCCTGATAGGCCTTCCCACGTTCGTTCAAGAAGTCCAGCACGTTCAGTGACGTCGGCACATAGCCGAAGCCGATCTCGTGGCGGCGATGCCATTGAAAGATCGAGCCACCGAGTCCCATCCAACCGAAGAAGCCCTCTCGGCCCGCGTTGAAGGCCCGATCGAGGTGGGGGCTGGCTGCGTCGGTCTCCACGAACTCGTTGACGCCGCCTCGTGTGAATGCCGTTCGCATGAATCCCATGTCGGCGTGGATGGAATCAGCGTGCATCGCCTTCCAGGCCGCCTCGCTCAGGTACTCGGTTCCCTTCCATCTGCCGCCCGCCGACATCATGGCCGCGATCTTCGCGAGACCCCTCGCAGAGCAGTTCGCGTTTGCCGAGGGCGTCTCGCCCATCGCGATGGCCGGCTCGTTGAAGTAGCCGATCCGGTCCATGTCCTTGAACGGCCGCGGCGCACCGCGGGTCGTCGAGTTGCGGATGAGTGGCAGGATTCGAAACAGCCTCCCGAGAATCTGGAAGATGTTGAACTCGATCCTCCTTCCCAGGAACTTCGGCTTGAGGCTCTGCAGAAGCTGGAACAGGAACCCGAGCGGGGCGACTCGGGACACCCGCTTCAAATCGGCCTCCTTGACCCCGATGTTCGCATCGACCTCGAGCGGACCACTGATGTCCTCGCGGAGGAACTCGCCGATCGTCCGGCCTGCGGGGTCGACCCGGCGAAAGACCTCGTTCACGATCCAGCCTCTCGTGATGGCGTGGTACTCCCGCCTGCTGTCGGTGTTCGCCGGGAACTTCTGTGGATGCCCCTCGATGAGCCGCCCGACGCGGTTCTGCTTGATGTTCTCGACGAGCAGATCTTCGGCCTCGAGGGGAGTATTGAAGACGGCGAGCCCCGCCTCGTGGCGCATCAGGTCGGCAATCGTCAGGTCGCCCTTGCCGTTCGCGCCGAACTCCGGCCAGTAGTCGGCGACCTTCGCCTCGTAGTCGAGCAGCCCCTTCGAGACGAGTGATGCCATCGCGATGGCCTCGAGGCTCTTTCCGCTGCTGAACACGTTGACGAGCGAGTTCGGAGAGAACCGTTCATCGCCGATGGCCGTTGCCCAGAGGTCGACGACCTTCTCGCCCTTGTGATAGACGCAGAGCTGGGTGTTCCGCTCCTCCAGCGTCTGCATGTTGTACGCGTACAGCGCCCTGACCGACTCGAACGCCGGCGCCACGGTGCCTTCGATTCGAAGTCGTTCGTTCCTGCTTCCGCTCATATGGCGCTCCCGACCCTGACGTCTCTGAAAAGCGATCGATGCGATGCACGCGCACGGACCATCCGCCGAGAGCCTAGCTTGAGAGCGCCGTTGACCAGCCTCGATCGGCATTTTTCGCTGCGGTCGCGCCGAGCGCAGGGGGTGTCTGCGAGGCGGTCGCAGCCATGACGTGAAGGGTCATCGTCGCAGCCTCCCGTCACGTCTCGCGTCTGGATCTGGAGTCACCCGGCGCTCAGCCCTGCGAATCGAGGTGCATCACGACGGCTTCGAGCAGCTCGACCTGCTCGACGAGCTTGCGCAGATCGACGCGCGAGGTGCGGTCTCGGGGGCCGTGGAGGCGGCCGGTCGGCAGGAGCACGATCCCGGCCACGTAGTCGCTCCAGTCGAGGATGTCGCACGACGCGAACGTGAGCACCTTCGTCGAGCCGCCCCGGGTGAACCAGCTGCGTTGGGGTAGCAGGCCGCCGACGAGGTTGAACATCAGACCTCGACCGAGATCGTGGCCGAAGCTGGTCCGCGAGAAGGGGACGTGGTCGCCCGATGCAGAGCTCGGCAACGACCCCACGGCGAGGGGCACGCCCGCCTCGCCCGCCAGCCGCACGGCCGAGGCCATCAGCTGGGGATCGCTCGCGTTCTCGATCACGCAATTGTCGCGATCGTCCTTCGCGACGGTGTCGATGTTGATCGCGAAGCGCAGACGACTCCACTCATCCTGCGTGAGGCGGGCGACATGCGCGCGGCTCCCCCGCAGCCCCGACTCCTCCGATCCCACGAGCAGGATTCGCCACGTGAGCCTGGGCTGCGCGTCCCGCAACGTGCGGGCCACCTCGAGTGCGACCGAGACGCCGGTGGCGTTGTCCCATGCGCCCTGCCCCAGGTTGGCGAAGCCCACGAGCTCGTCGAGCATCCCGTTCACCATCAGGCTCGCGTACTTGAGCGGGTTGGCGTCGGTCTTGTCGACGTGTGCCACGACGTACGCGATGCCTTCGCCCGACCCGGGGATCTCGATCACGTGGTTTCGCTGAACCGAGAACCAGTCGATCCACTCGTCGTGGCCGTAGGCGTCGAGCCCGTGCTCGGCGGCATGATCTCGCGCCGCCGCCATTCGCCCCGGGTTCCAGGCTGCGCCCGCCATGCGAGTGACGGATCGACTCAGCCGATCGACCCGTGCGTTCGTCGCGGCGTCGGCCGTCGGCGCAGGCGCCGGAGGTGGTGCGGCGCACGCGAAGGCGGCGAGCGCCGAGCCAATGCAGGCAAGTCGTGTCGGCCACCATCGGAACGTCAGGCTGCGCGCTCCGGCGCAGCCCCCGACTCTATCGACCACGTATCACCCCCCATCGCTGCGACGACGTGATCATACGCGGCCCGACCTCGGCGAGTCCATTCGAGGAGACGTCCTGCGACGTCACCGTACCCCGCGACCGCTCTGTCCGCGCCGCACCCTGCACAGCGTGAATATGCCCCGGCTCCTCGAGGTGTCGGTTATGCGACACATGGTCGCGTCGGCCACCCCACTCCCCGACTCACGGGCTTGACAGAGCGGCGGAAGGAGCCATGCAAAGAAGAGAGTTCGAATGCAGGTGGAGTCGGCGCGGCGCGATGCTGGGTCGTGGCTGTGGTGATCTGCGCGGGGCTCGAGGGAGTGGAAGCCATGCGTCAAGCATCGTCCTTCTTCGTCGCGATCATCGCCTTGCTCGGCTTCGCGGTCCTGCTGCCGGCCTGCGGGGGAGAGAAGAAGGACGAGCTGGAGCGCGTCGCCGTCTCCGGCAGCGTCATCGACAGCCGCGATGTTCTCGTACCCGGAGCTCGGGTCCAGGTCGTGGGCAAGCGCTTCTCGACGACGACGGATGCGCTGGGGCGCTTCGTGCTCGACGTGCCCGTGGGTGACCGGCGCCTCGCCATCACGCGCGACGGGCACACCCACTCAGAGCCGCAGGTGGCCGTCGCGTCCGGCACCCCGGTCGATCTCGGCGTGCTCACGCCGGCGGCAACCTTCTACATGTGGTTCGCCGACGGGGACGGTGACGACCATGGGGTGGCTCCTCCGGTGACGGCGACGGTGGCCGATGTCGCGCCCGCAGGCCACGCGACCACCGACGACGACTGCGACGACGGCGTCGACTCCACCTACCCCGGCGCGCCCGAGCTCTGCAACACCACCGATGACGACTGCGATGGCCAGGTGGACGAAGGCCTCCCGACGCAGACCTACTACCGGGATGCGGACGCAGACGGGTACGGGACGCCCAGCGAGACCGTGGACTCGTGCGGTCCCGTGTCGGGCTACGTCCTCGACGCGAACGACTGCGATGACGCCGTCGGCTCGACCTACCCTGGCGCACCAGAGCTCTGCAATACCATCGACGACGACTGCGATGGCCAGGTGGACGAAGGCCTCCCGACGCAGACCTACTACCGGGATGCAGACGCTGACGGGTACGGGACGCCCAGCGAGACCGTGGACTCGTGCGGTCCCGTGTCGGGCTACGTCCTCGACGCGAACGACTGCGACGACACGGAGGCGCGACTCAACCCCGACACGCTCTGGTACCCGGACGTCGACGGCGATCTCTATCCGGGCGAGAGCGATCCGGTGGCGGCCTGCGAGGCGCCCTCTCCGGACCGCATCGCCGACTACCTCGTCACCGAGTTCGACTGCGACGACGGCGAAGAGAATGTCAACCCAGGCGTGGACGAGATCCCGGGCAACGGCATCGACGACGACTGCGACCCGATGACGTCGGACACCGACCAGACGGGGCCGCTGGCAGGCACGTTCGCCACGCACGCGATCGAGCTGACCCTCGACACGAGCACATACCAGCAGCCCACCATTCTGGCGCGCGGCAGCCAGCGCTATGACGGCGACGGGCGACTCCTCGCCCGCAAGCTCGGGACCACGGACAACGACTTCACCTGGTACGAGTACGACGAGAGCTTCCTGGGCCCGGATCGGCTTCAGCTCGAGCCCAGCGGCGTGATCACGTCGCACGAGGACCTGTCGCTCGAGGGCTTCGTGGGCGTGGGCGAGCAGGTGGTCGTGCTCGCGAGTGAGCTGGGGGACGAGGGCCTCCTGCTGCGGCTGCTGATCCGCGAGGGCGAAGCACTCGACATCGACGACCTGAGCGGTGGCTGGATGGTGCACGACCTCGATCCCGAGGGCGGCGGTTGGCGACGGGGCGCGATGTTGATCGACGCCGATGGCGTGGTCGACGCGACCTTCGAGTTCGCGGGAATCGACAACTTCGTGCTGGACGAGTCGGGCGCCGCTGTGATCGCGCCCATGGGCGACGTCGCGCTCTTCCTCGGCACCAACAACATCCCCCTGTCGATGTCGGCCGACGGCGAGCTGCTGGCGGGCACCTACACCGAGCGCGAGAACTTCTTCAACGATCGGATGATGCTCGCCGTCCGGGCCGACCCGCTCGGCTACCAGCAGGCCGAGCTGTCAGGCCAGTGGAGCTTCACGGCCATCGGCATCGATTCCTCGGTAGGGTTCTACCGCACGCTCGGGCGCGGAACCTTCGAGGTCGATGCCGCCGGCAACACCGAGGTTCTGTTCCAGCGCTGGCACGATACGGTCGTGGATCTGCCCGAAGGCCAGTACGTGCGTCCCATCTGGCGCAAGCCCGACGCGGCCCTGGCGCCGGGGCAGCTCAGCCTCGCTGCGGTCGGCGTCGTCAGCCACGACGCGATGCCAAGCTTCACCGCCACCCTCAGTCGCGATCGCAACCTGCTGGTGGCGACGTATCTGACGCCAACCGATGAGTCCCCCGTGTTGCTCTTCGCCCAGCGCCGGCGAAGCGCCCCCACGGCGCTCGTGAGCGCCGACGAAACCCGTAGGGTGGAGGCGGCGATCGATCCGTTGGTCGGAGGGACACTCGAGACAACGGGTGCCGATGGAACGCACTATCGCCTCGATGTCCCGGTGGGCACACTGGACCGCTTCGCCTTCACCGATCGGACCCTGGCCCTTACCCCGCTCGTGAGCAGCGCAGGGACGCTGCCCAATGGCCCTGTGCTCGGCGCCGTGCGCCTGGAACCGGAGGGGCTGCGCTTCTTCACACCCGCGACCCTGACCATCACGCCGCCGGCGGCTCCGGGGACGGGCCCGTTGCTCGGCTACCGCGGCGGGGCGGGCGGAACGGACCACTTCGCGTTCGAGGCCGCGTACGAGCAGGGCTCGAGCGTCGTACTCGCACTCGAGCACCTCAGCACGCACTACGCCTGCTCGGGCGACTGCGACTCGCAGAGCGACCCGGGTGCCTGCTACTCGGACGAGGTGGACGACGCCGCCCAGGATTCCTCCGATCCCGCCAACGATCCCGAGGTGGCCTACCGGTCCAATCAGTGGGAGGAGAACATCCTACTGAGCCTGTATGGCGACACGACGGTCGGCGAGTTCGTTCAGTCCCTTCAATCTGACGCGATGTCGCTCGACGAGTTCGTTCAGTTCCTTCAAGATTTGCTCAAGCACATGCAAAACCTCCAGCTTCTGGGCGCCCCCTCGATCTGCTCGCGGCCCGATGTCGCCGCGCAGTACCAGGCGGCCCTGCAGCAGACAGGCGAACAGGTCCTGTCGGATCTGGATGCCGCATGCCTCCAGGAGGTGGACGTCTGCCAGAAGCTCTTCCTCATCCGGGAGTTCCTGCGCCTGCGGCAGATCGCGCAGTCGGTGGCGGGCGCCGACGGCTGCCTCCAGGTGCCCCTCCCCGACCCCGCGGAGTTCTGCGGCGGCGCCTTCTTCAGCACACCGGCCGACATGGACCTCGCTCCGAACCCGGCGGCGGTGCTCGTGGACGAGTTCGTGTCCATCGGCACCGACGTGAAGAACGCGGAAGGAACCTCCCTGTCGGGCTGGGACACCCGGTGGGACGAGGCTGCGGGGAGCGAGCTCATCCTCGAGGTGAGTGGCGGGCTCGTGAAGGGCTTGGAGCCCGGCGCCGGCACCGTCATCGCGAGCGTCCAGAACGCCTGCGTCGAGGTCACGGCCGACGTCTTCGTGTCGCCGAACGCCGAGGGTCGATGGACCGTCGAGACCACGAACCGCGTCATCGGCTCCTCCAGGGAGGAGTGCCAGGACCTCGCCGGCGATCTCGGCGACTACGTGGTCGACTTCCGGATCGGCGAACCGGACCCGTTCGAGGATGGCGGCCTGCAGGTCAGCTGGTCGGATCCCTTCGGTGGCAACGTACTCGGGGGTCACCTGTGGGGCCCGGTGCTGCGGGTCAGTGGCATCCGGACCCTCGCGACGCCGCTGGGTGTCTTCGACGTGAACACGCGCTGCGAGGTCATGCCGCTGGGCGAGACCAGTGGCACGGGGACATGCGACTGGTCATGGCTCGACATCTATGGCGGCTGCAACGGCCAGGACGAGATCTACATCGAGTACCTGGGGCCGATCCCCTGACGGGGGGCGGCGGTGAACGAGCTACTGCGGCTCGATGTGGTTGAGCGCGAGCGCGGCGCGCTTGTCGATGCTGTTGAGGAACGGCAGCTCCTCGTCTCGGATCATGTGCAGCAGCCTGGGCGCCATCCATGTGAGGTGCTGCCGCTCGTCGGGCTTCGCCGAACGTAGCCGGTAGAGCAGGTTCGCCATGAGCTGCTCGCGCAGACCGTCGAAGTTCACCTCGTACATCATCTCGTCGAACATGCCCTGCCCGCTCTCGCCGGCGAAGATCTGTCGGACGACCTCGCCCTTGTCGACGTCCCAGTTCTCACCGAGATCGACCAGGAACGAGCAGTGCTGGCGCAACCCTTCGAACCTCGGATTGTCGTTCATCAATTTCCGGATGCCGACCGCGGGCCACACGTCGAGCACCGGGCGAAACATGCGCGGTGCGATGTCGGCGATGTCGAAGCCACCGCTCGAGGCGACGTCGAGGTTGTGCATGTTCTTGAAGTCGCCCACCGGCAGGCGCGTCCGCTCGAGGGGCACGAAGCCATCCCTCGGGTTCGCGATCGAGATCGCAGAGCAATCGAAGGGGATGAATGCCCCGCGCACCGTCTTCAAGAACGCGCTGCCATGGAGCATCTGCCCTACGCCGGGCATCCACCGCTTGACGTAGCGCGGTAGCCCATCCTCGTGCAGCGGCATCCCGTTCCCGCCGTCGAACTCGGGCGGGCTCCGGTCGATGCCGTCGAAGGGAGCACCGAGCCCGATCGCCAGCGCGACGGGGCTGTAGCGGTGGACGCGTCCGCTGCGGGGCGAGTAGAGGAAGCGCCTCGAGTCCTTCACGCGAACCCGCCGCATGCCGAGCTGCATCGCGCGGAGAGCCACCAGTCCACCCTGGCTGTGGCCGATCAGGATCATCCTCGGGGCGAACGCGTCGAAGATGCGATTGACGATCTTCAGCACCTTGTCGTCGGTAATCGGGTGGCGCACGCCCTCGTGATCCGCCTCGTAGTCCGGGACGAACGACGCGAGCTCGGTCCTGAACCGCCCTTCGAGCTCGGCGAAGAGGCCCGCCGTCGACGCCTGCCGCAGACGGGCACGGCGGCCTTCCGGAATCGCTTCGCTCTCTCTCGCCAGGCGCTCGAGGAAGCGGGTCTTCGACATCCGGTCGGCGATCTGCTGCGCCACCGGCGAGTCGTCGAGGGAGAAGATTTCGCGGATCACATGGGGGCGGTCCTGCTCACGGCGCACCGAGCTCACCAGGTGGTCGATGATCGAATCGATCGCGTGCTTGAACTTGATGGCTCGGGTGACCTGGATCTCCTCGAGCTTGCGCCTCGAGTTCTCCTCCAGGTCCTGCGCCGCCATGACGCCGATGTTCGTCCGGTTGACGACCTTGCGAACGTTCTGCTCGCTCTCGAGGTGGTCGGTCAAGCCCCGACCGCTCGATGCGGGACCGAAGGTCCCCGCGATGAACTCGACGAGGAAGTTCTTGGGCAGGATCGAGGGCCGGAGCGGCTCCTCGACGGAATCGCTCTCAAGGCTGCCGTTCGACCCGAGCTGGGAGATGGAGGCCGTGGCCCAATCGACGGCCTGCCGAATCGTGCGCGCTGCTGCAGTCACCAGGAACCACCCATGTGGAGCCGATCTCCGCTCCAGGATCGGCCCCGAAGTGTAGCGTCGCGACGTGTGTGGGTGCGTCCATGGATCGGCGCGAAGCCCTTGGGGGATAATCAAAGGGCTCTCCTCGATAATTCGTCTCGGAAGACTTCTGGGAGCAGGTTTCGCTCGCTCCGTCCGTCGCTCCCGGTTGTAAGCTGGCCTCGCATCCTCTTCCTTCCGGAGGGCGTCATGATTTCCAGAGAGATCGCGCTCGTGCGACGGCGCGCCCGCATCCTGCCCGTTCTTCTCATCCTGACCGGCTCTCTCTTCCTCGGCTCCGAGAGCGCGGCCTACCGCGTCTTCCTGACCTCGTCAGCCGACGGCAGCACGCTGGCGCCCGGTGAGAAGTTCACCGTCGAGGTCCACATCGACACCGAGGGCGACACGGGTCTCGTGGGGCTCTCGGTCGCGGTGCTCCACCCGCCTCACGTCGACTACCATCAGAGCGAGTCCAGCTACATCACGCCGATCCTCTACGCCCCGCCCGACGCCGCCGTTCCAACCGAGACCGGCCTCGAGCCGATCGGACCGAACGCGCCAATCTCGCCGAGCTTCTGGCCAGGCAACGGCGGGCAGGTGAACGTCGACTTCCTGGCTCTCAACGCTGACTACGGTGGACCCGGTCAGCAGGCGACGCCGAGCGATGAGCTCGTCGCGAGGCTCCGCTACGAGGTGCTGGAGGAGACGCCGATCGAGATCCAGCTCGCCCTCGATCAGCCCGGCAACGTCTTCGCTGTGGCGGTCACCGGCCAGCCGCCCGAGGATCAGTACACACAGGTCCTGCTCGACAGGCCCGTCATCGTGAACCCGGCACCCAGCGTCCCGGCAGCGGGACTCCTGATGATGATCGCGGTCGCTGCGACGCTCGCATTCGTCGCGCTGCGCACCCGGCACCCGTTGTCTGCCGCGCTGCCGCGTGTCGCCCTCGCGGCGATGTTCGTCGGTCTGATCTTCACGCCACCGATCGGCGCGAACGTCGGAGACATCGACAACGACGGCATCCCCGACCAGTTCGACAACTGCACCCATGACGGCAACGGCCCGATCGTCGGCACGTGCGCCACGCAGCAGGATGCAGGCGAAGACGGCTACGGCCACGCCTGCGACACCGATGTCGACGAGGACGGCTACACGGGCCTCGCCGACTTCCACGCCACCTGGCTGGCGATCGGTTCGCCCGCCGGCATCCACGATTTCGATTGCAGCGGCCTCGTCGACGTGAGCGACGCCGTCGAGTCGCTCGGTGACGCCGCCGGCTACGTCGCCCCCGGTCCTTCGGGGCTCAGCTGTGCGGGGACCGGGCCGGGCAACTGCCCGCCGATCTAGCGGCCAGCTCCGGTGACAGGCGGGGACTCCTCCTCGGGAGGAGCCCCCACCCTCACGATCAGGGCAGCTCGCAGGTCACCGTCGCGCCGCTGGGCCAGGTCACTCCGTCGGGCACGACCTCGCCGTTGCCGACGTCAGCGTAGTTCCCGACCTCCGCGCCCTCTGCATCGGCGGACATCGATCCGACCACGGCACCCCTTCCGATAGTCGCGCGAATGCCCAGCTTGCTGCGGTGCCCGATCACTGCGCCAGTGCGGATCTGTGCTCGATGGCCGATACAGACGGCAGACCCGATCAGCGACCGCTCGCCGACCGTGGCGCGGACGGCCACGAAGGTCCCGGCTCCGACCGTTGCGCCGTGCTTCACTGTGGCATCCTGGCTCACGGTGACGCCCGGCTCGATGACGACACCGCTCCGGATCCGCGCACCGGCCTCGATGGTGCTGGCGCAGTCGACCACCGCATCGCCAGCGATGTCCGCGTCCAGGTCGACGCACGCATCACCGCAGCCGTCCGCGTTCAGATCAGCCTGATCGGGGTTGTAGGTTCGGGGACAGTTGTCCACGTCGCCGCACCAGGTGTCGCCGTCCTCGTCGTCGTCGGGATCGAGCGGGCAGACGTCACAGGCGTCGCCGATCGAGTCCCCGTCGAAGTCGGACTGATCCGCGTTGGAGACCCACGGGCAGTTGTCGACGTCACCGCATGCCCCATCGTCGTCCGCATCGTCGTGTGCGTCGAACGGACACTCGTCGCAGGCATTGCCTCGACCGTCCTGATCGTCGTCGGTCTGATCGTTGGGCACGTCCGGGCAGTTGTCGAGGTCGTCCTCGACGCCGTCTCCGTCTGAATCTCGAATCACCTCGTACACGTAGGCGACACCCTGGCCGGCGCCGGCTGGTCCTGCGGTGCTCCGTGCTCCGATGAGTGCCCAGCGTCCGCCGAGTGCCGTGGCCGATCCGAAGCGGTCCCCCGCGTTTGGCGCGCTGGCGACCAGCTTCTCTTCCTCTAGCCACCCCAGGCCATCGAAGCGGAACAGGTAGGCCGAGCCGGAGCGATACCCGGTGTGGGCGTCCTCGGGCGCAGAGACCAACGCCAACTCCCCTTCCAGCGCCACCGCGTACCCGAAGCCGTCCTGGCCGCCGAGGTCCTGCGGGATCAGGGTGTCCTCGTGAGCCCAGCTCCCCGCGGCGCGCTGGTAGAGATGGGCGGAGCCCGGTGTGCCTACCGGTTCTGCCGCGGCCCCGATCAGGGCCCGCTCGCCGTCCAAGGCGACCGCTGCGCCGAACTCGGCTCCGATCGGTCCGACTCCGGCGATCTTGCCCTGCGCCTCCTGGGCCCAGCTGCTCCCGCTGCGCTCGAAGCTGTAGACCGCACCGATGCGGTCGTCGTCCTTCGCGCCGACGATCGCCCGGTCGCCATCGAGCGCCACCGACCAGCCGAAGCGATCGCCAGAGACGAGCTCGTCGGACTCGAGCTTGGCCTCCTGGCTCCAGGTGCCGGCGACCTCGTCGTAGACGAAGACGTACGCAGCACCGCCCGACTGCTTGAGGGGTGCACCCGCCAGCGCTCTGTTCCCATTCAGCGAGACCGACCAGCCAAGCAGATCGTAGTAGCCGGGGTCGGCCGCGACGAGCTCCGCCTCCTGCTCCCACTCTCCCGTGACCGGGTCGAAGCGGAACACGTACGCCGCGCCCTCGGTGCCCCGGCTAACCGGAGATCCGACGAGGGCGACGTCTCCCTCGATCGACACGGACCGGCCGAAGTAGCCGCCGCCCGCGGTGAGCAGGGGGGAGCCCTCCGGCAGCCAATCGTTCGTTGCGGCGTCGAACTTGAACACGTACGCCTCGTTGGCGGAGATCGCTCCGACGAGGGCCCGATCGCCATCGAGCGCCGCCCCATAGCCGAAGGCCGCGCTCGCGGAAGCATCGGGGGCAGTGAGCACCGTCTGCGCCACCGCGCTCGCCGGATGCACCGCCAACGCACCCAGGGTCAGGCAGGTCATGGCACCGAGTGCGACGACTCTCATGATTCGCTCTCTCCAGCTCTCACGATTCACGGTCTAGGCCCCCATCTCACGGAGCGCGGCGATGGCGCCCAGGATCGGCTCGTAGAAGTCGGCTTGCGTGGCGCAGCTCCCGATCCAATCGTTGGCATCGGGGGCCCCGGTGAGCCCGCAGCCATCGGTCTTGGGAAGGATGTCGTTCTCGAGCTTCTGCAGAGCCGCGTGGTAGTAGCTGCGTCTCTGGCTCTCGCTCTCCTCCGCGTCGCCTCGCAGGACCATGGTCATGGCGACGTAGAGCTTCTTGGACAACGGGATGGAGTTGTTCTCGTTCTTCAGGTAGGAGGTCGGAATCTCGCTCACGCCCTCGATCAATGCGGCGAGGACCTGGGCGGGCAGAACCCGATCGAACTCCACGGCCCCGATGTCGACGTGCTCTCCCACGGTCTCGGGGTCGGAGTCATACGCGGGGTCGCCGGCGTCGATGCACGGCGAGCCTGGCCCGGGCGTGAAGTCGCCACCCGGCGGATTGGCGAGCTGCGGGTCGGCGAGCTGAGAAGAGTTGCTCGCATCGAAGACGACGTTGTTGGCCGGAGCGATGGCGTTCGAGAAGGCGAGGTTGTAGCCGCCGTAGACCGTCTGATCGACCACGTTGTCGATGCCGTAGCTGCCGTTCTCGAGGAAGACGTCGTTGACGAAGGTCTGCCCCTGGGCGTCGTACCACGCAGGATCACCGCCCTGGGTCCTGGAGAAGTCCGTCTGAACGAAGATGCCGCTCTGGGCATTCGCGTAGAAGGTCGAGTTGATGACGCGGGTGTCGTACGTGAGCGAGCTGAAGCCGCCGCTCGGCCACCCAGGCTCTTCGCCGATGATCAGACCGGTACCGTTCCTTGCGAAGATGCCCCGGTGAATCGTGACGTCGTGCGACTTCAGCCAGCTCCAGTAGCTGCCTTCGAGAAGAACTCCGATTCCGTTGTCCTCGAAGCGGCACCCGGCGAACGTCACGAATCTCGACCCCCAGTCGCGGGTCGCGAAGCCGAACTCGTTGTCGACGAAGGTCGTGCTCTCGAAGCTCGAGTTCTCGAGCATGCCGCTGCTCGTCGTGGCCACGCCGTTGCGATTGTGAGCAAAGCGTGATCCGCGCACGCGCAGCTCGTAGACTGCCCGCCACGCGTTGTTCACGAGGATCAGGCCCGCATTGCGCCCGACGTCCGAGTGCCCCCGGTAGCTCTCGAAGATCGAGTTCTCTACGGTGATGTGGCCGGCACCGTACATCCTCATGCCGTAGGGAGACGAGCCCAGCGTCGCATCGAAGCGAAGCGAGTCGATGACGATGTGGTAGCTCACGCCCGTCGAGAACTGATTGCTGCCGGGAAAGTCGATGCTCGAGAGGGACACCGCTCCTTCGCCTCGGATCACGATCGGAAGCTCGGGCAGCCCCTGGGTATTGACGCTGACATCCTCCGCATAGACCCCAGCCTGAACGAGGATCGTGTCTCCGGCCGCGGCGTTGTCGATGGCGTACTGGATCGTCCCCCAGGCGCCTCCGGCCGAGTTCTCTATGCCGGTATTGCTGTCGTGGCCGTCGGTCCTCACGTAGTAGGTCTCGGCGACGACCGGCTGAACTGCGAGTAGCGATCCGACGACGATGAGCGTCGCCAGCTTCCAGCTTCCATGCTTTCGCATGACTCCCCCTTGTCCGTGACGGCCCAATCGCGGCCGATGTCACGATTGCGGATGATTGGAGCGAGTGAACCGACATTCCTTGCGATCTGGGAGATACGTATCAGGCGCCACTCGAAAATTCTGTCTGCTCTCGGACACGCATAGTGCTTTTCGTGTCACACGTGACACATACCCGGGTCGGGGATGGACTCTCGACGTGAACGTGTGTCGGATTTGAACTCGAAGGCGGGGGAAGTTCGCCGTGACATCTGCCGTGCCGAAAGTCTCATCAGTTGACCGTGGCGATTCAACAACAGCCAGAATCATGTGCTCGACAGAAGAGCGATGGGCACCTCGATGATCGGCGTCCCACCTCGAGCCAGACCGCAGCCGATCGGGCTCGAGCGAGCCCCGGCCGACGAAGCCGCGCGGGGCGCGGATCGCCTGGGGCTGAGCCTGGCGGGAGGATGGGCCCCTGCTCGCCGGCTACGCCCCTTCGTGGATCGCGTTGAGCACCCTCGCCAATGCTCCGGGCTGCGAGACCATCGCGTCGTGTCCCGCGTCGAGGTCGACGACAGCGATGGGCGCCACGCTGCGGATCGCCTCGATGTAGACGTCCTGCGTCGCCGTCGGCAGCACCGCGTCTCGCAGGAGCCGCACCCAGGTCATGGGCACGCCGTTCGCGAGCCCGGCGAGACGGCTGGGCTCATGGATCGGCTCGGGCGCCTCGGGCACGAGCCCGTCGATGACGAAGCGCGTCTGCTCCTCGTCCATGTCGTTGCAGAACATGGCGCGAGCGGCCGCCTCGGGGAGGACCGTCGGCGTGCCGCGCGCCTCCTGCGTTCGCGCGAGCTTCTGCACCTCGGGCTCGAGCATGTCGATCGGCGAGCGCCCTTCGGGCGGCACCGAGCACGACACGAACACGATGTGAGCGAGACGCTCGGGCACCCGCGCCGCCACGCGCGGCAGGCTCATCCCCGCGAGCGAGTGGCCCACCAGCACGATCTTCTCGTCCCCCACCGCCTCGATGTCTTCGACGATCGCATCGACCCAGTCGTCCAGGCGAAGCTCCCGGAGTGGAGCCGGCCGCGCCCCTCGGCCCGGTAGATCGATCGCCAGCGACGTCGCCTCGAGGTGCGGCTCGAGACGCGCCCAGCAGCCACCGCTGTGCGCCCCGCCGTGAACGAGCACGAAGGCCATGGATCCTCCTGGCGCACGCGAACGACCCGTGTCTCCGCCGCACCGTACCCGGGTGCCGCGGCCGAATCGATCGCGATGTGCGTCGGTTCAGGCCCGCGCTCTCCGTCGCCCGCGTCGCCGACGCATCAGCTCTGCCGCGGATGCCGTGAGCAAGCACGCCGCCAGGATCGTGGGCACGGACGTGAGTGGCACCTCGATCGCCGGAAAGATCACGCCCAGACTCGGCGGCGACGTGGCCAGATCGAGGACCAGCCACTCGAAGGGGCCCTCGCGGAAGGGAACCTCGAAGCCCGAGAGGGCAGAGAGGTCACCGCTGCCGAACAGGTAGTTCGTGCCGAGGATGCCGTCGAATGTGAAGGTGTCGAGCGTGACCGGGTCCATGAGCTCGATGTCGTGGACGTAGACCGGAGCGCCCACGAAGTTCAAATGGGCGGGATCCGTGTCGACGAGTGGGTCGCCTTCGAGCGTTCGCAGCAGCAGCGAGTCGGCGTAGAAGCCGGCGAGCGTCGTCGTGCCCGCGATGCCGCCGATGTCGACCGTGAACTGGCCCGGCACGAGCGAGCCGTCCGCGTCGTAGACGAGCGTCGCCGGCTGCGCCGGGTCGTAGCCCGGATCGCCCGGTGCCCAGTACCGCACGCCGAGCGCGAGGGCCATGGCACTCGAGACCGATGTGATCTGGCTTCCCGTGTCGAGCAGGAAGGTGCCCGTCACCTCGCTCCCGCCCAGCCGCAGCGTCACACCCGGCGGTGTCGTCGGGAGCGGCTCGACACCCTCGAGCGCCGCGAGCGGATCCGGGCCGATGAAGGGGTTCGCACCGAGCGTCGGCCCGGGGGCACCCGGCGGCGCGGTCTGCGTGAAGCGATCGAACGACCTCAGCGTCAGCTCGATGCGGAGGTCGGGCGTGAGGATGCCCGGCCCCGTCTCGGCGGGGGCCGCCGGGTCGTAGACGTGGGTGTGGATGGTGTTCGCCGGAGTGAGCTCGTCGAACGAGACCTCCGCGAACTTGGGCCCGATCAACGATACGCGCCCCGTCATGGACGGGACGCCGACGATCCCGAGCTGCGTGAAGTCGGCCAGGAAGAACGTGGCCGAGCCCGGTGGCCCGAGCTGCAGCTGCAGGTCGGGATCCTGACGAGGGTAGTCGGCGTCCTGAGTGTACGGATCGGGCGGATCCTGAGCGAAGCTGCCGATGCTCATGTGGATGGGCTGGGAGACGCCAAAGGTCGTGCTCCCCCCCACGCCGACGTCGGTGAAGACCACCTCGCTGCCCATGTAGTCGGCAGCGGGGATCGACAGCGCCTGCGCCGGTCCCTCGAAGAGGATGACGCCGCTCGCACCCGTGTCGTAGATCATGCGCAGATTCGTCACCGGGAGCGCCACGAAGTCGAAGCCGGTATAGGGCGCCGCACCCGCAGAGGACCGCAGCACCGCGTTCACCT
>CAYYSY010000074.1:0-3149 GCA_964474355.1 uncultured Spirochaetaceae bacterium | reverse complement strand
GCCCGGCATCGACTGGGTGCGGCTCTCCCACGTCTTTCCGCGTCACGCCGTCGTCGTCTGGCTCGGCGACTTCCCACCCATGGAGCCACCTTCCCACTGGCGCGCCATGCGGCGACGCTTCGAGATCGTGGGCGTGCGCGTCGACGATCCGTGGGAGCGGGCGCTGCCCGAGATGGGTCTGCTCTCGGTGGTCGATCCGATCGACGGTGAGCTCGTCCCCTTCGATCCGCGCTCGCGTGCGACCCGGAGAAGACATGGTGAGTGGGTCGCCGCCCGGGATCGCGCGTTCGACGAGCTCTTTCCGTCGAAGCTGCAGCGGCTCGTGATCTCGACCGAGGACGATCCGCTCGATGCGCTCGTGCGCTTCTTCCGCGCCCGCATGCGCGCGATGGGGGCGCTGTGATGGAGCCCGGGCTCTTCGCGCCTTCGTGGCAGCTCGCCGACCCGCTCTGGCTGCTCGCCCTCTTGCTGCTGCCGCTGGTGCACTGGCTGCGTGGGCGGCGCCCCCAGCGTGCGCTGGTCGTGCCCTTCGCCGCGCGCTGGGCCGGTCGCGAGCGGATCGAGCGCGCCGTATGGGCCGAGGTCGTCGTGTGGCTCGGGCTCGTCGCGGTGATCGTCGCGGTCGCGCGGCCGCAGGTGGTCGAGCAGCGGCGCCAGGTGGAGAAGAAGGGCTACGACATCGTCCTCGCGATCGACCTGTCGCCGAGCATGCTCGCCGAGGACTACGAGGAGAACGGCCAGCGCTTGAATCGCCTGCAGGCGATCAAGCCGATCATCGAGGCGTTCACCGACCGTCGCACCGGGGACCGCATCGGCGTCGTCGTCTTCGGCGGGCGCGCTTACACGCTGGCGCCGCTCAGCTTCGATCACCCATGGCTGCGACGTCAGATCTCGCGCTTGAAGGTGGGCCTCGTCGAGGACGGCACCGCCGTCGGTGACGCGCTCGCGCTCGCCGTGTCACGGCTCGGTCAGGCCGAGCGCGAGGATGCCGGGCGTCGCCTGGGCGGGTTCGTGATCCTGCTGACCGACGGCGCGAACAACGCCGGCTCGGTCGAGCCGCTGCAGGCCGCCGAGCTCGCCGAGGCGAAGGGCATCCCGGTCTACACGATCGGCGCCGGCCGCGAGGGGCTGGTGCCCATGCCCGTCACGGATCAGAACGGACGCGTCGTGAGCTACCGGCGCGTGCGCTCGAGCCTCGACGAGCGCACGCTCCGCCGAATCGCCGACGACACTGGAGGGCGTTATTTCCGCGCCCGTGATGCCGACACCGTCGAGCAGGCCTTCTCTGCCATCGACGCCGAGCGCCCCATCGAGTTCGACGCCAAGGCGCACCTGCTGACCGAGGAGCGCTTTGCCTGGTTCGCCGGCCCGGGGCTGCTGCTCTTCGCAGCCGGGCTCCTCGGTGCGCGGCGCCCGGTGCGCGCGATCGACGGCACCGGCGACGAAGCCTTTGCCGAGGACGCACGATGACCTTCTCATCACCGGACTGGCTGTGGGCGCTCGCGCTCGTGCCCGCCTTCTGGTGGGGCGCGTCGCGGCACATCCGCCGCGAGCAACGCGAGGCGGGCGGAGGCGATCGAGCACGCTGGCTGTGGGTCGATGGCAGCCGGGTCCGCCCCGCCGCCGACCGCGCAGGTCGCCGGCGCTACGGCGCGTGGGCGAGCGTCGGCCTCGCGCTCGGCATCGTCGCGCTGGCCCAGCCGCAATGGGGCGAGGGCGAGGTCGTCCGCTTCGATCAGGGGCGCGAGGTGCTGATCGCGCTCGATCTGTCTCGCAGCATGCTCGCCGAGGACGTGCCGCCGAGCCGGCTCGGGCGCGCGCGGCTGCTCATCGAGTCGACGCTCGACGAGCTGCGCGGCGAGCGCGTCGGGCTCCTGCTCTTCGCGGGTACGGCGTTTCTGCAGAGCCCGCTCTCGGCCGATCACGAGGTGCTGCGCGAGCTGCTGCCCGTGCTCGAGCCGGGGTACCTGCCGCAGGGCGGCACCGACTTCGCGTCGATGATCGATGCCGCCCTCGAGGCGTTCTCCCAGACCGGCGCCGCGGACCGCTTCCTCGTGATCCTCTCGGACGGCGAGAGCCCGAACTTCGAGCCCGACGCGGTCGATGCGCTGGTCGAGGCCGACGTGCGCGTGGTCGCGCTCGGGATCGGCACCGAGGCCGGGGCGCTGATCCCGGACGGTCGCGGCGGCATCGTGAAGGACGATCGCGGCGCGGCGGTGCTCTCGCGGCTCGAGCGTCCGGTGCTCGATGGGCTCGCCCGGGGCACGAACGGTGTGTACGCGGACGCGGCGCAGTGGATCGACCTCGCGTCGCTCGTCGAGCGCACGGTCGCCGAGGGGCGCGAAGGGCAGTTCGTCGAGGAGCGCGAGCGGACGCGCATCCATCGCTTCCAGTGGTGGCTCGCGCCGGCGCTCGCGCTGCTGCTCGCGAGTCATCTCTTCGAGGTGCCCGCCACGCCGCGCAGCCGGCGACTCCATGAGCGCGCGACTGCCGCGAGCATCGCCGGATCCGACGTCGGCGCGGGGCTGCGCGCCGGCGCCGCATCGCTCGGCGCCGCATGGATGCTGTTCGCTGCGGCGGGGCCTGCGCCGGCTGCGCCGGCGCCCGCACCGGCCGCCGCCGAGCCCGCCGAAGATCCGATCGTGACGCTCGTCGAGCAGCTCGCATCGAGCGACGAGATCGCAGCGACCGACTACGCGGAGCTCGCGCGCGCGACCGCGAAGGTCGGCTTCGAGCGACGCGAAGGGGCGACACCGCTGCCGCCCGGCTCGATTCGCGATGCGCTCGCCGCGGTCGAGGTCGGCCGTGCGCTCGACGCAGACGCCGCACCCTGGGACGATCTGCGCGCGGCCCTCGAGCAGCTTCAGCAGCAACCGCCGCCGCCGGAGGGCGGGCAGCCGCAGCCCGGCGAGTCGGACCAGTCGCAGCAGGGCGAGGGCGAGCAGGGCGGGCAGTCCGGCAGTGAGGGCGGCGCGCAGGGCGAGCAGCAGCAGGGCCAGGCCGGAGATCCGAGCGAGGGCGGGCAGCCCGGTCAGCAAGCGACGGGCGATGAAGGCGAGTCGGGCGAGGACGAGCCCGCTCCGGGGCAGCCCGGTAGCGACGATCGCTCGCAATCCGGCGAGTCCGACGCCCAGGCCGGCGCGGATGGC
>CAYYSY010000073.1:0-3904 GCA_964474355.1 uncultured Spirochaetaceae bacterium | reverse complement strand
CCCTCTTCGAGCGGGATCCGAAGCCCGCGCGCGAGCTTCGAGATCATCCCCCACGTGCCGATGGCCGCCATCAGGTCGATGCACGCGGCCTCGCCGAGCGCCTGCTTGCAGCGAAGCCAGGTGTCGTCGCAGAGGTCTCCGTTCTCGAGCATCTCGTCGGTCGCGGCGAGCACGGCGCGATCCGTATCGTCGAAGATCTCCGAGTCGTGCCATGCACGCACGGCCAGCAGCTCGTCGGCATTGCAGCCGTAGACGTCCTGCGCGATTGGCCAGTGCTGGGTCCACTCGTAGTCACAGCCGGTCGCCCAGCCGATCCGCATGATGACGAGCTCACGCAGTCGATCCGATAGCTCGGCGCCGAAGAGCAGCGAGAAGAGGAGATCGCACGTGGCCTTCGCCGTCTTCGGGCGTCGCAAGAGCGTGCGGAACACGTTGAGGCGGGCCATCGCGTCGGGCAGCCCGTGCTCCTTTGCAGCCGTCTCGGCCGCCTCCGCCGAGAGCATGTCGACGCGTCCACTTCGTTCGGGCATTGCCTTCCTCCTGCCCACCGCGTTTCGTGCGGTGGGCGACCTCGCGGGGCCGGGCTTCGTGACCCGCGCGAGCGGCGAGTTGCATACGATCAGAAGGGCTGACGCGGCAGCACGCCTCGCGGATCGACCGGTGTCTCGCCGACGCGGATCTCGAAGTGGAGATGCGGTCCCGTCGAGCGGCCAGTCGAGCCGACCGTCGCGACGGGGTCGCCCCGTGACACCGCCGTACCCTCGCGCACGAGCAGGCTCGTCGCATGAGCGTAGAGCGATGTCGTCGCGTCGGCGTGGCGAACGATCACCGCCCGGCCGTATCCGCTCATGCGATCGTCCGAGTAGATCACCGTGCCCGTCGAGGCCGCGTAGATCGGCTCGCCGGGGTCCGCCGCGATGTCCATGCCTTCATGCGACCGTGACCCACGCTGGCCGAACTCCGAGCTGATGACACCGGCCTTCATCGGCCAGGCCCACCTCGAATCCGAAGTGGGCTCGGGCGGTGGCTGCGGCGTCGGCGAGGGCGTCGGCGTCCGTCCCGTCCCGGGGGCGGGGAGCGGCTCGATCACCCCGGCTTCGACCAGGACTTCGAGCACCTCGGCGCTGTCGAGCGTCCCGTCGTCGTGGTACTGCTTGAGCTTCTCGGCGATGGCCGCGTAGTGCTCGTAGCGCCGAAGCAGATCGCGGCCTTCGGGCGTCGCGTTGAGGTAGACCCGACTCACCTGGTCGAAGGCCTGGCAGTGCGTGAGCGTCAATGCGAGAAGAATCAAGACGCCGAGCCGGCCCCGCCGGGCCAGCCAAAGCATCTCGAGCACACGTTCCCGCGGTCGGCGCGGCTGCACGCCGGCTCTCATTCTCTCCACCTCGATCGAATCACTGGGGTGCACCTCAGAGCAGCTCTTCGGGCAGCTCCTTCGAGGGCGAGCCGCTCCACTCGGGCGCACGCTTCTGCATGAAGGCCATCGTGCCCTCGCGCGAGTCGGCGTGCTTCGTCGCCCAGTTGAGGAGTCGACCTTCCTTCTTTCGCAAGGCGTCGAGATCGACGCCGACGCCATCCCAGAGTAGACGCTTTGCGATCGCCACCGAAACCGGCGCCGCGTTGTCGGCGATGTCGCGCGCCATTGCCAGTGCCGCCGGCAGCACCTCGTCCTTCGAATAGGCCCGCGTCGCGACCCCGTATTCGACGGCCTCGTCACCGAGGAAGGTGCGGCCCGAGAGAAGCAGCTCGGCCGCCTTCGCCTGGCCGCAGAGGCGGGGCAGGATCACGTGCGAAGCCAGCTCGGGCACGATCCCGCGGCGAACGAACGCGAAGGCCAGCTTGGCGTCGTGGGCGACGTAACGGATGTCGGCCTGGAGCGGCCACGTGATCCCCACCCCCACAGCGTGTCCGTTGATCGCGGCGATCACGGGCTTGCGAACCTCCATCGGCATCATCCGCCGATACTCTCGCTCCACGCCGCCCCAGCCCGCACCGAACTCCTTGCCCGACCCCAGGTCGGCGCCCGCACAGAACGCGCGTCCGGCGCCCGTCATCACGACTACGCGGACGCCGTCGTCGGCGTCGGCCTCGGCCATCGCGTCGGCGAGCTCGGCGCCCATCTGCGCCGTCATGGCGTTGAGCTTCTCGGGTCGGTTGAGCGTGACCGTCGCCACGCCGTCGTCGATCTCGTAGAGGATCTGCTCGTAGTCCATCGACTCGCCTCGTCTATTCGGGGATCAGCAGGATGCGCTTTGCGATGATGTTGCGCTGGATCTCGCTCGTGCCGCCCCAGATCGAGTCGGCGCGCGTGATGAGCCAGCGCTTCGTGCGCGTGAGCTCATAGTCTTCGAAGCCGTCGCCGCTCCAGCCGAGCCCGCGCGTCCCGAGGATCTGCATCGCGATGTCCTGCTCGCGCTTGCCGAGCTCACTCCAGTAGTACTTCGACATCGAGGCGATCTGCCGTTCGGCCTGGCTCGCGCGCGCCTCTTCGCCGGCTCGCTGCATCGTGAGTGAGAACGCCTGGCTATCGAGCTCCTGCTGGGCGATGCGATCGCGCAGAGCCGGGTCGGCGATGCGGCCGTCCTGCTCACCGACGTGCTCGCGCGCAATCTCGACCAGGCCCCGCTTCGCGACCGCCGTCGCGCGGCCCTCCGGGCTCGCGACGCCGCGCTCGTGCTGCAGCAGCCGCTTCGCCACGGTCCAGCCGCCGTTCACAGGCCCGATCACGTCGTCGGCCCGCGCGCGGGCGCCGTCGAGGAACACCTGCGCGAAGTGCGCCGTGCCGTCGATCAGCGTGATCGGCGCCACCTCGACCCCGTCCTGATGCATCGGGAAGAGAAGGAAGCTGATCCCCTCGTGCTTGGGCGCATCGGGATCGGTGCGCACGAGGCAGAACATCCAGTCGGCATGAGGCGCGCCGGTCGTCCAGATCTTCTGCCCGGTCACGACGTACTCGTCGCCTTCGAGCACGGCGCGCGTCTGAAGGCTCGCGAGATCGCTGCCCGCGCCCGGCTCGCTATAGCCCTGGCACCAGATGATCTGGTGGCCCGTGATCGAAGGGAGATGACGCTGCTTCTGCTCGTCTGTGCCGAGCTCGAGGAGCGTGGGGCCGAGCATGTTGAGACCGAAGCCGCCGGGCGGCGGCGCCTTGATGGCGCGCATCTCCTGCGAGAGCACCGCCTGTTGCTCACGGTCGAGGCCGCCTCCGCCGTACTCCTTCGGCCAGCCGGGCGCCGCCCAGCCGCGCGTACCGAGCAGGCGAACCCACTCGTCGTAGCGCGTGCGCGAGAGTCGGTCGCGCGAGCCCACTCGGACGTCCTCGGCGCAGTTCTCCGCCAGCCAGCCGCGCACCTCGTCGCGGAACGTGTCGATGGATGCCATGTCGGGTCCCCTCGAATCGGCCCACCACGGGCGGGTCCGTTCAGTCTATCCTATGCGGCACATCTGAAGACCACCGATCGAAGGGACCCTGCCCATGGCCCTCACCCTCTCCGAAGAACAGCTGCTGCTGAAGGACACCGCCCGCCAGTTCCTCGACGAGAAGTCGCCGGTCTCGCGCATGCGTGAGCTGCGCGACACCGAGGACGGGGCAGGCTTCTCGCGCGCGTTGTGGAAGGACATGGCCGAGATGGGCTGGCTCGGCATCCCTTTCCCCGACGAGTACGGCGGCGCGGGGATGGGGATCGGCGAGCTCGCGGTCGTGCTCGAGGAGTGTGGTCGCGTCCTGGCCCCGGAGCCCTTCCTCTCGACGGTGCTGCTCGGTGGTCAGGCGGTGCTGCTCGGCGGGAGCGATGCGCTCGCGAACGACGTGCTGCCGGCGCTGTGCAGCGGCGACCGCCTCCTCACGATGGCCGTGCAGGAGCGAGGCCGCTTCGATCCGTACTCGATCGAGACGCGCGCCGAG
>CAYYSY010000072.1:0-18801 GCA_964474355.1 uncultured Spirochaetaceae bacterium | reverse complement strand
CAACGCGGTGCCGGGCTCGGGCACGACGCCGATTTGCTTCGACGAGCCGTTGCGGTCGTACCAGTCGATGCCGACGCTCGTGATGCGAACCCCGACGTACTGACCACTCAGCATCGACAGGTCGAGCGATTCGGACGCGTGCGAGACGATGAACTCGACGATCTGCAGATCGTCCCTGCCGATGCCCGGCGTACCGAACGAGATGCCGACGTCGCAGGGGCACGGGGTGCCACCGCCGTTCACGTTGTTGCCCTTGTTCAGGTTCGTGACGCCCCCGGTCTCGAACTCCCTCACGTCGTCGCCGATCACCTGGATGCCGGCGAGCAGGGCCGAGTCGGTGAGGTCGAAGAAGAGCCCGCGCAGATCGCCCACGCCGCCCGTCACCTCGAGGCGGCCGTGGATCGTCCCGTCGCCGGCGTCGTCATCGAGCCGGAGCTCGACGTCGACGTCGTCCCCCGTGAACGGGTCGAGATCGACGGTGATCGAGCCCGCCTGGGCGCTGGTGCCGAGCGCGGTCGCAGCGACGACGAGCGCCGAGAGCGCGAAGAATGATTGCAGGAAACGCATGACCGACTCCTCCCTTCAGATATCCGCGGGCGGACGCCGCCACGGCGCCAGTGCAGGGATGTGGTCGGAGCGACCCGTTTGTGGCGGAGGCGGGGCGGGGTTTCCGCGCTCCCGGGGGTCGTCGCCACGGACGCCCCCGGGCTGCGGGAGAGGGGCGCCCAGGCCGCCGCATCGGTCGGCTGCGACCCGAGGGCCCGGTTCGCCGTTACCATCGACCTCGAGGAGGCGTTGAGATGCCGATGACCAGGCCCGAGGCAGGGTGATGCGCATTTGGCCCGGCAGGCCCCATCCGCTCGGCGCCACCTGGGATGGTCAGGGCACGAACTTCGCCCTCTTCTCGCGCAACGCGACCCGCGTGCTGCTGTGCCTCTTCGACGGCCCCGACGACCTCGAGCCCACCAGCGTGATCCCGCTGCGCGAGCGCACGCGCATGGTCTGGCACGCGTACCTGCCCGACGTCCGCCCGCCCCAGCTCTACGGCTACCGGGTCGAGGGGCCCTGGGATCCGACCGAGGGGCACCGCTGCAACGACGCCAAGCTGCTCGTCGACCCCTATGCGTTCGCGATCACCGGCCAGCCGATCTGGGACGCTGCGCTCCACAGCCACGTGATCGACGAGAACGGCTACGAGCTGCCCGACCCGCGCGACAGCGCGCCCTATGCGCCGAAGAGCGTCGTGGTGAACCCGTCGTTTCCGTGGGGCGACGACCGGCCGCCGCGCACGCCCTGGGGCCGCACCGTCATCTACGAGTGTCACGTGAAGGGCATGACGAAGCTGCACCCCGACGTGCCCGAGGAGCAGCGCGGCACCTACATGGGGCTCGCCTCGGAGCCGGTGATCGAGCATCTGAATTCGCTCGGCGTGACCGCGGTCGAGCTCATGCCCGTGCACCAGGCCGTCGACGAGGGCCACCTCGTCGAGCGCGACCTCGTCAACTACTGGGGCTACAACAGCCTCGGCTTCTTCGCGCCCGACACGCGGTTCGCGACGGGGTTTCTCGGCGAGCAGGTCACCGAGTTCAAGGCCATGGTGCGCGCGTTCCATCGCGCCGGCATCGAGGTGCTGCTCGACGTCGTCTACAACCACACGTGCGAAGGCAACGAGAACGGGCCGACGCTCAGCTTCAAGGGCATCGACAACGCGTCGTACTATCACCTCGACGCGAACGATGCCCGCCACTACGTCGACTACACCGGCTGCGGCAACACGCTCAACATGAAGAGCCCGCGCGTGCTGCAGCTGCTGCTCGACAGCCTGCGCTACTGGGTGGCCGAGATGCACGTCGACGGCTTCCGCTTCGACCTCGCCACGGCCCTCGCCCGCGAGCTCCACGGGGTGGGCAACCTCGACCACTTCTTCAGCGTGATCCAGCAGGACCCGGTGCTCGCCGAGGTGAAGCTCATCGCCGAGCCCTGGGATCTCGGCCCGGACGGCTACCAGGTCGGCAACTTCCCGGCCGGCTTCGCAGAGTGGAACGGGCGCTACCGCGACGACGTGCGCCGATTCTGGCGCGGCGATCATCACCAGATCGGCGCCCTGGCCCAGCGCGTCTCGGGCAGCGCCGACCTCTTCGCCGACGCCGACCGCGACCCCTTCGCGAGTGTCAACTTCATCACCGCCCACGACGGCTTCACGATGCTCGACCTCGTCTCGTACGAGCACAAGCACAACGACGCGAACGGCGAGGACAACCGCGACGGCACGAACGCCAACTGGAGCTCGAATCAGGGCGTCGAAGGCGAGACCGCCAACGAGGAGGTGAACCGCCGGCGCATCCAGCTGGTCAAGAGCATGCTCGCCACCCTCGCCTTCAGTCAGGGCGTGCCGATGCTGAGCCACGGCGACGAGATCGGCCGCACCCAGCGCGGCAACAACAACCCCTACGCCCAGGACAACACGATCACCTGGGTCGACTGGGGCCTCGAGGCGTGGCAGCGCGAACTGCTCGAGTTCACGCGGAAGGTGTTTCGCGTGCGCGCCGAGCACCCGATCCTGCGCCGGCGCAGCTTCTTCTCGGGCAGCCGCAACCCGGGCGACCGGATGAAGGACGTGACGTGGCTGACGCCGTCGGGCAAGGAGATGACCGACGCGGAGTGGAGCGACTCCGGCAGACAGGCGCTCGGCATGCTGGTGGGGGGCGAGGCGGCCGGCGACGTCGACGAGCGCGGGCGGCCGATCACCGGCGATCCGCTCTTCCTCATCGTCAACGCCGGCGACAAGCCGGCGCTGTTCAACCTGCCGCCCCGGGCGCATCCCGGCCACTGGTGCGTCCTGGTCACGACGACGGAGACCGCCGCGGAGCCGGGGCTGAAGGAGTCGCTGCGCGTTCCCGCGCAGAACCTCTGCCTGCTCACGTGGTGCGAGCCGACATGACGCGGCCCTGCGCCGACAGGAGGGCCTTCGCGTGACACCCGGCGCCCTCGCCAGACGCCTGATCCACGGCGAGCTCGACGAGCCCGCCCGCCTGCTCGGCGCGCATCGCCGCCGCGACGGGTGGCTCGTGCGCGGCTGGCATCCCGACGCCGTCGCATGCGCCGTCGCGCTGCCCGAGGGCGACGACGTGCCCATGCGACGCTGGGGCGGGACCGGCGTCTTCAGCGCGTTCGTGCCCGGCCACGCCGCTGCGAAGCCCACGTATCGACTGCGCTTCACGCTCGCCGACGGCACGAGCTGGGCCGAGGAGGACCCGTACCGGTTCGCCTCGACGATCGGTGAGGACGACCTCTACTTCTTCGCGGAGGGCACGCATCGCGGGCTCTGGCACGTACTCGGCGCCGAGCCGATGCACGTCGAAGGCGTCGAGGGCGTGCGCTTCGGCGTCTGGGCGCCGCATGCCCGGCGCGTCAGCGTGATCGGCGACTTCGACCACTGGGACGGACGCCTGCGCCCCATGCAACGCATCAGCCCGAGCGGCGTGTTCGAGCTCTTCCTGCCCGAGGCCCGTCCCGGCGACCACTACAAGCTCGAGATCCTGACGCCGTCGGGCGAGCTGCGCGTCAAGACCGATCCGTTCGCGAGCTCGATGGAGTGCCCGCCGGGCACCGCCTCGCGCGTCACGCAGACCACGCACGAGTGGAAGGACGCGGAGTGGATGGAGCGCCGCGCCCGCCAGGACGTGCACCGCGAGCCCATGGCAATCTACGAGGTGCACCTCGACTCGTGGCGCGCGCGCTGCGCCGAGGAGGGCTACCGCGCGATCGCCACCGAGCTCGTGCAGCACGCCCAGCGCTTCGGCTTCACCCACGTCGAGCTGCTGCCCATCACCGAGTACCCCTTCGGTGGCTCGTGGGGCTACCAGGTGAGCGGCTACTTCGCGCCCACCGCGCGCTACGGCGAGCCCGACGACTTCCGCGCCTTCGTCGACACGTGCCATCAGGCGGGCATCGGCGTGATCCTCGACTGGGTGCCCGCGCACTTCCCCCGCGACGACTTCGCGCTGCGCGTCTTCGACGGCGAGCCGCTCTACGAGTACGCCGACCCGCTGATCGGCGAGCATCCCGACTGGGGCACGCTCGTCTTCGACTTCGGTCGCAACGAGGTCCGCAACTTCCTGATGGCGAGCGCCGTCTACTGGTGCAAGGAGTTCCACGTCGACGGCCTGCGCGTCGACGCCGTGGCCTCGATGCTCTACCGCGACTACGGGCGTCAGGGGTCGGACTGGCTGCCCAACGTGCACGGCGGGCGCGAGAACCTCGAGGCGATCCACTTCCTGCGCGAGATGAACGACGCGGTGCACGCCGAGTGCCCCGGCGCATTCACCGTCGCCGAAGAGTCGACTGCGTGGCCCGGCGTCACGCGCTCGACCCACGACGGCGGCCTCGGCTTCGACCTCAAGTGGAACATGGGCTGGATGCACGACACGCTCGGCTATTTCGCCCGCGAGCCGGTGCACCGCCAGCATCACCAGAACGACCTCACCTTCGCGTCGATCTACGAGCACACCGAGCAGTTCCTGATGCCGCTCTCGCACGACGAGGTCGTGCACGGCAAGGGCTCGCTGCTCGGGCGCATGTCCGGCGACGAGTGGCAGCGCTTCGCGAACCTGCGGCTGCTCTACGGCTACCAGTACACGCGGCCTGGCAAGCTGCTGCTCTTCATGGGGAGTGAGCTCGCGCCCGAGCGCGAGTGGGCGTTCCAGGAGGAGCTCGAGTGGTCGCTCGAACGCGATCCGACGCGCGCCGGGCTCGGCCGCTACCTCGAGCGGCTCGGCGAGCTCTACCGCACGCGGCCCGCGCTCTGGCAAGGCGACCCCGACCCCGAGAGCTTTGCCTGGGTCGACTGCAGCGATCACGCGCAGAGCGTCGTGTCGTACCTACGGCGCAGCGACGAAGCGCTCGCGCTCGTCGTACTGAACATGACGCCGATGCCGCGCCCCGGCTACCGCATCGGCTGCCCGCACCGCGGCGCCTGGCGGACCCTGCTCTCGAGTGACGACACCGAGTTCGGGGGCAGTGGCTTCACCGCCCTCGCCCGACCCGAGAGCGAGCCGACGCCGCTGCACGGCTGGGACGACTCGATCGTGCTCGACCTGCCTCCCCTCGGCTGCCTGCTGCTCGAGCCGGAGGCCCCCCGATGAGCGACCGACCCGCGCTGCGCGCCCTCGCCGAACGCGTGGGCATCGAGGCGCACTACGAGTCGGCCCTCGAGCGGCGGCAGGTCGAGGTGCCCGACTCGACCCTCGAGTACCTGCTCGAGGCGCTCGGACACGAGGCCGGCGACGAGGCGGCGGCGACACGCTCGCTCGAACGGGTCGAGGCCAGGGGGCGCGCCTTTCCATTCGCCGACGGCGCCGCGGCGGCCTACAGCGCCGACGCGCCCCGTGCCTTCGACGTCGACGAGGCGCTCGACGGCGCACGCGGCTTCGGCATCCAGGCGAACGTCTATGCGCTGCGCGGCGGCCTCGGCCACGGCGACCTCGGCGATCTGCGCGACCTCGCCGAGCTGACGGCCCACTACGGCGGCCGTTTCGTCGCCGTCAACCCGATGCAGGCCGCGACCCACGCACCGGGCGACGACAGCCCGTACACCCCCCTCGACCGCCTCCACATCGACCCGATCTACATCGACCTCGAGCAGGTGCCCGAGCTGGTGCATGCCCCGCTCGCCCAGGAGCTGCTCGCCTCGCCCGAGGTGCGCGCGCTGCGCGACACCGACACGATCGACCGCCCGCGCGTGTGGCGACTGAAGCGACGCGTGCTCGCAGCGCTCTACGAGGCCTTCGTCGACGACCAGGCCGACGCGGCGATCGACCGCGAGCGCCACTTCGACGCGTTTCGCGAGGCGGGTGGCCAGGCGCTGCGCGACTTCGCCACGTTCTGCGCGATCGCCGAGCAGATCGAGGCGCAGCGCGGCGGGCCGAGCCTCGACGCCTGGGACTGGCGCGAGTGGCCCGAAGCGCTGCAGTCGCCGGACTCGGCCGCGGTCGAGCGGTTCCGCGACGAGCACCTCGAGGCGATCGACTTCCACACCTGGATGCAGTTCGAGGCGGCGCATCAGCTCGAGGCGATCGACCGTGACGCAGAAGAGATGGGGCTCGACCTCGGGCTCTGCGGCGACCTGCCGCTCGGCAGCCGGCCCGGCGGCGTCGAGACCTGGCGCTCACCCGACCTCTTCGTCGAGGGCGTCGAGGTGGGCGCGCCCCCGGACGAATACGCACCCCATGGTCAGACCTGGGGCTTCCCTCCCCTCGACCCCGCGCAGCTGACCGACGCCGAGGGCCAGCGCTTGTTCGCGGCGCTGCTGCGCGCCGCGATGCGCCACGCGGGCGCGCTGCGGATCGACCACGCGATGAGCCTGCGGAGATTGTTCTGGATACCGGACGGGGCGCCGGCGAGCGAAGGCGCGTACGTCCGCTACCCCGAGCCGCTGCTCCTCGACCTGCTCGCGCGCGAGAGCGCGGCGCAGCAGACGGTGCTCGTCGGCGAGGATCTCGGCACCGTGCCGAGCGGCTTCTCGGAGCAGATCCGCGAGCGGGGGCTGCTCTCGACGCGGGTGCTCTACTTCGAGCGCGGCGCCGGCGGGTTCCGCCCGGCAGCGGACTACCCGGCTCGGGCGCTCGCGGCGGCGAACACCCATGACCTGGCGCCGCTCGCGGGCTGGTGCGGCGGTGACGACGTCGAGATGCGTCGTAGCGCGGGGCAGCTGGCGAGCGACGCGGACTGGACCGCGGCCCGGGCGGCGCGCGCCGCCGAGTGCGCGGCGCTCGAGGCGCGGCTGCGGGCCGACGACCACCTCGCGCCGGACGAGCCGCTCACGGCGAGCACGCTGCTCGCGGCCTCGAGCCGGTTCCTCGCCGCGACGCCGTGCGCGCTGGTCGCGCTCTCGCTCGACGACCTGGCCGGCGAGCGGCACCCGATCAACCTGCCCGGCGTGCCCCAGGCGGTGCATCGCAGCTGGGTGCGCCGCAACGCGCGGTCGATCGACGAGATCGCGAAGAGCGACGCGGCGCGCGCGGCGCTCGAGGCCATGGCGGCGGTGCGCGGCTAGCGATTCAGACCACTCGCCCCGCTCAGGCCGCGACCCGGCTCGAGCCGGCCGGGCCGGTGCCGAGCGGCGGGATCGGCTCGGGCGCCTGCGACGAGTGGGACGCCTCGGTCGCCTGGTCCACCGACGGCGGCTGCACCTTCGCCGGCGCCGGCCGGGGCGGCAGGCCGATCTCGACCCGCGGCAGCAGCACGGCCTCGGCCACCTGATCCCAGGCGTAGCGCTTCGCCGTCTGCTGGCCGGCGCGGCGCATCCGGAAGGCGCGCTCGGGCTGCTCGCCGAGCTTGCCGTAGAGGCTCGTGAACTCGTGGGGGTCGGACGTCTCGAGGACGATCGCGTTCTGGCCGGGCAAGGCGTAGTCCTCGCCGGAGCAGCCGGTGCAGGCGATGCCGCCCGCGGCCATCGCCTCGAGGCCCACGAGGCCGAAGGGCTCGTGGTTGCTGTTCGCGAGCACGACGTCCGCGCCGCGGAAGAGCACCCGCCGCGCCGACGGGTCGACGAACGAGCGCAGGTTCACCACGTCGGCGTCGTCGAGGTCGGTGAGCGCCTCGAGCATCCCGTCGGGGCCGGGCTTCGTCCAGGTGCGGTCGACGATGCGGAGGCCCTGGCTCCAGGCCGATTGGAACACCTCGGCGCCGTGGCCCTCGCTGCCGCCCCGCGCGATCAGCAGCGGGCGTCGCCCTTCGCGCTTCAGCTCGGCCACGATGTCGATGCTCGCGAGCCAGCGCTTGTCGGGGTCGAAGCGGGCCATCTTGGCCATCACGACGCGGTCACCGAAGCGCTGGCGCATGAGGGCGACCTCACTGCGGCCGGGTTTCTCGTAGCAGTCGGCGCCGAGCCCGTTGGGGATCACGAGGGCGTCGACGCCCAGGTCGGCCATCTTGTGCTTCATGTAGCGGCTGACCGTCGTGATGCGCGCTGCGTGTGAGAGCCGCGCCCACGGGATCCGCTCGAAGCCGAAGGTGTTGTTGGCGTTCCACAGCATGCTGACCGAGTCGCGGACGCCGGTCGATCGCATCAGCCAATCGAGATGCAGGACTGCATCGACCGTGTGCCACTCCTCGGCGAGGACGACGGCGTGATGGCCGCGCTCGACGTGGGGCTGGATGTAGTGCTCGAGGATGTGGGGCGGCAGCGAGGACGAGTACTCGGCGTGCTTGCCCTCCTCACCGTCGTAGACCCCACCGGGGTGGTGGTGACTGATCCACTGGCACCAGCGATGAAGATGCAGCCGCCCCTCCTGCTCGTGGCCGGGCAGATCGGGCGAGCCGATGTACCAGAGATGCGTCTCGTAGCCGAGGTCGGCGAGCGTCCGGGCGAGGCCCTCGACCCGGCTCGCCAGCCCCCCCGCGCGGGCATAGGCGTCGGGTCCTTCGAACGACAGGAGGTGAAATTGCATGGCTCGTCCCAGATTCCAGGGGTCTCCGCGTGGATGGAGGCCCCAGAGAGCGCCGGAGCCGTGGAGGGGGCGGCTCCGTGCACCGATGTCAGTCCCGCATTTCGTCCAAGGCGCGCTCGCTCTGCGTTTCGGCGGCGGCCGTCCTCCCCGCTCGCCTCTCTTCTCCCCCTCTTCTGCGCCCCGCGCCCGGGCTGGTGTCTGCAAGAAGAGGTAGAGCAAATTCGCGGCCAACTCCCCGCCGTACCTGGGCGGATGACCCGAGAGACCGGCAAGGTGTGTCCCCGATGCGCACTTGGCAAGAAAAAAGGAATGAAGACTGCGTGAAGAACGGAGACGGGCCGCGGAAGGCACAACATCGTGTCGTCCCGAAGTCCGGCACCGGACACGGGGGGCCACTCGGTCGGGGCGATTCGCCTCGAGGACCGCCGAGTGCGGCTCGAACGACCCCGGACGCGCTAGCCTCGTGCGCCGGGGGGTGAGGCGCGCGGGCAGCGTCGTGGAGTCCGAAGGACTGCCACGATCGGGCCCGGCCGCTCGGCCACCCACCAGCACGGCCAGGCCAGCAGCGTGAAGAGCGAACAGTGAGAACGGTCGGCCATCCGACATCCAGGAGCAAAGCTTGCCCAGAGGTCCCCGCGTCGCGTACTTCTCGATGGAGATCGCGCTCGAGCCGCAGATCCCCACCTACTCGGGAGGCCTCGGCATCCTGGCCGGCGACACGATCCGCTCGTTCTCCGATCTCGGCATTCGGGCAGTCGCCGTGTCGCTACTCCATCGCCGGGGCTTCTTCCGCCAGGAGCTCACCGAGGACGGCGGACAGATCGAGAAGCCGGACGCGTGGGATCCCGAGTCGGTCCTCAAGCCGGTGAAGCACCGGGTCAAGGTCGAGGTCGAGGGCCGCACGATCCAGATCGCGGCGTGGCAGTACACGGTGGAGGGCTACGCGGGTGACCCGGTGCAGGTGTACCTCCTCGACACCCACCTCCCCGCGAACCACCCCGACGACCAGAGCCTGACCGACGACCTCTACATGGGCGACGACCGCCACCGGCTGCGGCAGGAGATCGTGCTCGGCATGGGTGGCGCGGCGCTGCTCGAGAAGGTCAGCAAGGAGCCGATCGACCGGTATCACCTGAACGAAGGCCACGCCGCGCTGGTCGGGCTGTGGCATCTCGAGCGCCACCTCGCAGGCGACGACGGGCACCCGCACGGGCCTTCGGTGGAGGAGGCGTTGCAGCGCACCCGCGACCACTGCGTCTTCACCACCCACACGCCCGTGCCCGCCGGACACGACCGGTTCAGTCACGACCTGGCGCGCGAGGTGCTCGGCGCCGAGCGGATGGCCACGCTCGAGTCGATCGGCGTGAAGGGCGAGCTCAACATGACCGAGCTCGCCCTGCTCTGCTCGCGCTTCGTGAACGGCGTGGCCGTGCGCCATGGCGAGATCTCGCGGTCGATGTTCCCGGGCTATCCGATCCGGTCGATCACGAATGGCGTGCACGCGGGGACCTGGGTCTCGCCCGACATGCACGACCTCTACGACGAGTACATCCCGGGCTGGCCCGGCGATCCATTCGCGCTTCGCTACGCGAACCAGATCCCGGGCGAGGAGGTCGAGGCCGCGCACGGACGCTCGAAGAAGAAGCTGCTCGATCGCGTGCGCGAGCTGACCGGGCGCGAGCTCGACCAGAACGCGCTGACGATCGGCTTCGCGCGGCGGGCCACCGGGTACAAGCGCAGCGCGCTGATCTTCCAGGACATCACGCGCCTCGAGATGATCGCCGAACGGCACGGCAAGATGCAGCTCGTGTTCGCAGGCAAGGCGCATCCCCACGACAGCGAGGGCAAGTCGCTGATCGGCCAGATCTTCGAGGCAGGCCGCCGACTGCGAGACCAGATCGAGGTGGTCTACCTGCCCGACTACGACATGGACCTCGGCATGCTGATGGTGTCGGGCAGCGACGTCTGGCTGAACAACCCCACCCCGCCGCTCGAGGCCTCGGGCACGAGCGGCATGAAGGCCGCGATGAACGGCGTGCCGAGCCTCAGCATCCTCGACGGCTGGTGGGTCGAGGGCTGCGTCGAAGGTGTGACCGGGTGGGAGATCGAGGACGGCGCGTTCCACGCCGGCGACGACGTGGAGCGAGTGAACGCCCACCACGCCGACGCGCTCTACAGAAAGCTCGACCAGGTGGTGGCGCCCATGTACTTCACGCGCCCCGACCGGATGACCCATATCCGGCGCCAGGCGATCTCGCTGAACGGCTCGTTCTTCAACACGCACCGGATGGCGCTGCAGTACCTGCACGAGGCGTATCTGCCGATCTGAGCTGGGGGCCGAGCGCCGACCCGGAGGCCGCGCGTGGAACAGGTCACCCACTTCGTCGTCTGGGCGATCTTCGCCCTGCTGCTCGCGATGTTCTTCGGGCCGCCGCTGCTCTTCGGCTTTCTCTACATCACCGATCGCGGGCAGACGCAGCACGCGGTGCTGCGGAACTTTCCGATCCTCGGGCGCATGCGATACCTGCTCGAGCACATCGGCCCCGAGTTCAGGCAGTACCTCTTCGACAGCGACCTCGAGGGCAAGCCCTTCAGCCGCGAGGGCTATCGCAACATCGTGTACGCGGGCAAGTACATGAAGACGCTGGTGAGCTTCGGCTCGAAGCGCAACTTCGACGAGCCCGGCTGGTACCTGCGCAACGCCCTGCTCCCGACGCTCGAGCAGGACATGGCCGTCGAGATGGAGCCCCCCGTCCACACGCGTCGCTACAAGATCGACGACGAGGGCCTCTTCTCGCGCAAGGAGCACTTCGAGGACGTGGCCGCCCGGCCCTGGACCCTCGAGCCCCCCGATCGCCTGGTCATCGGCGAGGGGCTGGCGCACCCGTGGACGCTCACCGGGCTGATCGGCATGAGCGCGATGTCGTACGGGTCGATGGGCCGCAACGCGATCCAGGCGTTCTCACATGGGCTCGCGCTCGCGGGCGGCAGCTGGATGAACACCGGCGAAGGCGGGCTCTCGGAGCATCACCTCGTCGGCGGCGCCGACGTGGTGGTGCAGACCGGGCCGGGCCTCTTCGGCATGCGCGACGACGCGGGCGCGTGGTCGTGGGAGAAGTTTCGCGAGAAGGCAGCCGTGCCGCAGGTCTGCGGCTTCGAGCTGAAGTTCCATCAGGGGGCGAAGATCCGCGGCGGTCACGTCGAGGCAGCGAAGGTGACGCCCGAGATCGCGGCGATTCGCGGCGTCGAGGCGTGGAAGTCGATCGACTCACCGAACCGGTTCGAGATCTTCGACTCGATCGACGACGCGTTCGACCACGTGGCGCGGATGCGCGAGGAAGGCGGCAAGCCGGTCGGCATCAAGGTCGTGATCGGAGGGCCTGGCGGGCTGGACGAGCTGACCGAGGCGATGGCGCGCCGCGGCGATGGACCCGACTGGGTGACGGTCGACGGCGGTGAAGGCGGCTCGGGCGCGACGTACCAGGAGATGGCCGACACGATGGGGCTGCCGGTGTACTCGGCGATCGTGGTCGCGGACGATGCGCTGCGCGCAGCGGGGGTGCGGCATCGGGTGAAGCTCTTCGCCTCGGGCAAGCTGACCTCCGCGGACCGGATCGCGATCGCGCTCTCACTCGGCGCCGACGCGGTGAACATCGCGCGGGGGCTGATGATCAGCGTCGGGTGCATTCAGGCGCAGAAGTGCCACTCGAACGAGTGCCCGGTCGGTGTGGCGACGACCGACGAGAACCTGATGCAGGCGCTCGTGGTCGACGAGAAGAAGTGGCGGGTGACCAATTACGTGCTGACGTTGCGAGCGGCGCTGTTTTCGTTGACCGCGGCGGCGGGACTGAAGGCGCCGACGGAGTTCTCGCGGCGGCAGGCGGTGTACCGGGACGGGTTTGGTCGGGTGTATGGGGGGGAGGAGCTGTTTCCGGGGGTGGGGACGAACCCGGAAGCGTGACTGCCGCCTCGCGTGACTCCGGTAGGCTTCGGCCATGACTCGCGAGACCGGGCGCCGCTGGATCGCATTCGTCGGGTGGACGGTCGTCGGTGCCGTCGCTGCCGCCACCCTCGCTCTCGTGGTCTGGGAGATGACCGGACCGCCCGCCCCCGACCCCCGCCTTCGCATCCTGCACGCACGCCACATCCACACGCTCGACCCCGAGCGTCCGATTGCCGAGGCCGTCGCGATCCAGGCAGGTCGGATCGTCGCGGTGGGCTCGCTCGACGAGCTGCGAATCGAGTACGGCGACCAGGCAGTGGAGATCGACCGCACGTTCAGCGACCTCGTCCTCGTGCCCGGCTTCATCGTCCCCCACATCCACCCGGTGCTCGCCGCGACGATCCTGCCGATGGAGATCGTGTCGGCGATGTCGTGGACGACGCCGCGCGGCCGCACCGAGCCGGTGATCGGACGCGAGGCGTTCCTGGCGCGACTGCGTGCGCTCGATGCAGAGCGCACGGCCGACGGTGGCGCGGACGAGTGGATCATGGCGTGGGGCTACCACGCGCCGTACCACGGGGCGCTCTCGCGCAGCGATCTCGACGCCGTGTCGAAGACGCGGCCGATCTTCGTCTGGCAGCGGTCGGTGCACGAGATGTACTTCAACACCCGGGCGCTCGAGGTGCTCGAGATGTCGAAGGCCGACTGGGACGCGCACCATCAGGCCGACTGGGAGACGGGACACCTCTGGGAGGACGGCACGCTCACGCTCGGCCAGCCGATGACCCGGGTGCTCGCCAAGCCCACGACCTACCTGCGCGGCCTCTCGATGATGAGCGAGGTGCTGCACCGGGGCGGGCTCACGACCGTCGGCGAGCAGGGCCATCCGCAGATCGACGCCCTGCTCGAGTACGCGTCGCTCGCGTGGGAGATGCACGACCGCGACACGCCCTACCGGTTCGTGCTGGTGCCCAACGCGTCGTACCTGCTGCGCCGTGAAGGCGACGCGGAGAAGGCGCTGGTCGCTGCGGAGAGCTTGCTGCAGCGCGGAAACGATCAGATCGAGGTCGTGCGCCACGCCAAGTACTACGCCGACGGCGCGATCTTCAGCCAGCTCATGCAGATGACCGAGCCCTATCTCGACGGCCATCACGGCGAGTGGATGATGGAGCCGGACGATCAGCGCGCGGTGCTGGAGGCGTTCTGGAAGGCGGGGTTCGACATTCACGTACACGTGAACGGGGATGCCGGGCTCGACCTGGTGCTCGATCAGATCGAGGCGGTGCGTGAGCAGGTGCGCCGGCCGGGTGGACGGATCGTGCTCGAGCACTATGGCTACGCGCGGGAGGATCAGCACGCACGCGTGAAGGCACTCGGGGTGGACGTGTCGAACAACGCCTACTACGTGCACGAGCTCGCGCCGATCTACGCCGAGCACGGTCTCGGGCCGGAGCGCGCGGCCGACATCTCTCCCCTTGGTGGGCTCGCGCGGGCGGGCGTGCCGATCTCGTTCCACTCCGACTTCCCGATGGCGCCCGCACAGCCGCTGCTGCAGATCTGGTCCGCCGTGAACCGCATCGGGAGTGATGGGCGGGTGTGGGGCGAGGATCAGAGGCTCGAGCTCGATCTGGCGCTTCGGGCCGTGACGCTGGAGGCGGCGCGGAGCCTGGGGTTGGAAGACGAGATCGGGTCGATCGAGGTGGGGAAGCGGGCCGACTTCACGGTGCTCGAGGCGGACCCGTACGAGGTGGCGCCGGAGGAGATCCGGGACATCGGGGTGTGGGGAACGGTGCTGGGTGGGCGGGTGCATCGGATTCCGGCCGAGTAGCGCCGTGGTCGCGACACGCCCCTCCCCGCTCCGGTGCTGGGGACACGACGTGGCTGATCCCCTTGGCTCCTCGAGCGCGCGAGCCTAGGACCCCGCGACCGCCCCGTCGGCTGTGAGCGCCATGTCGCTCGCAGTCTCGACGGTGATCAGCATGGACGGATCGGCGTAGACCCTGCCTGTGGCTGGATCGATCATGTAGACGCGATCGGATGCCGTGACGTCGTCGGCGGCGTACGGCGGGAGGACGACGATGAGCTTGCCCGAGCTGTGCTCGATCTGTCCCCGCACCGCATCGTCGCGGTCGCCGATCGGAATCGGCGGCGAGAGCTTCAGGCGACCGAGGTTGGCTCCAGCTCGGTTGAAGCGCTGCAGCTCCGCGAGCTCGGTCGAGTCCGCTGGCTCGGCCAGCCCGTAGAAGAGGTCTTCGCCTGGCACGTGCGCCAGTCCCGACACCTTCAGGTCGCGGATCGACGAGGGCAGCTTCTCCCAGCTCGAGGTCGTCGGGTCGTAGCTGAAGAACCGGGTGTAGACGTGCGAGGTCATCACGATGACCCGCTTCGACTGCGGGTCCCAGGCGAGGCCCCTGGGCCACGAGAAGTCGAAGCTCGGGTCGACGGCGATCTCGATGAACTCGCCGGTCGTCGCAGAGACGGCGCCGAAGGCGTGCTGCGTGATGGCGAAGGTACGCCCGACCTCGGCGTCGTGGGTCACGTGGCGAATGCCACCGCGCATGTCGCGCGCCGTGCTCAGAATGGGGCCGGCCAGCGTGAACTCGGCCAGTGCCGTCGTCTGCGCGTGTCGTCCGGTGCGCGCAAAGAGGATCGCGTGGAACGGCGCGATGGCGTCGGCCTCGACCACGATGGGCGAGAAGCTCGACGCGCGCTCGAGCGCCTCGGCTTGCTCGGCCTCCTGGCGCTCGGTCACTCGCTTGGCCTGGGTGGCGATGGCTGACACGCAGCTGCCGAAGCTGACGACGGTCAGGACGGCCAGTATCAGGGTGGCGACGACGGTGAAGCGGCGCAGATTCGAAGACTTCGCGAAGAAGATCCCGTAGACGAGGCTGCCGAGCCCCCACGTGAACAGGATCGCGACCGTCACCAGCACCTTGGTCTCGCGATCGCGATCGGAATCGACGCAGTCGACCAGGGCCCAGATCGGCTGGAACAGGCAGAAGAGCGAGGCCAGCGCGCAGACGGTGACGAGCCCGAAGATCCCCAGTCCGGTCAGGATCTCGGGCATCTCAGACGTCCAGCTCTCGCACGCCCTTTGCGTCGCGCCGCTTCTCCACCAGACCCCGAATCTGGTTGCGGAGCATCTCGGCGTCCGAGATCGCGCGCAGCCGCAGCTCGCAATGGGACTTGTCCGACGTGAGGAGCACGATGTGGGCGCGCCCGAACAGGCGAAGGTGAAGCGGAATCTCGAGCCGGGTGTCCTTGACCCGATACAGCTCGATCTCGTCGATCCGCTTCGAGATCACGCCGGTGGCGACCGTGAGCCGCTCGTTGCTCAGCGTGTACCTGGTGCAGAGGATCTCCAGGATGCGCCACGCCGCGATGAAGCCGGGCACCACGAGCCAGAGGAAGATCCCGCAGACGACGAGGGTCGGGAGCTGATCGACCGGCGACGGTCTGCCTTCCCAGATGACGCTCTCATGGTCCACGTGCGGTCCTCGCGCTGGGGGGTCCCCGGGGCATTTCGGGCCCCCGTCGCGGGAACTTGAACGGGGTCGGGCGCGCCGGCACAGCCTGGGGATGGAGGGGGAGATCGCAACGGTGGAGGTCGGGAAGCGGGCCGACTTGACGGTGCTCGAGGCGGGTCCGCATGAGGTGGCGCCGGAGAAGATCCGGGACATCGGGGTGTGGGGGACGGTGCTGAGTGGGTGGGTGAACCCGCTGGCGACCAAGTAGCGCCGTGGTGGCGACACGCCCTCCCCGCTCCGGTGCTGCAGCTGCGAACCCAGGTCCACAGACGACCATCGCGAGATGGAAGCTCGACGTCGTTCCCGAAGACGATGCGCTCAGGTCGAGTAGGCAGCGCCCGGGTGCGAGGCCGGAGCATCGACCGGTGCGACGTCGCGCGACTCGGTGCGCGAGTGTCTCTGGGGCTCGGTCATCATCGTCTCGCCGGTGAAGAACGCGTGCCGCTCGATCTCGAGACACGCGGTCGTCACCTTGCCATGGAGTCGTGCACCAGCACGCAGCACCAGCTCGCGCCGAGCCGACACGTCGCCGACGACCGCGCCGAGGATCTCCACCTCGTTCGCATGGATGTCGCCTTCGACCGAGCCGTCGGGGCCGATGACGACCTTCCCGTCGGTCCGCAGCTCACCGCGGAAATCGCTGTCGATCTGGAAGTCGCCGGTCAGGCGGAGGGTGCCCTCGAAGAGCGCGCCCGAGGCGATGAAGGTGCTTCGCGGGCGGGTCGGATCCGGTGCCGCCTCAGGCTCCGGATCTGCCAGCTGCGATTCCGTCACCGCGATCCTTTTCCAACCCCACTGCAGCGTTTCATCGCTCATCGTCCGAGCCCCTCCCTGAACGGCCTCACCCACCTGCCGGTGAGTTGCCGGTTCCTGAGAAGCAGCATCGGTGTGATCCGAAGCGACCTTAGGGCGAAGTCGGCTGGGGAACGGATTCCTGGGGGCGTGCGCGTGCGGGTTCGCGGAGGACACGCCCAAGCCACACCCGGCGTCTATTCGACCCACAACGGCCGCCATCTTGTCGACCACCGAGCGATTGCGCGCGCCCGAGACGCGCACGTTCCATTCGAGCCCGGTGCGCTGTGCCTGGTGGGTGAGATTCGAAGACCCGATGTAGGCGGTCGACATGCCGCCCGCGCGGTGGAAGTGCCAGGCCTTGGCGTGCAGGCGCGTGCCGGTGGTGTCGTACGAGACGCGGACCTCGGCGCCGAGCGCGGCGAGCTCTTCGAGCGCATGCTGCTCGGTGGAGTTGGTGTAGGTGGTGGTGAGGAGGCGCAGCGGTCGGTCGGCCTCGCAGTGGCGACGGAAGGCCGGCATGAACGGGCGAATGCCCGATCGGCGCACGAAGGCCATGACCAGGTCGATCTGGTGAGCGGAGTCGATCTCGGTCTCGAGCTGGTGGCCGACGCGGGGCTCGCCGGGCGCGTTGGTGAGGAGCGTGGTGTCGAGCAGCGGGATCAGGGGCTCGGCGATCTCTTGCACCGAGCCGTCGGGGTTGCGGGCGAGGATGGCCCGGAGAACGGACTCTTCGAGCACGGGGGACTCAGCGAGGAGCGCTGCGTTGCCGAGCTCGCGCGCGAGGGTGGCGATGAGGTTGCGGGTGAGGGAGATGCCGCGTTTGACGCGCTTCTTCTCGTCGAGGCCGCCGACGGCGTTCTCGACGAGGCGGGCCAGGTGGAGAGCGAGGCGGTCGCCGGCTTCGGCGCGGCGGAGATCGCTGCGGGTGGTGGTGAGGCCCTCACCGAGCGATTGGAGATCGGCTTCGAGGGCTTCTGTGATGAGCTGCTCGTAGAGGCCACGGGAGTTGGCGGGGCCTTTTCCATCGCTCACGTCCAGTTCACCGCCATCTCAGCCATCGTCGAGGCATTCGGGTCATCGCCTGCGCCGAAAGATCTCCGCCCGATCAATCCCGTGTCTTCAACTTCGATTCGTTCTCGACGATGAATGCGCGGATCTCGTCAGCCGTGTCGAGCACGCTCAACCACTGTTCTTTGTAGAGCGTGACGGGCCAACGCCCCAGACCGTATAGCGACACTGCGCCCTTCTGGCTGACCTTGAGCGACAGACCGGGCTTGTTCGCGGCCTTGAGCGCTTCGTTCTCTGCGCGCAGGCGCTCCAGCTCTGCACGCAGCTCGTCGTCTGACATGTCGTCTCCCTCGGTGTGTCGGCCGACGAACTCCGCGTGCGGCAGCGCGTCGCGCATGTGGCGCGAAGCCTTCGATGAAGTCGTACTGGCTGCGGTGCGCCTCGTCGGCGAACTCGTCCTTGTCTTCGGGGTCAGCGCCTTGATCTTGCTCGGCCATGAGCCGCGCGTGGACTTCCTAGAAGGCGTCGCTGATGTACTTGAGCAAGATCAGCCCGAGCACGACGCCCAACGATGACCGATCGCGCTCGAACCCGTCAACGAGGCGAACGTGACTTACCCGATGCAAGTCTCCTTGCTTCGATCCTGCAACCAGAGTGGAGCGCACTGCGCCACATACGGGCAGTCCTGGGCTGATAGGAAAACCTGTGTGAGGCCGATGCCGGTCGCGCGACGGCCGAGGGGATCGGCTGTGGCGAGTGGGCGGCCCAACTGCCGGCCGCACGTCCTGTCGGGCGGACGATTGCCAAGGTCGGGCGAAGCGGTGAGCCCGGTGGGATTCGAACCCACGACCGATGGATTAAAAGTCCACTGCTCTAACCAACTGAGCTACGGGCCCAGCGGCTAGGTACCACGCCCCCTCCCCCTGCGTCGACCAGACGCGCTCGAGCTAGCCGCGACCCACCGCGAGCCCCACCCCGGGCCCGAACCCACCCGTCACACCCCGCACCACCCCCACCCCAACCCAAGAGGCGAACAAAACCCAAAAATACTTTCGCCTCATCATTGCCTTTCGCCTCT
>CAYYSY010000071.1:0-3831 GCA_964474355.1 uncultured Spirochaetaceae bacterium | reverse complement strand
AACTCGAAGGCATGGAGGTGCTTTTCGTCGTGCCTCACCGGGCCGAGGGCCACCGCGAGCTGCGGCGCCGCAATGGTCTCGAGGTGGTAGGCGGCCAGCGCCTCGGCCACGAGGCCATGGAGGGAGTCGGCGAGCGTGTGTGCGCGGGCGAGCGCCGGGGCGTGCTTCGCCTCGCGCTCCGCCAGGGCCCGCCCCCGCTCGGCCAGTCTCGCTTCGAGATCCAAGGTGGGGACTCCTCCGCCGCGACTTGCCGGGCGCCCAACGGGTTCTGATGCCGGCCCGTTTGTCCGGATTCGGCCCGGGTCGTGGGCCACGCCGGCAGGTTCGGCGGGAACTCCGCGCCGGATGGACGGAAGCGACGACTGGAGCGGCGAGCCCTCACGAGCCCGGCTCGGCGCTCCGCCGGTCACGACCGTCCGCTCGCCGCGGCTCTCCACCGCGGCGCGACTGGGGTCCGATCCGGTTCGGTTGCTAGAGGGCCTCGTCCGCGGCCGCGAGCGGACCACCGCCGAGGTCGGTGAGCCGCAGGTCGCGCTGCTCGCGGAAGGCCGGCCAGGCCGTCTCGGTGATCGGCTGACCCGCCGGGCTCGCGATCTGCTGCGGGTCGACGTAGACACCGTGCTTCTGCACCCGGAAGCAGACGTGCGGACCCGTCGCGAGACCGGTGTCGCCGACGTATCCGATCTCCTGCTTCTGGGTCACGCGCTGTCCGACCTTCAGGCCTGCGGCGAAGCGAGACAGGTGCGCGTAGTACGAGACGTATCCGTTCAGGTGCCGGATCTTGACGAGGTTGCCTGACGCGCCGGCCTTGCCGCGGAAGATCACCGTCCCGTCGGCCACCGACCAGATCGGCGTGCCCGTCGCGGCCGCGTAGTCGATGCCGTTGTGCGGGCGCGTGATCTTCAGGATCGGATGCGCGCGCGCCTTGTTGAAGCGCGAGCTGATGCGGCTGAACTTGAGCGGCGCCGCCAGGAACGCGCGCTCGATCGAGCTGCCGTCGGGGCGGAAGTAGCGCTCGCGCCCCTTCTGCTCGAAGAGCACCACCGAGTGATCGCCGACCTCGCCGCTGTACTGAGCGGCGAGGATCCGACCGGGGCGCACGTACTCGCGCTCGCCATCGGCAGTCGTTCGATAGAGGCGCTCGTACAGGATCGAGAAGCGATCGCCCGGCTGCACGTTGCGGCTGAAGTCGATGTCCCACGCGAAGAGATCGGCGAAGTCGTTGGCGAGCGCCGTGCGCTCACCGAGGCTCTGGATCGCCTTGTAGAGCGACGAGTCGATCATTCCAGCGAGGGTCGCCGCCTCGGACTGCAGCTCCGACGGCTCCTCGCTCACGACGTAGCCTTCGCCGTTCCACGTGAGGTGGTAGCTCGACTCGGGCTTGTTCGTGTAGACGAAGTCGACGAGGTTGCCGTCGGTGTCCTGCGCGAGGCGATAGCCGTCACCCGGGCGCGAGTGACGGAAGTCGAAGAGCGGCCGCATCTCGCGGTCGATGACGTGGATCACCGAAGGCTTGATGCCGTGATCGCGCAGGGCGCGGCCGAGGGACTGGCCGCGGGCCAGCTTGCCGCGGGTCACGACGGTGAGCGACGGCGCCGGCTCGGGGCCGTAGATCGAAGGCTGCTGGTAGACCGGCAGCTCGTCGATCGAGACCGGCGCATACTCTGCGACCACGGCCGGCGAGTCGATGTCGGGTGCGGCCGGGCGGTCGACACCGTCGATCACCCACGGCGGCGGCATCGAGACCGGCGGCGTCGCGCTGGCATTCGAATCCGAGTCGGGCTCGGAGAACGCGAGCGCGGACACGCTGGCCAACGCGCACGCAGCGAGCGCGCAGGCAAAGCGAATCGCGCGCGTTGCAGCCTGGGAGCGCACGCGCGAATGACGGGACGGCGAGGCGTGCGCAGAGACGCAGACGCCATCGTGAAGATCTGATGATCTCGGCGGGACCAGAGGGGAGTTCAACCGACATCTCCTGGGGGCAGGTCGGGCGTTATAATTAGCCACAAGCCGGCAAGAGCGCACCCAACGACCCGCGCTACCCCAGGAAATTCCATCGGCAAGTTCGGGCAGAATCGGAGCCCGAACACGCCGGGCTCGGGCAGCGCCCGGCCTTCAGGAGTCGCCATGCCGACAGTCCGGGCCACATCGCGGGCGAGAGGCCGCCGAGAGCGTGGGCCGGGGGAGAATCGCCTCGGATCGGTGCGCCGTCGGGCGCAGCCAAGCGGTGCAGCCGCGGGCCGAAGCCCGCACACCCCGAGCCTCCAGGTCCGCCACCTCCGAGCCTCCGTGCGGTTGATCCTCGCCCTCGCCCTGCTCGGCCCGGGCGCGCTGCTTACGCCCGGCTGCCCGTCGAGCTCCGGCGTCGCCCGGGCCCAGGCCGGGCTGCCGCTCGGCGCCGAGCTGCTCCGCGAGGCGATCCGGCTGCCGACGGTGAGTGGCATCGACGGCGAGCGGGCGCTCGCCGAGTTCCTCGCCAGCCGCCTCTCCGGGCTCGGCATCGAGGCAAAGGTGATCGACACGCCCGACCCGAGCGGGCGCGGTCAGCACGCCGCGCTCTGGGCGCGCGTGCCCGGTGCGGGGCTCGGCCGCCCGGTCGTGCTGCTCTCGCATCTCGACGTCGTGCAGGCAGATCCGGCGGCGTGGGACGTCCCGCCCTTCGAGGGGCGTGTCGACGGCACGTTCGTGCACGGGCGGGGTGCGCTCGACGCGAAGGGGGTGACGATCGGGCACATCCTCGCGCTGCTCGAGCTGTCGGGACGGGAGCACCCGATCGCCCGAGACGTCATCCTGCTCTCGACGCCGGGGGAGGAGACGGGCGGACGGCACGGAGCGGGCTACATCGCGCGCGAGCGGCCGGACCTGCTCGACGACGCCGAGTTCCTGCTGACCGAGGGCGGCGGCATCCGCCCGATGTCGCGTGGCCGCGGCGTCTGGGGCGTCACGATCAACGAGAAGTCGCCTTGCTGGCTGAAGGTCGAGGTGCACGGGCGTCCCGGCCACGGCTCGGCGCCTACGCCCGACCATGCCGTGCCGCGGCTGATCGCGGCGCTCGATCGTGTCCGCCGCATCGAGTCCCCGATCCGGGTGCTGCCGATCGTCGAGCGACAGTTCGCAGCGATGGCGCCGGTCGCTCAGCCCGAGGACCAGCGCGGCTTCGCGGATCTCAAGGCAGCGGTCGTTTCGAAGGGCCCCTTCCAGCTCCGCTTCCTCGCGAATCCGGGCCGGGCCGCCCTCGTGCGCAATACGGTGTCGATCACGGTGCTCGAGGGCAGCCGCACCACGAACGTCGTGCCCGGCCGCGCCGTGGCGCATCTCGATGCGCGGCTCCTGCCCGGCGAGCGCTGCGAGGACTTCACCCAGGCGATCCGCCGCGTCATCGCCGACGACGGCGTGCAGGTGACGCCGATCCTCGCGTTTCCCTCCGTCGGCTCGCCGGAGGACAGCGCGTTGTTTCGCGCGATCGAGCGCGTGGCCGAGGCGGAGGATCCCGAGGCGGTGGTCGTGCCGCGCCTCATCGCGGGCTTCACCGATGCGCACTGGTTCCGCGAGATCGGGATCACGGCCTACGGCTTCGTGCCGCGGCGGCTGACCGCGGCCGAGAGCGCGGGCGTGCACGGCGTCGACGAGAAGATCCGGATCGAGATGCTCGACGAAGTGGGGCACCTCACCGCGCGCATCCTCGAAGAGCTGCCGGCGGGCTGGGCCCCGAACGCCGAGTAGCTTCAGCGGGGGCTCCGGGTCGCAAGCGCGCGAGGGCGTTCTGCGTCGTGGAGTGCGGGGTTGGGTGCCGGGGACGGGTGGGGTGGGGGCCCCGTGCTCAGACATTCT
>CAYYSY010000070.1:0-15764 GCA_964474355.1 uncultured Spirochaetaceae bacterium | reverse complement strand
CGAGCGACTGCGCGAGGCGGGGCAGGGCGTCGGGCTCGTCACGAGCGTGTCGGGCATGATCACGAAGGCGGGCTTCGGGCTGTTCGGTACGGCGCCGCCTGCCCGGGGCTTCGGCTTCGAGGACGTGAGCGGCGCGGTCGCTGCGCGCACGACGGAGCACGAGATCGTCGGCGACTACGAGGGCCCCGCCACGGTCGCGGGCTACACCGTGCTGTATCTCGGCGATGCGCCCTTCAAGGGGCTCGTCGTGTGCGATCTGCCGGACGGCCGCAGGACGGTGGCCTCGACCGAGGCGAAGCCACTCTGCCAGGCCATGACGGAGCTCGAGGTCTGCGGTCGCGAGGTCAGGATCGAGCCGGAGGGACACCTCGCGAGCGTCTCCGGGCTCGGCTGAGTACCGCTGGCAGAACCTTCACCATGACGGGCATTTGCGGCTCTTCGCGAGAATCGCCAGGAGGTCTGCCCGGCCTCCCTCAGCGAGTCGCGGGCGTAGGCTGCGCGCCGCGGACGAGCTTGCCCGGCAGCGCCCCCGTGAACTCGCCGTCCTGCATCGTGACCTCACCGCTCACGATCGTCGTGCGATAGCCCTTCGCCTTCTGGATCAGACGCCGCCCGCCGGCGGGCAGGTCGAAGACCATCTCGGGCAGCTTCAGCGCGACCTCGTCGAGATCGATCACGTTCACGTCCGCCTTGTAGCCGGGGACGAGGCGGCCGCGATCTTCTAGGCCGTAGAGATCGGCGGGATCGGCGGTCATGCGCTTCACCGCCAGCTCCACCGGGATGCGCGGCCCGCGCTTCCGGTCGCGCACCCAGTGCGAGAGCATGAAGGTGGGGATGCTCGCGTCGCAGATGATCCCGCAGTGCGCGCCGCCATCACCGAGGCCGAGCGCCGCGCGCGGGTGGTGGATCATCTCGTAGATCGCGTCGCAGTTGCCGTCGCTGTAGTTGAGCAGCGGGAAGAGCAGCAGCTCGCGGCCGTCGTGCCGCAGCATCAGGTCATAGAGCATCTCTTCCGGCGAGACGCCGGCACCCTCGGCGAGCGCGGTCACGCTCTCGTCGGGTGAGGGCTCGTAGTTGCAGTCGGGGCCGAGCGGGAAGAGCTTGTGGATGCTCGAGTTCACGAACGCGGCCATCGGATCGTCGTATTCGACGTGCTCCGACAGGATCTGCTTCTTCGTATCGGGCTCGCGCAGCTTCTCGATCATCTCCTCGAAGGGGAGCTGCTTGAGCTTCTGGTACGTCGGCCGGTCGGCGAAGGGGTGGTACTCGGTCTGGTGCCCCACGAGCATGCCGAACGGGCGGCCCGCGATCTGCGGCCAGAGATCGGCGCCTTCCTCGGCCGCCTTCTGCGACTCGTCGAGCATGTCCTTCCAGAGCGTCGGCTCGGCGTCGACCTGCAGCATCGCGAAGGACACGGGGCGGTGGATCTCCGCCGAGAGCCGGCGCATCCAGTCGAGCTCCTCGCGCGCGCCGATCACGTCCTCGCCTGCGGCACCCACCGGCGCGAGCTCGAAGATGCCCTGGCCGAGCTCACCCAGGACCCGGCCGATGCCGAAGAGCTCGTCCTCGGCGGCGAAGGTGCCCGGCATGGGGTCGCCGCTCGCGGCCTTGTGCACGATGGTGCGCGACGTCGAGAAGCCGAGCGCGCCGGCCTGCATGCCCTCGCGCACGATGTCCGCCATGTGCTCGATGTCTTCGGGGGTGGCCGGCTCGTTGTTCGCGCCGCGCTCGCCCATCACGTACGTGCGGACGGCGCCGTGGGGCACCTGCGCGCCGACGTCCATGGCGAGCCGGCGCTTCGCGACCGCGTCCATGAACTCGGGGAAGGTCTCCCAGCTCCAGTCGATGCCCTCGGCGAGTGCCGTGCCGGGGATGTCCTCGACCGACTCCATCAGCGAGATCAGATAGTCGTGATGGTCGGGGCGGACAGGCGCGAAGCCCACGCCGCAGTTGCCGAACACGGCCGTGGTCACGCCGTGCCAGCAGGTGGGCGTCAGATGGGCGTCCCACGTGACCTGGCCGTCGTAGTGCGTGTGCATGTCGACGAAGCCTGGCGTGATGGTCAGACCGGTGGCGTCGATCTCGCGGTCGGCGGAGCCCTCGACCTCGCCCACGGCTGCGATCAGGCCATCGCGAATGGCGACGTCGCCCGTAAAGGGCGCGGCGCCGGTGCCATCGACGATGCTGCCGCCGCGAATGATGAGGTCGAAGTCGGACATGGTGGGCGCTCCCGTTGGCGCGCCGGCTCGGGCCGGATGCGCGCCGCACTGTGTGGCTGACGCGGCAACATAGCATCGGGGCGACGCCCGCCGGCGGCCGTGTTCGGCGGGCCTGGCCCGCTGCTCCTGGCTCTGAGCTACGCGTCCGTCGCCCCAGCGCGCTCTTCGAGCACCCGCTCCACGGTGTCGACGATGGCGACGGTGCGCGGATCGAGCTCGACGTTCACTCGATCGCCCGGCTGGCGGCGGCCGAGATTCGTGAGCCGCAGGGTCTCAGGGATGAGGTGGAGGTCGAAGCGGCCGTGGTCGGCGTCGCGCTCGCCCACCGTGAGGCTCGAGCCGTCGATGGCGATGAAGCCCTTGTGGAGCACGTACTTCATCCAAGCCGGCGGTACCTCGACCTGGAGGTCGAGACCCTCTCCCGCGGCCCGACGGGCCACGATGGTGCCGGTCCCCACCACGTGCCCCGCGACGTCGTGCCCGCCGATCTCGTCGCCGACCCGTGCGCTGCGCTCGACAGCCACCCGCTGGCCCTTCTCGAGATCGGAGAGGGTGGTGAGGTCGAGCGTCTCCTGGATTGCCTCGAAGTGGACGCCTTCGTCGGTCACGGCGACGACCGTCTGGCAGACGCCGTCGATCGAGACGCTCGCCCCGGTCTCGAGCCCCTCGCGGAGCGCATCGGGCAGGGCCACCGCGTAGGCGAGCAGGCCGGGGCGCCGCTCGAGCGACACCACCTCGAACGTGCCGCGCGTGATGCCGGTGTACATGGCTCGGATCCCATCCGTGGTCCGGGGCGCGAGGCGCCAGTCTAGCAAGCGGCCTTCCCGGAGGGCAGGGCGGCGCAGCTGGATCGAAAGCGCCCGGGCGAGGAGCGAACGAGGCCATCCGCCGCCGGCCGAGGTCAACTCGTGGAGCCGATCCGTCGATCAGGAGGAGAACGAGAGGAGTCGGCAGCTCCGTCCCATGCATCCGCAATTCATCGAATCTTCCGTCACCTTCGTGATGGCGGCCATGATGGCGGCCCACACGCTGGCCCGCTCCGACCGCAGCCACTCGACGCGCGCGGTCGTCGGGCTCATGCTGTCGCTGATGGTCTGGACGGGGGGCGTCGCGCTCGCGCGCGTCGAGCCAGATGCGGCCCGTGCCTACGCGATGAGCTGCGCGGGGATGGCGGGCGCGTTCTTCGTGGCGCCGGCCTGGACGTGGCTCGCGCTCTCCTTCACGGAGCGGGTCCGGCTGCTCGGCTTCGGCCGGGTCGCGCTGTGGATCCTTGCCCCCTCGTGTCTCGTTTCGCTCGCGCTGATCACGAACCCGCTGCACGAGCTGCTCGTCGCCCACCCGGAGCATATGAACGACAAGAGCGCCCAGTATTGGGCCGGGCCGCTCTTCTGGCCGTGGATCACGTGGGCGTACCTGCTCGTGGTGTCGGGCTCGGCGCTCTACGTACGCGCATCGATGCGGCTGATGCGCGGCCGGGTGCAGACCCGATCGCTCCTGATGGTGGTCGCTGCGTTGTTGCCGCTCTCGACCAGCGTCACGCACACCCTTGGCCTCGTCGAGTACACGTACGATCGCACGCCGATGCTGCTCGGCATCTCGACGATCCTGCTCTACGTGGTGGACTGGCGGTTCCGCCTGCTCGATACGATGCCGATCGCCCGACGCGACGTGATCGACCAGCTGAAGGACGGCGTGATCGTCGCCGACCCGGACGGCCTGATCGTCCACATGAACGCCGCGGCCGAGGGGATGACCCGCGTGCGGCTCTCGGAGGTCGCGGGGCAGCCGCTGGTGCGTGTCATCGAGGCCCAGACGGAGGGCCGCATGGACCTCGATCGCGACGGCTTCATGGACCTCATGAGCGAGATGTGCGCAGGATCCGGAGGGTTCGAGACGCAGAAGGAGGCCTACGACGGCCGCGTCTACGAGGTGCGCGGGTCGACCGTCTGCGACACCGAAGGGGACGTTGCGGGGATCTACCTGATCCTGCGCGAGCGAACGGCAGCATACCGATACGAGGCGGTGCTGCGACAGAGCCGGCGCAGCGAGGCGGTCACGGGGCTCGCGGCCGGCATTGCCCACGAGGTGAACAATCCGCTCGCCTACGTGCGCGCGAACGTGACGCATCTGCTCGGCTTGCTCCCCAAGCCGACCGACAACGCCGAGACACTCGAGGTCGAGGTCGGCGAAGAGGTGCGGGAGGTGCTGCACGAGAGCCTCGAGGGCATCGACCGGATCGGCAGCATCGTCGACCGCCTGCAGCGGCTCTCTAGCCCCGAGCCGATCCTCTCGACCGACTTCGAGGTCAACGACGTGGTCATGGACGCGGTGCGGGCCCGCGACCTCGAAGCCTCGGAGGACGTGGTGGTGCACCTCCAGCTGTGCGATGAGCCGGGCCGCGCGCATGGAGACCGGGATGGGCTGCTGCAGTCGCTGGTCGAGGTGCTCGAGAACGCCGAGCGCGCGATCGGAGATGCATCCGGGCACATCGACGTGCGCACAGAGCGCCGCGGCAGCTCCATCGTCGTCGTGATCTCCGACGACGGTCCTGGCGTGCCGAGCGAGCTGCGCGAGCGCGTCTTCGACCCCTTCTTCACGACGCGCACGGATGAGCCCGGCTCCGGCCTCGGCCTCGCGATGGCGTCGAAGGCCGTCGGCGATCTCGGCGGCTCGATCGAGATGACGGACTCACCCCGCGGCGGCGCGCAGGTGGTGATCCGACTGCCGCTGGAACACGGCCGGGTCTAGCTTCGGGTCGTTGCGATCAGGTCGTGCGCGTCGCGCGGCGTCGCCGCGACCGGTTGCGGAGCCAGGCCGCGGCGGCGAGTGCGGTGGCGGCGACCGAGGCCGTGGAGGGCTCGGGGACCTCTTGCACGATCGCGTCCTCGATGAAGACGAGCCCGTCGAAGAACTCGGTCTGCATCGTGGCGCGATACGCGTCGCGGTCGGCGATGGCCTGCTCGAGCTGCTCGCAGGTGAAGATCATGTACTCGAAGGGCGAGGGGACCGTCGGCAGCCCACCCGTCGCCTGCGTGGGCTGCAGCGTGCGCAGCGCGGCGCGGTCGAGCTCGGGGCACTCGGGCGGGCCGGCCTGCGGCAGCCAGCCGACGATCGATCCCTCGTGCGGCGTGCCGCACGTCGCGCTCACGGTGAGGTAGTAGGGGCTCTGGCCTTCGGGGTCGTGGAGCTCGAAGAGCAGGTCATCGATGTCGGGCTGGAGCACCGTCGCCAGGTCGGTCAGGTCCGTACAGCCGCCGGTGTCACCTCCATTGATTGGAGGCAGGGGCTCGTTGAAGTACGGGATCTGGTCGCCCAGGCTGCGCAGCTGCGCCGTCTCGGCGCCGACCCAGAAGAGCTCTTCGTAGAGCGGTAGCGCGTCCGGAGCCGCCGCGATCGCATCGACCACCGCCTGGCTCGCGGCATCGGTGATGCGTCCGAAGACCGTGAAGCCCTCGTTCTGGTTGTCGAGATTCGGGCGGTTGTCGGCGAGGTTGATGAACCAGCTCGTGGTGCCGCTGTTCGGCAGCCCGGACTGCTTGGCCAGCGCGACCGTGTACGCCTCGTTGCCGCGCTCGGCGCAGATCTGCTCCTCAGGAGGGTCCGGCAGCGCGCATGGCTCGTTCGTGACCTCGACGTCGGGCCGCGGATCGGTCCGCTCGATCACTTCGCCATCGAATCGGAAGTCGGCGCCCTGGATCACGAACCCCGCAACGCGGCGATGGAAGAACGTGTTGGTCAGCTGATCGTTGTCGAGATACCAGAGGAAGTTCTCGACGTGCCCGGGCGCTTCGCCCACGCCGTCGAGGAGCTCGATGCAGATCTCACCGAGTGAGGTCTGGAGCTGGGCCACCTTCCGGCCCTCGGGCAGGCCGAGCGTCGAGCAGACGGCCAGAGCCGGGCCGCCGGCGAGAGCCGACAGGAGCAGCATCACGATCGACAGGAGGGCGCACCGGATGCGCTCGTTTCGCCAGACGCCGCGACGTCGCATGAGATCCTCGCCGGGTAGAACAGGGTCGACGGGGGATCTTATCGGTTCGAGATCGGGATGCGAAGAACATTGTCCGCCCGGTCGGGCGAGCGGTCCGTCGTGGGGGCCCCGGCTGAAATCGCGTTGCAGTCGGAACGGAATGTTCCGGCGCAATTCCTGCGTCACCGGGTCGCGGCCCGGTCAGCCCATTGGCATGCCGCCGGTGACGACGAGCGTCTCTCCGGTGATCCAGCTCGAGGCTCGCGAGGCGAGGAAGAGCGTGGCCGCGCCGATGTCCTCGGGCGTGCCGAGCCTTCGCATCGCGATCCGCGCGCCATGCACGAGGTTGGGCAGGGTCTCCTCGGTGAGGCCGGTGGCCTGCATCATGATCTCGGTGGGGACCGCACCGGGGGAGATGCCGTTCACCCGGATCTTCGGGGCGAGCTCGCGGCCGAACGTCTGCGTGAGCGAGTTCGCTCCGGCCTTCGCCGCCCCGTAGTGGCCGCTGCCCGGCGCCGGGCCGTGGCCGGCCAGCGACGAGATGTTGATGATGCTGCCCGTGTCCATGTGACGAGAAGCGATCTTGATGCAGCTCCACACCGACGTCAGGTTCAGCTCGATCGCCGCGTCCCAGTCGCTGCGGTCCATCTCGACGAGCTTGCCCTGTACCGGCGAGCCGCCCGCGTTGTTCACCCAGATCGAGAGCTTGCCGAACGTGTCGACCGCGGCCTTGGCGAGGGCCTCGATGGCGGCCTCGTCGGTCACGTCCGTCGGCACGGCGAGCGCGCGCCCGCCCTCCTTGCGGATGTCTTCGGCGACGCGCTCGACTTCGTCGCCGCGACGCGCGGCCAGGACGACGGCGGCGCCGGCGCCCGCCAGTACGTGGGCGATGCCTTCGCCGATGCCACGGCCAGCGCCGGTGACGACGGCGACGTCGTCGGAGAGATCGAAGAGCTCTTCGGACTTCATGTCGGACTCCTGGAGAGGGGCGGGGTGGGAGGCGCCGGCTCAGGGAGCGAGCAGCAGCTTGCCCATGTGGCTGCCGTCGAAGAGCATGCGAAGCGTCGACGGGTAGCTCTCTATGCCGTGCTCGACGTGCTCTCGCACGACGAGCTCGCCCGAAGCGAGCCAGCCACGCAGATCCGCTTCGGCCTCGGCGAATCTCGGAGCGAAGCGGTCGGCGGTGAAGCCCTCCATCTTCGCGTTCCGTTCCGCGATCCGGAGGTACATCTTGGGACCCTGGATGTCGTGCCTGCGGTTGTACTGCGTGATCGCGCCGCAGAGCACGACGCGAGCGCCCTGGGCGAGATTGTCGAGGGCGTGGTCGAGGATCTCGCCACCGACGTTGTCGAAGTACACGTCGATGCCGTCCGGCGCGAGGCGGCGGAGCTCGGCGTGCACGTCCGAGTTCTTGTAGTCGATGCAGTCGTCGAAGCCTAGCTGCTCCACGACGTAACGGCACTTGTCGGGGCCGCCGGCGATGCCGATCACGCGCGCCCCCTTGATGCGCGCGATCTGCCCTGCGATCGATCCCACGGCGCCCGCGGCCGTCGACATGACCACGAGATCGCCCGGCTGCGGGTCTCCGCACTCGAGCAGCCCGAAGTACGCCGTGATGCCGGCCGTCAGGCCCATCGCACCCAGCCAGGCGGTCGCCGGCACCTTCTCGTCGGGATCGATCGGCTTCACGTTGAAGGGTGGAGTGTCCTTGAAGGTCTGGACGCCGAGGGGGCCCTGCACCCACTGGCCGGGCTTCATCGAGTCGTGGTTGCTTTCGACCACCTGGCCGACGGCGAGCCCGCGCATCGTTTCGCCGAGGTCGAGCGGCGCCATGTAGTTCTCGGCGTCGAGCCAGGCGCGCATGGCGGGGTCGATGGAGATCGCTTCGACGCGAATCCGCACCTGATCTTCGGCCAGCGGCGGCATCGGCTCTTCGCGGAGCTCGAAGCACTCGTCGGTCGGGAGAGCGGTCGGGCGCTTGACGACGACGATGCGTCGATTCGTCTGTTCGGACATGGTCGTTCCTTCGATTCGGATCGTCGCGAGGGGCGGTGAGCTCTCCGCCGCGGAGCCCGGGAGTCTAGGCGGCGTCGACGGCTCGAGACGTCGTGGGCGCCGGAAAACGGCCATCCGATACAAGAAAGCGCGATCCTCGCACCGGAGACCGCGCGGCGATCCGGGGAGGCTGTGCCGGGCGGCGCGCTACTCGCGCACGCGAATCTCGCCGCTGGCGCCGCTCTCGGGGGGGAACTTGTCGAGCAGCGTCGTGACGGCGGTGTCCACGCGTTCGGCCCGGTCCGCGTCTTCCGACCAGGTCTGCTCGACCGTGCCGTACCAGACGCTGCGCCGCGTCACCGGATCCTGGAATGCAATCGACAAGCTGGCCTCGCGCTGGGTCGAGGTCATCGTTCCGCCGAAGTGCATCTTCGCGCGATTGCCGACGTGATAGACGATGAGCAGGTCGGCCTCGCCCGCACGGCCGAAGCCATAGCCGCGCCCGCGGAGGTTCTGCTCGATGGCCGCGCGGATCAGCTGGCGCACCTCGGTCTGCTTTCGCTCGAGCGGGTACGCGTCCTCGTAGAAGGCGAGGGTGCGCTTGGACTCGAAGTCGGTGTCGGAGTCGAAGTCGACGACGCCCGAGAGTCGGCCCGCGCAGCCGAGCGCGATCGCCAGGCATACGCAGGCGATGGCGATGCGGCCGGGGACCGGCGAGCGGGTGCCTCGAAGACGGCGGCGTGCGGCGAGTCGAAACGGGGGCGAAGGCAAGGGCGCTTCCTCCGTGGTGCGGGCGGGCGGTGCGTGGCCGCGCGCTCGCGTTGTGCGGGCGGTCGGTGCATGGCCGGCTCGCTCGCGTCGTGCGGGCGGTCGGTGCATGGCCGGCTCGCTCGCGCGGTGCGGGCGGTCGGTGCATGGCCGGCTCGCTCGCGCGGTGCGGGCCGGTGGACCGGGTCCGGCTCGCTCGATTGGGCCGGGTCCGGCGCGCTCGGTGTAGCACAGCGCCGGGGTCGGCAGCGCTGGGCTCGACCCGGCTTCGCTCCGCCGCTACTCCGCGTAGCCGAGGGCGCGGAGCCGGTCGCGGACGTCGGGGTCGAGCTCACCTTCGTGCGACTCCGGCTCGGCGACGTACCAGATCCGCAGGTGGGGCTCGCAAAGATCGCCGGCGCCCGGGTCCTTCGACGCGTACGCGCGCACCAACGCCAGGCAGTCGACGGGCTCGCTCGCACTGATGGCCGCCTCGGGGCGCCGCCCTGCGAGATCGAGAGGCTCGCTCACGACGGCGATCGGTCCGGCGCCGAACGCGACCGCGAGTCCGCCGTCCCCCGACGGCACGACGCGGGCGTCCGCGTCATCGCTCGCCGCGAGCACGAGCTCGTCGCGATCCGCACGCCGGGTCTCCTCCGAGACTGCACGACCGCGATCGGGCTCGAGCACCCACCTGACCCGGGCGCCGCCCGGGGTCGTGGTCAGCGTGTCGCTCGATTCGACGTCGAGCGTGGTCGCGGCCGCTTCCTTTCGCTCGGGCGCCCATTCGAGGTCGAAGCTCAGCTCGTCGGTGCGGTCCCGGCAGCCGCAGCCGCGGAGATGCCACCCCGCCGCGTGCCGCGCCCGCGCACTGACGAGCAGCGCCTTCATGCGCGTCGTGCGCTCGGGATCCTTGCGCGAGAGGTCGCGTCGCTCCTCGGGGTCTCTCTCGAGATCGAAGAGCTCGGCCCGGTCGGTGAGATAGTCGACGATCAGCTTGTGGCCCCCCTCATAGACGGCAGCGAGACGTGAGCGGTCGAGGAACAGATCGGCGTAGCGAGCCCGATCGGCGTCGGGGTGCACCTCGAGCAGGTTGCGGCCGTCGATCTCGGGGGGCGGCGTGAGACCGATCGACGCCAGCAGGGTGGGCATCATGTCGACGAGCTCGACCGGTCCCTCGTAGCGCGTGCCTGCACCGGCGCCGTCGGCCCGCTTGAGGAGCCCGGGCACGCGCAGCACCTCCTCGAAGAGCGTGAAGCCGTGGCCCTCGCCGCCGTGCTCGAGGAACTCCTCGCCGTGATCCGACACGACGAGGATCGTCGCGTCGTCATAGCGGTCGCGCGCCTTCAGGCCTGCGACGAGCTCGCCCAGTGCCCGGTCGACGTCGAGGACCTCGCCCATGTAGCGGCGGTAGGAGCGCTCCCAGGCGACCCGGGTGAACGGGCTGCCGATTTCGACGGGGAAGGTGTCGCGGATCGCGTCGCCCATCGCGTCGATGGCCGCGAGGTCTTCCTTCGACGGCCGATAAGGCGGGTGCGGATCGACGACGTGGACGTAGTAGAAGCCGGGGCCGTCGGCCCGGTCGACGGCCTCGAGCACGCGCTCGAAGGCCATCCGACCCTCGACCTTGGGCACGCGGGTGCGGCCGGGCTCCTGGGGCAGGTTCTCACCGAGATCGACGAACGTGTCGAAGCCGCGGCCGAAGCCCCAGAGCGGCAGGACGTTCGGGTTCGCGGACCAGGCGTGGGTCGCATAGCCGGCGTCCCGCAGTCGTTCGACCACGTGCGGGCCGGTGGCCGGCAGCACGTCGCGTCGGCCGTGGATGCCATGGCGCTTCGAGTGCTGGCCCGTCAGCAGACTCGCGACGGCGGGTCGAGTCCACGACGTGCCCGAGCGGAGATCGTCGAAGACGATCGAGTCGCGTGCGAGGGCATCGAAGGCTTCGCCGAGCGGCGAGTCGGGGGCGAAGGTGCGGAGCGAGTCGCGCCGCAGCGTGTCGATCACGACGACGAAGACGTCGCCCTTCGTCGCGGCCGCGTCTTCGCGCGTCGGCTCGCTGCCACAGGCGGCGAGGCAGAGCGCGGACGCGAGCACTCCCGCGGTGAGCGCCCTTGCACCGATCGACGGGCTGCTCGCGTCCCGTTTCAAAGCCGTCCGCCCACCCACGCCCGATCGACGAAGATCGGCGATGACCAGGCGCGCTCCGAGACCGGCGCCAGGCAGTCGTCGTCGGGATCGCCGCCGATGCCGGCGAGGCAGGGCCGCGCGCTCGTCGCGCGTCCCTCGTCGTCGAACGCCACGCGCGCGCCTGCACCATTGATGGCCGGTGTCGACGCCTGGAGCGCGCGCGCGTAGTAGACGAAGTCGCCGTCGCTCGCCTCGAACGAGTCGTCACGGAAGCGCACGCTGCATCCGGCCGGATCGGGGGCGCATTCGAAGCGGCGCCACGGGTCCTCGATGCGGTCGGCGATGTGCTCACCCGATGCCTGCTGCGGGCGGATTCGCACGATCTCGATCGCCTCGATGGGGATGCGCCGCTCGCCCGGGTGATCGCACTCGCCGTAACAGAGCGCCTCGAGCGCCTCGTGCCCCATGCCGCCCCCCGCGCCGTCGGGACAGCCGGGGAGCTGCTCGTGGGCGCCGACCGCCTTCACCTCGAACGTCGGGGCCGTGCTGCGCGCAGTCTCGCTGCCCATTGCGACGCGCCCTCCCGTCTCATCGATCAGATCGAACCAGAGCAGGATCCGCGGCCCGCTCGTGCCGTACACCTCGCGCCGCTCGAACGCGCGCCAGATGGCATCACGGTCTCGCGCCTCCGCGTGCACGGCGACGATGCCGCCCGGGTAGAGGAAGCTCGACGTGCGCTCGGTCTGGAAGAGGGCGTCGAAGCTGCGCGGGTTGGGCACCACCTCGAGCGGCAGCTGCTCGGGCGGCAACGGCGGATCGTCGACGCCGGCGATGAGGCGGGCCACCTTCGTGTCGGCGAGGCCGCGCGCATCGGTGGACTCGAGCCGGCGCACCTGCTTGAAGCCCGTGCCCGCCCGCGCGCTGTGATTGTCGCTCGATGCGATGAAGCCGAAGCGGAAGCGGTCGGGCGTGTCTGGCGCGACTTCCTCCCCGCCTTCGCGTGTGATCGCCATCGCGTACTGCGCGCTCATGTGCGGGCGCAGGGTCTGCGCGGGCTTGAAGCAGTCGCGGCACTGGTCGCAGTCGAGCCACTCGGCGGGGCTCGCGTCGGGGATCACCTTTCGCGGCGTCGTGCCGGCGGCGAGCGCATTGCGCTGCGCCTGCTCGACCTTCGCCTCGCAGGCGTCGGCCTCGAGATCGCCGCAGCGCGCGCGCATGAGCTCGCCCGCCTGCCAGCAGCATGGGAGGAAGCCGGGCGTCGGCGCGGGGCAGGTCTCGTCCGGCGAGCCGCCGTCCGCGCGAAAGACGCCGGCGCGGTACTCCTCGCTGTTGCCGTGGCCCGAGAAGACCTCGAGCAGAGTCTGACGATCGGGATCGTGCTGACCGGGCTCGAGCTGGCCGTCCATCTGCGCGCCCGGCGGTGCATGGATGCCCCAGGCGAGGCCATGGGGGATCACCAGGCTGTCGACGCCCCACTCGTCGAGCTTGCGGAAGAGCTCGGCCGGGTCGATCGCGCTCTCGAGGCAGTCCTCGGGCAGCTCGGGGCTCGGCGTGTCTGCGGGGCAGGCGGGCATGTCCAGCAGTCGGCCGAGCCACCAGAGGAAGTCCGCGTAGGGGCGGCCGGCGAGGCTGGCCAGCGCCTCGCCCGTGCGCAGCGCCAGCGGATTCGGCGCGCGATCCATGTCCTCGGGTGGGCGGTAGGCGATCGCACGCGCGGTGATCTCGTCGTCTTCGAGCCCGCGCAGGATCACGTTCTTGTGACCCCAATGCGTCTCGGGTGTCTGGCCGACCTGCGTCCACTCCCAGCCGAGGAACGGCACGATGTCGGGGTTCGCGGCGTCGCCGCTCCGCGCGGCGCAATCGCGCAGGCTCTCGACGGAGGCGCGCCAGCGCTCGGGCGTGATGCCCTCGGCGTGATCGTTCAGCGAGAAGAAGTCGAGCGCCGAGCAGTGCCGCGCGTAGTCGCAGGCGTCGGCGGGCGGATGACCGCCGTCGCTCGCAGAGAAGATCGGCAACGCGTAGAGGTACGCGTCGACCGAGTACAGGGTGTGGCCGTGGAGGTCGCCGAACAGGATCTGCTTGTCGCCCCCGCCGATGGCCGCGATGCCCTCGGACTGGAGCCGCGCGCGCCGGGCGTCGAGCGCCGGCGCCCGGGCGTCGCCGCGGATCTCGCCGGGAAGGAGGTCCTCGCCGCCGCATGACACGATGAGCAGGGCGGCCACGAGGGCGACTCCGCCGAGCCACGCGAGCCACTTCATCGAGGCCTCCCGTTCGCCCGCCATGCGCGGGCGCGTCGCCGCGGCCGCTCAGCCGCCGACCGGCGTGTTCAGCTCGCGCGCGTTGTCACGCATGATGCGACGGACGTCGCCGTCCGAGAAGCCCTCGAGCTCGGCGAGATAGTCGAGCGGCTGCGGCATGCCCTCGATGTGCGGCCAGTCCGAGCCGAAGATCACGCGATCGGCGCCCATCCACTCGACGACCTCGTGGATGTCGTCCTCCCAGAACGGGTTGATCCAGACGTGGCGCTTGAAGAGCTCGACCGGGTCCTCGGCGTAGTAGCCCGGCATGCGCTTCGCACTCGACGTGAGCTTGCGGAAGAGGTCGGGCAGGTACTCCGAGCCGTTCTCGATGGCCGCGACCCGGACGTTCGGAAAGCGCTCGAAGAGCTTGTCGAACATGAGCGTCGCGAGGAAGTCCTGGCAGGCGCGCTCGATCGCCCACGTCTTCACCGAGGGGCCGTAGCCCCCGCCCGAGAAGGTCGCGCCGAACTTGTCGTCGGCATAGCCCTGGCTGCTGTAGCCGGAGTCGCCGGCGTGGGCGATGACCGCGATGCCCGCCTCGTTTGCGCGCGCCCAGAAGGGGTCGAACGCCGGATCGGAAGGGGACTTCGAGCCGAGCGGCGAGTACACCGCGGCCGGGCGGATGCAGATGAGCCGGGCGCCGCGTTCGAGGCACCACTCGAGCTCGTCGATCGCCCAGTCGAGGTCGGCGAGCGAGATGTAGGGCGCCGAGAAGATCTTGTCCTGGTAGTCGAAGCCCCAATCCTCGTGGAGCCACTGATTGAAGGCGCGGAACGTCCAGGTGATCGCCTCGGGGTCTTCCTTCAGCAGCTCCTCGTAGAGCACGCCGAGGGTGGGGAAGAGCCAGATCGCCTCGAGCCCCTGCTCGCCCATGACCTTCACGCGGGCGTCGCGGTCGAGGTACTCCGGGCGAATCGGCTCGCGGTCGCGGAGGAACTCGATGGGGTTGCGGCCGTTCGGGTTGCCGCGGAAGTACTCGCACATGCAGCCGGGCTTGGCGATGGGATCGAACGTGGGGTTCGCGACGGCGCGGCTCACCTGGCCGCCGACCACGTGGTAGCGGCGGCCCTCGATCTCGCACCATTGCACCGTGCGCGGGCCGAGGCGCGGGTCGAGGTGGCGTGTGAACGCGTCCTCGGCCTCGTAGTAGTGGTTGTCCGCATCGAAGACGTCGTAGTCGATCTGGGGCATGGGGCCTCTCTCTTGCGTGCGTCGCGCAGAGCCGCATTCTAGCGCCGTGCTGGCGGCCGCGACCCGCGTGGGCGACGCTCGCTGGCCCCGCTTCGGTCGCCCGCTTCACCGTCGACGTGTGCTGAAGGAGTCAGGCATGACCCGCACCGACCCCGCGCTGCCCGCCGATGGCCTCGTCGCATTCGTCAAGCGCGACTGCCCGACCTGCGAGCTGGTCGCGCCGGTGCTGGCCGACATCGGTGAGCGTCTGGGCGTGAAGATCTTCTCGCAGGACGACCCGGGCTTCCCCGAGCAGGGCGACGTGGTCGACGATCGAGGGCTCGAACACTCGTGGCGCAGCGGCGTCGAGACCGTCCCCACCCTCGTTCGCATGGAGTCGGGCAGCGAGTCGGGCCGCGCAATCGGCTGGCATCGCGGCGACTGGGAGGCCGTCAGCGGGCTCGAAGGCCTCGGCCCCGCGCTGCCGGAGCAGCGGCCGGGCTGTGGCTCGCGCTCGGTCGATCCAGAGCTCGCCCCCGAGCTGGCCGTGCGCTTCGGCGGGCTCACGCTCGCGTCGCGGCCGGTCGATCTCGGCGAGCGCGAGGATCCCATCGAGGCGATGTTCGCCCGCGGCTGGAGCGATGGCCTGCCGCTGGTGCCGCCCACCCGCGCGAGGGTCGCGCAGATGCTCGCCGGTACTCTGCGCGCCCCCGGCGAAGAGGTCGCGATCGTCCCGCCCGATCTCGTGCCGTGCACGGTCGAGAAGGTCGCAGTGAACGCCGTGATGGCGGGCTGCCTACCCGAGTACCTGCCGGTCGTGCTCGCCGCGGTCGAGGCGGCGTGCACGGACGAATTCAACATGCACGGGCTGCTCGCCACGACGATGCCCGTATCGCCGGTCGTGATCGTGAACGGCCCGGTGCGCCGCCACATCGGCATGAACTCGGGCGGCAACGTGTTCGGCCAGGGCAACCGCGCGAACTCGACGATCGGCCGCGCGCTCCAGCTCGTGATTCGCAACGTCGGCGGTGGCCGGCCCGGCGAGGTCGACCGCGCCACGTTCGGCAACCCCGGCAAGCTCTCGTTCTGCTTCGCAGAGGACGAGGAGGGCTCTCCGTGGGCGCCGCTGTCGACCGACTTCGGCTTCGAGCCGGGCGTCGACACGGTCACGCTGTTTCCCGGCGAGGGGCCGCGCAGCATCGTGGACCAGCTCTCGCGCGATCCGGAGTCCCTGGCGCG
>CAYYSY010000069.1:0-4628 GCA_964474355.1 uncultured Spirochaetaceae bacterium | reverse complement strand
GTCGGCGAACTCGAGGGCGTTCAGCCCCGCAGCGGCGCCGGCGACCAGGCACTCGGTCAACGAGTTCGACCCCAGCCGGTTCGCGCCGTTCAGCGACGCACAGGCCACCTCGCCCGCGGCGTAGAGACCGGGGATGTCCGTCTCGGACTTCACGTTCGAATCGACGCCGCCCATCATGTAGTGGACGACCGGGCGGATCGGGATGTACTCGTGCACCGGATCGACGCCGATGTAGGTCTTCGCGAGCTCCCGCACGAAGGGGAGCTTCTCCATGATGTGCGCCTCACCGAGGTGCGTGAGGTCGAGCCCCGCGTACATGCCGAGCGAGCTCTCGAAGGCGCGCCCCGCCTCGAACTCCTGGATGATCGCGCGCGAGACCATGTCGCGCGGACCGAGCTCGGCCTTCTGACCGACGCCGTAGTCGTACTCGACGAGGAAGCGCTCGTCGTCCTTGTTGCGGAGGTAGCCGCCCTCGCCACGCGCCGCCTCGGTGATGAGGATGCCCGTACCGGGCAGGCCCGTCGGGTGGTACTGGACGAACTCCATGTCCTTCAGGGGCAGGCCGGCGCAGTAGGCGAGCGCCATGCCGTCACCGGTCTTGATCGTGCCGTTCGTCGTGAACGGGAAGATCTTGCCCGCGCCACCCGTGCAGAGGATGACCGCGCGACCGAGCACCGCCTGGTACTCGCCCGTGCGGATGTTCATCGCCGCGACGCCCTTGGCCTCACCGTTCTCGATGAGGAGCTTCGACACGAAGTACTCGTCGTAGCGGACGATGTTCTCGAAGCGCATGCAGTGCTGGAAGAGCGCATGCAGCATGTGGAAGCCGACCTTGTCGGCGGCGTACCACGTGCGCTTGGTCGTCATGCCGCCGAAGGCGCGCGTCGCGACCGTGCCGTCGTCGTTGCGCGACCAGGGGCAGCCCCAGTTCTCGAGCAACGCGAGCTCCTTCGGCGCCTCCTGCACGAAGTACTCGATGACGTTCTGGTCGCCGAGGAAGTCGGAGCCCTTCACGGTGTCGTAGCCGTGCAGCTCCTCGTTGTCGTCGGCGCGCGCCACCGCCGCCGCGCCGCCCTCGGCCGACACGGTGTGGCTGCGCATCGGATAGACCTTGGACACCAACGCGATCGAGGCCGACGGGTTGGCCTCCGCCGCAGCGATGGCTGCGCGAAGCCCCGCGCCTCCACCACCGACGATCACGATGTCGTGCCGGGATGCCTGGATCTCGGCCATTTGGACCTCCACGCGGTCAATTACGAAACGGTCTGTCTCGCATGCGAGTGAGGGTTTACCGAATCGCCCGTTTCACGGAAAGGTGATTGAGAATTCAACCTTTTGGCGATTTCGGGCCCTTTGGGGGGATCCCGCGCGAGCCCGGCGCCGCCGGCTGCTGCTGCGTCAGGCAATGGACGGCGCCCAGACCGACCACGAGGTCTCGGCTCTCGATGCCGACGACGTCGCGCCCCGGAAAGAGGTCGGCCAGCACCGCGATCGCCCGCTCGTCGCTCTGACCACCGAAGACCGGGACGAGCACGGCCGCGTTCGCGACGTAGAAGTTCGCGTGGCTCGCGGGCAGCCGATCGCCATCCGCATGAAGGGGCGCCGGCATCGGCAGCAGGGCGACATCCAGCGCGGGCCATTCGGCTGCCCTGAGCTGACGGAGCCGAGCGAGGTTGTCGGCCAGCGGACGATGGTTCTCGTCGGTGGGGTCCGGCTCGACGGCGGTCACGATGACCTCGGGCCCGACGAAGCGTGTCAGGTCGTCGACGTGGCCATCGGTGTCGTCGCCGACGATGCCCTCGCCGAGCCAGACGACGCGCTCCGCGCCGAGCTGCTCGCAGAGCACGCGCTCGAGCTCGCTTCGATCGCGCGCGCGACCCTCTCGACCGCGATTCGGGTGGAGCAGGCAGGACTCGGTCGTGAGCACGACTCCGCCGCCGTTGCCGTCGATGGCACCGGGCTCGAGCACGACGTGCGGGGCATAGCGCCTCACCCGGGTGATCTCGGCCATGCGCCGGGCGACCTCGGCGTCTCGATCCCAGGGCGGATACTTGCCGCCCCAGGCATCGAAGTCGAAGTCGACCACGGCGAGCCCGGGCGCGCCGCTCTGCGCCCCGGGGCCGGCCACCACGAAGAGCGCGCCGTGGTCGCGGACCCAGGCGTCGTCGGTGGCGATCGGGTGGGTTTCGATGCGGGCCTCGAGCGCGGCATCGCGCTCGCGCACCAGCGCGCGTACGCGCTCGGCCATGGCGTCGTCGACGACGTTGACGCACACGCGCTCCCCGGGCGCGATCGCCGCCACCATTTCGACGAAGGCCGCCTCGACCGCGGCGAGACGCCCCGGCCAGGTCTCGGCGTTGTGCGGCCACGACAGCCAGGTGGCGTCGTGGGGCTCCCACTCGGCCGGCCAGCGATAGCCGTCGGCCGCCGGCGTGCCGGCGCTCGGGCTCGGCGCGGTCATGACGCCAGCGGGTGACGAGTCGACTCCGGAAGGCGGAGCGCAGGGCGTGGGCGTCGCGTGCCGGACCGGCCGTGTTCCGAACGCGAGCCCCTCACGCGTCTTCGTCGCGGAGGCGCCGCTGCAGGTCGCCGTAGGCCTCGATCCGGCGATCACGCAGGAACGGCCAGTCGCGTCGGGTCTGCTCGACGAGCCCGAGGTCGCAGTCCACCACGAGCACGGCGTCCTCGTCCGCGGGCGCTCGCGCGATGACGCGCCCGCGCGGATCGGCAACGAAGGACTGGCCCCAGAAGCGGATGCCATCGTCTGCGGACGCACCGGGCAGGCGCTCGTGCCCCGCGCGGTTCACTGCGACGACGAAGACGCCGTTGGCGATGGCGTGGGCGCGCTGGGCCGTCTCCCAGCTGTCGTGCTGGGTGGCGTCCTCGTCGGCGCTCTCGCCGTGCTGCCAGCCGATGGCCGTGGGATAGAGAAGGATCTCGGCGCCGGCGAGCGCCGTCAGCCGCGCAGCCTCCGGAAACCACTGATCCCAGCAGACCAGCGCACCGATGCGGCCGACCCGGGTGTCATGGGCGACGAAGCCCAGATCGCCCGGCGTGAAGTAGAACTTCTCGTAGTAGAGCGGGTCGTCGGGGATGTGCATCTTGCGATAGCGCCCCACCAGCGTCCCGTCGGCGTCGAGTACGACCGCGGTGTTGTGATAGACGCCGGCCGCTCGCCGCTCGAAGAGCGAGCCGACGACGACGACGCCGTGCTCGGCCGCCGCCTTGGCAAGCGCCTCGGTCCCCGGCCCCGGGATCGGCTCCGCCTCGTCGAAGCGCGCCGCATCCTCGCTCTGGCACGGGTATGTCGACTGGAACAGCTCCTGGAGACACACGAGGCGGGCGCCGCGCGCCGCGGCGTCGGCGATGCCCGCGAGCGCACGCTCGAGGTTCGCGGCCCGGTCGTCGTCGCAGCTCGACTGGACCAGCCCGATGCGGAGCGTGCGTTCCGAGCTCGGGTGCGCCGCTGCGGCAGACGTCGACATGGCGCTTCTCTAGTTCACGGCCCCTGGGCCCGCAAGCCGGGGCGGGCTCCCCTGCCGGCGTGGGGCCCGGGCCCCGTGACCGTGGCTGTCACAGCCCTCGTCCATCGTGCTGGTCGGACGGGATCGGGGGAGAGCCGAGATGGCAGAGCACGAGCGAGGTCGTTCATCGGGTCGATCGATTCACATGGAGGACCACGGAAGGAGCCACGGCGGAGAGGACCACCGAGAGGACCACGGAGAGGACCACGGAGAGAGGGATGGACAGAGGGAGCGAGGGAGACACCGAGAGAGGCACGGACATCGGGGTGAGTCGAGCCCGACCGGAGTCCACGCGAGACGAGGGGGCCACCCGCGGCGAGTGACTCCGAGCCGACGGCGCCGAGCGCCGGCCGAGCACCGGGGCGCCGTGCGTCGGATGCACCAGGCAGCCGAGCGGTGGCCTTCGCGCCATCGCTGCGCACAGACCGGGTTCGCGGCGCGCGGCGGCATCGGCGAGGGACTCGCCGTGATGCTGTCGGTCGTCGTCTTCGGGCTGGGCGTCGCCGCGCTCGTCGCCCGTGAAGAGCTGCGCACGCCGATGCCGGGGCTCGCGATCGAGGTCACCCGCCACGCCCATCCCTCCAGCTCGCCGCTCGAGCCGCTCGTGCGGTCGCCGGTGAGGGGCGTGGCGCGGTAGCCTGCCGCCCCGCGCGCCTGCCCGGTCAGAGGGCGGCGCGCGCGGGGCCGCCAGGTGCGGGGGGGGCGGCGGTGCGGCGGTTCCGGAGTGAGGGAGGGCGGGAGTGAGGGCGGGGGATGAGGGATGTGGATTGAGGGAGGGGGTGTAAGGGAGGGGGAGCGAGGGGGAGCTCGAGCGATGGGAAGCGAGGGTTCAGTCCTCAGTTGTTTACCGTGTGTGGCAGCCACATGGCTGTGTTTTCCCAGGTCAGGCCACAGTTCTTTGCGCATGCGTACATCGCAGCCGATTTTGGCGGGAAGATAAGTTATCCTAAGTTATGCGCACTTCTCTAGCGCCTTGACCCGACATGGCTTTGTGCAGCCTTGTGGTTAGTTTGCGGTCGATATAGCACATACCACTGCGCTACAGAGGCTTTTGTCGATAGAGGCTATCGTCCAAAGTCGGCGGCAAGTGCGAGAAGCGCAGGG
>CAYYSY010000068.1:0-6207 GCA_964474355.1 uncultured Spirochaetaceae bacterium | reverse complement strand
GCGCGCGGCCTCCACCAGCGCCAGCTCGCCGGTGATGGCGCTCGGATCGGCCTCGTTCGTCGCGGGCTCGTCGACGCCGTCGCGAGATTCGGGCACGACGGCGGCCGCGAGCCCGGCGCCCAGCGATCTCGCGCGCGCGGCCAGGCTCGCACGCAGCTTGGGCTCGGCCCGACTCGGCCACAGCAGCAGGTCCGCGACGAGCACGAGCAGGATGCCGAGGGCCACCATCGAGGCGCGCTCGAAGGCGAGCGTCTCGACCGCGTCCTCGCCCACGACCGCGCTGCCGAGCACGATCGCCGTGGTGAACGCCCAGACGAACCAGGCGTACTGGAAGCGGTGGCCGGTATTCCCATATGCGCCGACCGCCTGTACGACGAAGAACGCCGCCATCATGAGCGGCGGCGACTGTGCGAAGAGTCCGAAGAGCAGGATCGCGGTCAGCGCGCCCGCGACCGTGCCGGCGATACGCAGGAGCCCGCGGAGCATCGCGTTCCCGACCGTGGGCTGCAGCACGGTGAGAGCGCTGATCAGGATCCAGGTCGAGCTGTGCTCGACGATTCCGGGCATCTTGCCGAGCCAGATGGCCGCAGCGACGACGACGCCCGAGCGGATCGCGAAGGCCATCGCGGGAGACGGAGCGGGGATCCGCAGCGCGACGAGGTCGAGCGCGATGGAGCGGGTGGACTGGGCCATCGTGCGAGCCGGCCCTGCTTCAGCGATCGCCCGGTGTCGACGTGGTGTCGATCCGGACCGTGGCGCGCATCCCCTTGCGAAGCGGGCGATCGCGGTCGGCGTCGGGGATCGTGATGCGCACGGGGAAGCGCTGCGCCATGACCACCCAGGCCACGGTCGGGTCGACCGTCGGCACGCCGGACGGGCCGGGCGCCCCGTCGCCGTTCTGCTGCTCGACGGCCCAGCCCACGCCCTGCACGAAGCCTTCGACCTTCATGTCGGGGTACGCGTTCAGGTAGACGAGGGCGGCCTGACCGGCGCGGATCCGCTCGAGCTGGGTCTCCTTGAAGTAGGCGACGACGCGCCAGCTGTCGGTGTCGATGAGCGTCAGCGCCGGGCTCCCGACGCTCGCGTAGCTGCCCGCGCTGACGTCGAGGTCGGTCACGAGCCCGTTCACCGGTGACTCGACGCGCGCGTAGCTCAGCTCGAGCTCGGCGGCGCCGAGCTGCGCGACCGCGGCTCGGATCCCGGGATTGTTGGCGTCTGCATCGCCGAGGTTGGCGCGGGCCTCGGCCAGCTGTGACTGTGAGCTGTCGAGCCCAGCGCGCGCGCCGTCGAGAGCGGCGAGGGCCTTGTCGCGATCCTGGTACGGCACCGCGCCGATCTTCGCCAGCGGCTCGACCCGCGCCCACTGCGCCTCGGCGAGCTGCAGCGCCGCCTCGGCGTAGCGCACGCGGGCCTCCGCGCTCGCCACCTGGTCGGTCAGCGCGGTGACGTCGAGCCCCGTGCGGTCGAGCTGGGCGCGGGCCTGGTCGACCTGGATCTCGAAGGGGCGGGGGTCGATCTGGAAGAGCAGCTCGCCGGCCGAGACCGGCTGGTTGTCGGCGATCGGCAGCTCGACGATGCGCCCTGCGACCTGGGGCACGATGCCCACCACGTTTGCGTCGACGTAGGCGTCGCTGGTCGTCGGATACCGCTCACTGCGACGCAGGACCGGCACGGCGAGCGCGACGGCAGCGACGACGGCGGCGGCGACGATCGACAGCTGCAGCTTGCGGCTCATGCCTCACCTCGGCGGTGTGCGCGGGACCCGGCCGGCCGCGACTTCGAACGCCTCGCATTCTGGTCCAATCGGCGCCGTGGCGCGAGGGGCGAGGGTCGGGTCGGGCCGGTCGCCTGCCGGATGTGCCGGGGTCCGGACCCACGGCTATTCGAGCCGGCGGGGTCAGAAGCCGCTGTACAATGCGAGCCAGGAAGCCAGGGAGATGCCGGTGACGAGCGCGACGAAGAAGAGGCCCGAGTCGGCAAGCGGACGCGTCGAGGCGCTTCGACCGAGCGTGAGCGCGACTGCGTACGCCCCGACCACTCCGAGCACTGTACAGACGAGCCAGGCCGGGAAGTAGACGCCGCCGATGTTCGTCGATGGCGCACAGCCGACGGTGGTCGGGAGAGACGCGATCCCGACGACCAGGACCCGGCTTGCGACGCGAGCACGATAGAGGATCGATGGACGGTCAGTGGATCTCATGCAGTCACCGTAGAGGGTCGGCCACTCGACGCGATGTCGAGCGGCCGAGTGTGACGAGCCGGCTCGACCACCCGCGATCGCGTCCGACGCGACGAGTGTACCGTCTGGCCTGCGCCCTGTGGCTGCTCGCGCTCGTCGGAGCAGCCGGGGCGCAGGAGCAGCCGGAGCCGCTCTCGCTCACCGAATCGGCGCGTGAAGCGATCGATTCCAACCTCGATCTGCTCGCGAGACGCCGGGCCCTCGACGCGAGCCGCGCGAGCGTCGGGCTGGCGCGTGCGCCGCTGCTTCCGCAGGCCGACACCGGCGCGCGCGCTCAGCTGCTCGATGCCGAGCGATCCGACGATGCCCGCGGCAACAATCGCGAGGGGTCGATCCTGCTCGCGGCCGGGCTCACGCAGATCGTGTACGACGAGAACAGCTGGGCCGGCTTCACCATGCAGAAGCGCCTCTACGAGGCCGACGTGGCCGAGTACGACTCGGCGCGCCTGGCCGTCGTCGAGGAGGCTGCGGTCGCATTCGTGGCGCTCAGCCGGGCGCGGCGTCGGCTGGAGATCGAGCAAAACAACCGCGAGCTGACGAAGCAGAATCTGGAGAAGTCGCGCGCACGCATCGCGACCGGGTGGTCGAGTGAGCGGGAGGTGCTGCGCTGGGAGACGCAGCTCGCCGGGAACGACATCGACGTGCGCTCGGCGACGGTCGGTGTGCTGCAGGCCACCTTCGAGCTGAACCGGGTGCGCAACCGCCCGCTCGATGGCGAGCTCGAGATCGCGCCGGCCACGCTCGATGACTACGGGTTCGTCTTCGCCGACGAGGACATCGCCGCTGCGAGCACCGATGGAGACGCCGACCGGCGGATGCGTGACTACTTCGTGCGAGTCGGCCTCGATCGATCCCCGGAGATCCAGGCCCTCGATGGACGAATCGCGGCGGCCGAGCGCCAGCTGACGGCGAGCAAGCGGGTGTTCTGGGCACCGACGCTGAGCGTCGCCGCGGGCGTCGACTATCTGGCCAACGAGAGCGACGACGCGAGCTTCAACCAGACCGAGTGGGGCGTGAAGGGCATCCTCGCCTATCCGCTCGCGCGCGGTGGGGGCCGGCTGGCCGCCCTCGACCAGTCCAGGGCCGACGTGGGCCGGCTGCGCACGCAGCGCCGCGCGACGTCGCTCGGGCTCGATCAGTCGATTCGCGGCGCCTTCGCCCAGGCCGCGGGCTCCTTCTTCATCATCGAGGCCGCACGCAGGCAGGAGGATGCGGCCAGCCGGAACTTCGACCTGGTCGACCAGTCGTACACGCTGGGCGTGGCTTCGATCCTCGACCTGCTCGACGCGCAGAGCCAGCTCCTCGATGCGGAGCTCGCGCTCGCGGACTCGACCTACGGCTTCCTCGATGACGTGATGGTCCTGGAGCGCACGATCGCCTTCTACCCCTTCCTCGAGCCGCCCGACGAGGAAGAGGCGATGATCCAGGGACTGCGAGCGGTGCTCGCGGCCGGAGCTGCGACGTCCGCGTCGGCCGAGCCGCCACCCGCGGCAGGTCCGTGACCGGCTGGTGGCACTGGATCGCTCACGACGTCGCGTCGTCGGAAGAATCCGCGATCAGAATCCGCTGCAGCAGCGTGACCACGAGTGCCGTCGACCAGCCGAAGATGATGATGCCGTTGGTCGACTCGAGCGCGCCGAGCAGCCGCCACGACTCGCTCAGTGTGACATCGCCGTAGCCGAGCGTCGTGAAGGTCACGAGCGAGAAGTAGATGGCCTCGTGGAGGCTGGTCATCGCGCCCAGCCAGACGTACACCGCGGCCCACAGGGTCGCTTCGACGAAGCTCAGGACGGTCAATCCCGCGACCGCGACCCCGAGGACTGCCACGCGCAGCGCCGTGCGGCCCGTCGCCCAGCGGCGTCCCAGCGGCGTGCGCAGCCAACTGATCAGCGCGGCCGTGAAGGCCGCGTGCAGGATCACGGTGAGGAGGACGAGCCCGACCGCGATGATCAGATGCGTCAGCATCGCGCGCACCCGATGGGTCTACGGGAGTGGACCTTCATCGCGCTCACGATCACGTCAGTCCGTAGAGCTTCGCCGCGTTGCCGTGCAGCACCTTCTCCACCGCCGCCTCGTCGATGCCGTCGAGCACGCGTGACGCGTACTCGCGCGGATGCACCGCCATCGATTGCGGGCCGACGGACATCGACGTCGGGTGCGGGTAGTCGGTCTCGTAGAGGATGTTGTCGGGGTAGAGCTCGAGGGCCTTCGCGAGGCCGTGCTCCTCGAACCAGAAGCAGCCGTAGATCTGCCGCTTGAAGTACTCGCTCGGCAGCAGGTCGTACTCGGGGTGCTCCTTGTGGATGCCGGCGTTCGACCACTGCCAGTCGAAGGCCTCGAGCACGAAGATCAGCCACCCGATGCCGCTCTCGACCGAGACGAATTTCAGGTCGGGGAAGCGGTGGCACACGCCGCCGAAGATGACGTCGGCCAGGCACTTCTCGTTCTCGATGAACGCGTTCGCGCCGACCCGGGCGAACTGGGCGCGGGTGCCGATGTCGCCCGCACCGCCGAGATCCCACTCGGCGCCGGAGCCGATGTGGAAGCTGATCGGCAGGCCGGCAGCCTGGGCGGCGGCCCAGATCGGGTCCCAGTGCTTCTCGGCGAGCGGCGGCTCGCCGAACGACTGGGGCTGGCTGCCGAAGAGCACACCACGATGGCCCATGGCCGCGCAGCGCTCGATCTCCTTCACCGAGGCATCGACGTCCCAGAAGGGCGTCGCCATCACCGGGACGAGGCGGTTCGGGTCGGTGGCGCACCACTCGATCAGGAAGTCGTTGTAGGCCCGGACGCAGTCGAGCATCAGCTCGGGCTCCTTCATCTTGAGGAACGCCCCCGAGCCGAAGCCACCGACGTTCGGGTAGAGCACCTGGGCGTGGAGCCCCTCTTCGTCCAGGTAGGCGAGGCGCGCCTCGGGCAGATGGGCCCCGGGCGGGATGTCGTCCATCGTGTCGGGGAACTCGGGCAGGGTGCCGTCGTAGCCCGCGATGGCGACGGTGCCGACGGGCAGCACGAGCGTGTCGCCGATGAACCAGATGTCCTTGCCACCCATGTTCTTGATGTGCGGCACGGCATCGCCCCACTTGCTCGCGACGCGCGAAGTCCAGAGATCTGCGGGCTCGGACACGTGGCTGTCGACGTCGATGACCTTGTAGCGATCGAAGAGGTCCGGCATGTGGGCTCCTGTCTGTACGCCGCGCCTGCGCGAGAGGCGCCGAGTCGCGAGCGGGGTCGCTGGCGTATGCTCCTTCGGCCGATGCTACCACGAGGAGATGCCGTGCAGACCGAGCGAGAGATCACCGCGCCCGTCGACCTTTGTGACGACCGGGGACGCTTGAACGCCGCGGCGCGCGGCTGGTCGCGCGTGCCGCAGCTGCGAGCGAACCTGCGCGGCGCCCATTTTCGCAAGAAGCGATGGGACTACTGGTGCGTGATGGCAAAGGACGTGATCGTCTCGCTCGTCTACGCCGACATCGACTACGCGGGGCTGTCGAGCTTCTGGCTCCTCGATCGCAACGATCTCGCGACGGCCGACGCGGGCGTCCTGGTGCCGCTCGGGTCGGGCTTCTCGCTGCCGGAGCAGGTCTGCACGGGATCCGTCTCCGTGTCACGCAATGGCTTCGACCTCGGCATCGACGAGTCGGACGACGCGACGCGCCTGCGGGCGAGCGCCCTCGACTCGCAGCTGGGGCCGGTCGACATCGACGTGACGGTCGTGAAGCCGAAGACGGTCGAGTCGCTCAACGTCGTGATCCCCTGGAGCGAGCGGCGCTTCCAGTTCACGTCGAAGCAGAACTCGAGGCCCGCGACGGGCACCGTGCGGGCGGGGGATCGCCGCTGGGAGATCGGTGCAGCCGGGCCGGCGACCGGTGTGCAGGATCTCGGGCGCGGCATCTGGCCGTACTCGAATCGCTGGAACTGGGCGGCCGCGTGTGGGCGCGCCACAGACGGCCGCTTGATCGGCCTGC
>CAYYSY010000067.1:0-6027 GCA_964474355.1 uncultured Spirochaetaceae bacterium | reverse complement strand
TCCCCGATCCCGAACACGATCGGCTCCAGGTCGCGGCCTGGCCCGAGCTGCACGCCGACGGCGATGCGCGCAGCCTGCTCTATCTGCACCTGAACGACGTGCATGTGCCCTACGAGCCGCGCGCGCCGTGGTACGACACCGGCGCCGCCGAACGCGGGGACGACGTCGCCGCGTATGACAGCGAGATCGCCTACGTCGACCATCACCTGGCCGAGCTCGCCGAGCGGCTCGGGTGGAACGACGACACGCTCGTCGTCGTCGTGTCCGATCACGGCGAGGAGTTCGGAGATCACGGCGGGCGGCGGCACGACGGGGGGCTGCACGAGGAGCTCACGCGCGTCGTCATGATCTTCAGCGGTGCGGGCGTACCCCGGGCAAGCATCGACGTCGACGTGTCGCTCGTCGACGTGCTGCCGACACTGCTCGAGCTCTGCGGCATCAGCGGCGCTGACGGCGCGCTCGACGGGCGAAGCCTGGCTCCGCTGATGAGCGCGTGGGCTTCCGGCGACAGCGACGTGCGTGATGTCTTCTCCGATCGACCGCTCCTCGCGCACCGCGCGAAGATGGGGCGAGAATACGGAGCGCACTGGTGGGCGATCGTGCTCGACGGCTGGAAGCTCATCGTCGATGGCGATGCGCGCGCGCTCTACGATCAGCGTGCGGATCGGCGCGAGACCGACGACCGCGCGGCGGCCGAGCCCGAGCGCCTGCGCGCAATGACCGAGCGCCTCGATGCGCTGCGCGAGGGCGGCATCCGTCGCGACGGCGATCGCACCGAGGTGATGCTCGACGAAGAGATGCTCGAGGCGCTCGAATCGCTCGGCTATGTCGAGGCACCGGTCGACGCACCCGTCGAAGAGCCGACCGAAGAGCCCGCCGATCGCGCAGAGGAGGCCGAGGCGTCCGGCACGGAGCACCCCGATGGCGAATGACGCACCGATCTCACCCGTCTACGCCGCGGCGGACGGTCGCCCGGCGCCGGTCGCCCTCGTGACCGGCGCGTCGTCCGGCATCGGCTGGGCGACGGCGCTGCTGCTCGCGCAGCGCGGCTACCGCGTGGCCGTCACGGCGCGACGTGAGGACCGACTCGAGGCGCTCGCCGAAGAGGGGCGCTCGTTCAACGCGGACATCTGCGTGCTGCCCGGCGACATCGGCGACCTGGATTTCGCTGCGTCGTTGCCGGGGACAGTCGTCGAAGAGGGCGGGCGCCTCGACGTCATCGTGAACAACGCCGCCATGCCACTGCACAAGCAGATCTTTCGCACGACGCCCGACGACGTGCAGCGCACGCTCGCCGTGAACTTCACTTCGGCGGCCGCGATCACGCTCGCAGCGATTCCGATCTTCCTGCGTGAGGGCGGCGGCACCATCGTGAACGTGTCGTCGATCGCGGCGAAGGTCGTGCCGAGCCACGAGGCCGTCTATGCCGCCTCCAAGGCGGCGATGAACGCGTTCACCGAGGGGCTGTGGAACGACCTCCATGGCTCGGGCATCCACGTGGGTCTCGTGCATCCCGGGCCGATCGACACGGAGATCTGGTCGAAGCTCGAGGAGCCCGGTCACTACTCGGGCAAGCTCCATCCCGCCGAGTCGGTGGCCGACGGCGTGCTCGAGGTCATCGAGCATCGCAAGCTCGAGGTGACGATCCCGAAGCGCGACCCGGGACTCTTCGCTGCGCGCGTGCTGCGCGTGCTCTGGCCGTCGATGCTGCGAAGGGGCGTGCGCGCGACCGACCCCGTCACGCCGGAGATGCTCGAGGCGGCGCGCGAGCGCGCGCGTCGGGACGCGCCGACCGAATGGAGCCGGACCAGCGCGCGCGTCGGGACGCGCCGACGCAGTAGCCTTGCATCCGTGTTGCCTGTCGCACGAATCGCGGCCGGGCAGCGGTCCGGATCGGGTAGAATCGCGCGTCGTGACCCACGCGCCCCCGACGACGCTCCTCATCATTCCCGCCTACAACGAGGGCGGGCGCATCGGCGACGTGCTGCGCCGGGTTCGGGCGGCGGGGTTCGTGGGCGAGGTCGTCGTGATCGACGACGGCTCGAAGGACGGCACCGGCGCCGAGGCGCGCGAGGCCGGCGCGCGGGTCGTCCAGCACCCCTTCAATCTCGGCTACGGCGCGGCGCTGCAGACGGGCTACAAGGCGGCTCTCGACCTCGGCGCATCGTACGTCGTGCAGATGGACGCCGACGGTCAGCACGACCCCGATAACATCGCGAAGCTGCTCGCGCCGATCCTCGACGATCGCTGCGACGTCGTGATCGGCTCGCGCTTCAAGGACGAGACCGGCTACCAGATGGGCGCCATTCGCTCGCTCGGCCGCAAGGTCTTCGCCTCGATCGCAAGGCTGGCCGGCCTGCGGGTCAGCGACCCGACCTCGGGCTTCCAGGCGATGAACCGCCACGTGCTCGAGCTCTATGCCGGCGACTTCTTCCCCGCCGACTATCCCGACATCGACGTGCTGCTGACCGCGTTCCGCCACGGTATGCGCGTCGGTGAAGAGAGCGTCCAGATGAGCGAGGGCGTGCGTCCCTCGACCATGCACGGCGGCTGGGGATCGTTCTACTACGTCTACAAGATGCTGCTCTCGATCTGGGCGGTGTCGGGATCACGACGGCGCGAGAAGCCCGAGCCTCCCGCCACGCCGCTCGTGCCCGAGACCAAGGAGGACGCGCCGTGAACGAAGCGGATCCCTCGAGCCAGGCGCTCTCTCCCGAGGCCTTGCGCGAGCTCTTCCTCGCCACCGCCGAGGGCGACTCGGCGCGCACGCTCGCCGTGGGCGGCAGCGTGATCCTCGTCGCCGTCGTGCTCTGGCTGGTGCGGACCGGCAGACTGCGCGAGGAGTACACGCCAATCTGGATGGGTGTCGCCGTGACGCTCGTCGTCGTGAGCCTGCGCATGGAGTGGCTGCACGCCTTCACGCGCGCGATCGGCGCGTGGACGAGCTCGAGCGTGATCTTCTTTCTGGGCGAGGTCTTCCTCGTGACCATTTGTCTCAACTACGCCGTGCGGCTCTCCAAGGCCGGCACGCAGCTCAAGAACCTCGCGCAGGAGGTGGCGATCCTGCGGTCGAGGGTCGAGGAGCTGGAGACGGAGGGCAGCTGAGAGCCTGCTGACTCAGTCGGCGTCGCGCAGCTTCACCATGTACTTGGTGTCGGTCTCCATCACGACGTCGCCCTTCTGATTGATCAGCCGCGTGCGCGACGTCACGATGCCGAGGCCCGGCCTCGACTTCGACACGCGCTTGGCGACGCACTCGCCCGTCAGCGTCAGGGTGTCGCCCGGTCGCACCGGCTCGGGGAACTTCAGCGAGTCGGCCCCGAGGTTCGCCACGACCGCCGACTTCTCGTCGCGCTGCGCGTTGATGAGGCCCATCAAGGCGAATGTGTGCGTCGACGAGGCGGTCAGCCCGCCGAAGATCGACTCGCGCGCGGCAGCCTCGTCGATGTGGAAGGGCTGTGGGTCATAGCGGCTCGCGAACTCGACGATCTCCTCCTTCGACAGGGTGTACGAGCCCATCGGCTGCACCACACCGATCTCGTAGTCTTCGTAGTAGATCACGCTCTCTCCGACGAGCGCCGCCCTGCGCTCAGATCGAGGCGCCCGCGCGCGCGCCCTCTTCGATGGCCTTGCGAATCAGCCCGAGCCCCGTGCAATCGCCGACGGCCACCACCTCGGTGCCCTGAGCCTCGAGCGCGTCGGCCAGCTCGGTCGCGGGCTCGAGCTCGCCCGCCAGGATCACCGAGTCGGCCGCGATGCGCTGGCCTCCGTCGAGCACCACCGCGTCGAGCTCGATCCGGTCGACCGCCACTTCGGTGTGCACGGCCACGGCCAGGCGATCGAGGCGGTCCATGTGCTCGGTGCGGCGCTTGAGGCCGACCTCGGGCGCGATGCCGGTGCCGCGCTCGAGCACGCTCACCCGGCGTCCGCGCTCGGCGAGGAACTCGGCGAGCTCGATCGCTGCGAGGTCGCCGCCGACGATCGCAACGCGCGGGCCGACGGGCATCCACGCGCGGGTGAAGCGGCGCAGGCGCTCGGGCGTGAGGCCGCGTCGAAGCACGACGCCGCCGAACCGGATGGCCCACCGCTGCCACGATGGCAGCTTCGCCTCGGCGCGGGCAGAGAGCCGACCCGAGAGCAGCTCGCGCAGCAGCGGCCCGTCGAGCACGTGTGGTGCGTCGCTGCCGGGCAGCTCGGGCGCGACCACGCGGCCGCCCGTCGCGACGACGACGACGTCGGGTGAGAGCGCCGCGATCTTCGAGGCGTCGAGCGCGCTGTTCAGGTGCACGTCGACGCGGGCCCGCTGCACGTCGGCGAGGAGAAACTCGAGCAGCGGCTCGTTGTCGGCGTGCACCGTCGACGCCATGACGAGCGCACCACCGAGGCGCGACTCGCGCTCGTGGAGCGCGACCCGATGCCCGCGCCGTGCGGCGACGCGCGCCGCCTCCAGACCGCCGGGGCCCCCGCCCACCACCAGCACGCTGCGTCGGTTGGAGGTCGGGCCGGCCGCGATCTCCTCCTCGCGACCCGACCGCGCGTTCACCGCGCAGTGCATGCGGCCGCTCTCCATCTCGTCGATGCAATTCTGGCACGAGATGCAGCGCCGGATCTCGTGCGCACGGCCGGTCTGCGTCTTCTCGATCAAGTCGGGATCGGCGAGCAGCGGCCGCGCCATCGCGACGAGATCAGCCCTGCCCTCGCGCAGGATCCGCTCGGCGAGCACCGGGTCGTGGATGCGGCCGACCGCGATGACCGGCACGTCGACGACCTGCTTCACCGCAGCTGCGGCGCCGACGTTGTGCGCGGGGCCATAGTGCGAGCCGGTCACCATCTGGCTGGTGAGGCGATCGATCACGCCACCGCTCACGTGGAACGCGTCGACGCCCGCCTCGACCAACAGCGGGGCGATGCGCTGGGTGTCCTGGATGTCGCGGCCGCCCGGCACCCGCTCGTAGCCCGAGATGCGGAGCGTGACCGGGAAGTCGCCACCCACCTCACGGCGGATCGCCTGCAGCACCTCGACGATGAGCCGCGTGCGCCCCTCGACGGTGTTGCCCGCGTAGGCATCGGTGCGGCGATTGCGGCTCGGCGTGAGGAACGAGCCGAGCAGCATGTAGCCGTGGGCGGCGTGCAGCTCGATGCCGTCGTAGCCGCACGCCTTCACGCGCGCGACCGCTGCGGCGTACCTATCGGCGATGGCCGGCAGCTCTTCGGCCCCGAGCTCGCGCGATGGAAGCCCAGTGAGATACGACGGGATCACCGACGGGCCGATGTTGGGCTGGCCCGACATGTAGGGCGCGAGACCGTCTGGACCAGGGTGCACGATCTGCGGCTGGATCTTCGCCCCGTGACGATGGATGCGCTCGGTCAGCTCGCGGTGCGCGTCGATCACCTCGTCGCGTCCGAAGTCGATCGAATTCGGCACCTCGCGATGCTCGGCGTCGATGGTGCACGCACCGAGCGTGATGAGCCCGACGCCGCCCTCGGCGCGGGCCTCGTAGTAGGCGATGGCGCGGTCGGAGGGCTGGCCGTCGCGCGTCGAGTAGAGCGTCTCCATGGGAGACATCACCAGCCTGTTGCGAAGCTCCATCGAGCCGATGTGGATCGGCGAGAGAAGGGTCGCGAAGCTCACCCAGCAGGCTCCATCGCCGCCGCGCTTCGACCCGCGAGCCGGCCGAAGAAGCTGCCTTCGCCGATCGAGAGGCCGCTCGCGTAGTTGCGGCCTTCGCGGCAGAGGCCGGCGGTGCAGCGGCCGGCCGCGAAGAGACCGGGCACCGCCCGGTCGGCGTGGTCGAGCACCTCGCCCGTCGCCTTCACCGAGAGCCCACCGAGGGTGAACACGCCGAAGAACGAGCCGGCCGTGCTGCAATCGAGCGCACCGAAGGGTGGATCGACCAGCGGCTTCAGGTACGTCGCCGCCTTGTGGAAGAGCGGGTCGGCGCCTCGTGCCGCGTTGCGGTTGTAGAGCTCCATCGTCTGCACCAGCGCGCCCTCGGGCAGCTCGAGCGCACGCTCGAGTGCCTCCCA
>CAYYSY010000066.1:0-13650 GCA_964474355.1 uncultured Spirochaetaceae bacterium | reverse complement strand
TGGGGCGCCGGCGGGCGCGGTCGCCGGGACCCGCGCGGTGTCTAGAGCACGTCCACCGAGCGCTGGCGCAGCCAGTGGTCGGCCAGCACGAGGCACACCATCGCCTCGACCATCGGCACCGCGCGCGGGAGCACGCAGGGGTCGTGGCGGCCCTGGGCCTCGAGCGAGACGGCGTGGCCTTCGCGGTCGACCGTGTCCTGGGCGACCGAGATCGTCGCGGTCGGCTTGAATGCCAGTCGCATCGTGATCGTCTCGCCGTTGCTGATGCCGCCCTGGATGCCGCCGCTTCGGTTGGTCGTCGTGTGCGGGCGGCCGTCGTCGCCGGGGACGAAGGGGTCGTTGTGCTCGCTGCCGCGCAGCAAGGTGCCCTCGAAGCCGCTGCCGATCTCGAAGCCCTTGCTCGCCGGCAAGGACATCAGTGCCGCCGCGAGGTCGGCCTCGAGCTTGTCGAAGACGGGCTCGCCGAGGCCCGGCGGCACCCCGCGCGCCACGCAGCTGACCACGCCGCCCACGCTGTCGCCCGCGCGCCGCACCTCGTCGACGCGCTCGATCATGCGCTCGGCTGACTCGGGGTCGGGGCAGCGGATGATGTTGGCGTCGACCTGCTCGGCGGTGACGGTCTCGCCGTCGACCTTCGAGTCGATCTCCTGCACGCGCGACACCCAGGCCACTACGTCGATCCCCAAGGCCATGGAGAGAAGCTTGCGTGCGATGGCGCCGGCGGCGACGCGGCCGATCGTCTCGCGCGCGCTCGCGCGCCCCCCGCCCTGCCAGTTGCGGATGCCGTACTTCGCCTCGGTGGTGTAGTCGGCGTGGCTCGGGCGGTAGAGATCCTTCATTTGGTCGTAGGCAGCGGGTCTCGCGTCCTTGTTGCGGACGAGGATGCCGATCGAGGTCCCGAGCGTCTGGCCCTCGAACACGCCGCTCAGGATCTCGGCCTGGTCGGCCTCCTGGCGCGGCGTCGTGAGCCGGCTCTGGCCCGGCTTGCGGCGGTCGAGGTCGCGCTGGATCTCGGCGAGATCGAGCTCGAGGCGCGGTGGGCAGCCGTCGACGATCACGCCGACGCCGCCTCCGTGGCTCTCGCCGAAGGTGCTGATCTGGAACGCTTTTCCGAAGGTGCTGCCCGACATTTCGCGCGCGAGGGTACGCGATCCGGTGGGGATCCGCGAAGTGCGGTCGCGTGAGCGGTCGGGTGCAGGCCGGGCCTTGCAGGGGGGCGGCCGCCGGCCGGTGATAGACTCCCCCCATGAGTGGATCGTGGCAGGACGAAGAGCGCAGCTGGGAGCGGGAGGCGGGGCTCCGCCCGCCCGGCTCGGGCGGCGACGTGACGCCCGAGGAGGCGAACTGGGCGGTGGCCGCCGCCTTGCTCGCGTTCGCCGGCTACGTGATGCCGCTGCTGAACATTGCTGGCCCCGCCGCCGTGTGGCTCACGAAGAGGGACGAGTCGACCTTCGTCGAGTACCACGCGCGCGAGGCGCTGAACTTCCAGATCTCGATCACCCTCTACATGGCCGCCGCGAGCCTGCTGATGTTCGTGCTGATCGGCTTCGTGCTCGTGCCGCTGCTCGTCGTCTTCGACGTCGTGGTGATTATCGTGGCCGCGCTGCGTGCGAGCCGCGGCGAGCTCTACGAGTACCCGCTCAGCCTCCGGCTGATCTCCGGACCGGCCGGCGACCCGCATTGAACGACCCGATCCGCTCCACTCGCGCCGGGGCGTCGTCGCGCGAGCGTGCGAGCGCCGAGGCGACCGAGGCCGCGCCGGCGCGCGTTCGCTGCCGCGCCTGCTTCAAGCCCGTCGCGCACTGCATCTGCGAGCTGATCGAGCCCGTCTCGAATCGCACGCACGTGACGATCCTCCAGCATCCTCGCGAGCGCTTCCACGCGATCGGCACGGCGCGCATCGCCGAGCTCGGGCTCGAGCGCTCGCGCATCGTCGTGCCGCGCGACTGCTTCACGCGCAACCTCGAGCAGCGCTTCGAGTGCGCGCCCGGCACCGGCGTGCTCTTCCCGGCGCCCGGGGCTCGTGCGCTCGAAGATCTCGAGCCCGACGAGCGGCCCCCGGCGCTGGTTGTGCTCGACGGCACGTGGTCCCAGGCCCGCAATCTCCACCGCGCGAACCCGTGGCTGCACGACCTCCCGCACCTCTCGCTGCGCCCGCTCGCGCCCACCCGCTATCGCATCCGCAAGGCGCCCCGGCCCGAGTACGTGTCGACCCTCGAGGCCATCGTCCGCGCGCTCGAGCTGCTCGAGCCCGAAACCCTCGGCCTCGATCGGCTGCTCGGGGTCTTCGACACGATGATCGACCGGCAGCTCGCGCACGAGGGCCGCAACCCGCGCCGGCGTGTGCGCGGTCGCTCGGGCATGCCACCCCGAACGCGGTAGCGTTGGGCGACGCGCGACGCACCATGCGCGATCGGTCGACTCAGGTCCGACGCGCACCATGCGCGATCGGTGGACTCAGGTCCGACACGCGCCACGTGCGATCGGTCGACACGGGCCCGACGCGCGCCATGTGCGATCGGTCGACTCGAGCGGGAGGCGGACCATGCGCGATTGGCTGAACGACGTATTCGCGGGTCGGCCCTGGTGGATGAACGCCGTCATGGTGTTCTGCGCCTGGATGACCTTCGTCTACGTGCCCTGGGACCTGTTCCTCAAGTCCGTCGAGCACGACGAAGAGGTGTGGTTCGGCATCGTCTTCACGGGCATGACCGCCAAGGTGCTGACGATCCCACACTGGATCGTGTACGCAGGCGGCCTGTACGGCTTCCGCCGAATGCGCCCGTGGATGGCGCTGGCCGCGCCCGCCTACACCGCCCAGGTCGCCATCGGCATGTTCCTCTGGCCGATGATGAAGTACGGCTCGCTCACGGGCTTCGTGCTCGGCGTGATCTCGGTCGTGCCCTTCGCGGCGCTCACCGCCGCGTTCTGGCAGGCGCGCGGGCTCTTCCTGGACGAGCCGATGCCGCTCGCCGAGCGCTACGGCGGCTGGGCGGTCGTCAGCGGCGCCTCCGCGGGCATCGGCGCCGCGTTCGCGCGGGCGTGTGCGCGCGAGGGCATGCCCGTGGTGCTCGTCGCCCGGCGGCAGGATCTGCTCGAGCAGCTCGCCCGAGAGCTCGAACAGGCGCACGGCGTCGAGACGCGGGTGGTCGCGATCGATCTCACCGAGCGTGATGCGGCCGAGCGCCTCGCTGCCGCCGTGGCCGATCTCGAGGTCGGCATGCTCGTGAACAACGCCGGCTTCGGCCTGCAAGGGCGCTTCGACAGCCTCGACCTCGCGAGGCTCGAGGACATGGTGCAGGTGAACTGCGCCGTGCCGGTGTCGCTCACGCACCGGCTGCTGCCGGCGCTGCGCGCGCGTCACCGCGGCGCCGTCGTCATCGTGGGCTCGGCGGCCGGCTGGCAGCCGCTTCCGCTGCACGGGGTCTACAGCGCGACGAAGGCGTTCGACCAGTTCTTCGGCGAGTCGCTGTCGGTCGAGCTCGCCGACGACCACATCGACGTGCTGGTGGTCGAGCCCGGCACCGTCGAGACCGAGTTCCAGGCCGTGTCCGGTCAGCTCGAGCACTCGGGCGCGTCGCCCGAGGACGTCGTCGACACCGCGTTCGAGGCGCTCGGCCGGCAGCCTTCGGTGGTCGTCGGTTGGTGGAACTACCTGCGCGCGGTGATTCCGAAGCGCCTACTCACTCGACCGCTCGTCCTGCAGGTCGCCCGCGGCGTCACCGAGAAGCACACGCCGGTCGAGAAGCGCTAGCGGCGCGGTTCGGTCGAACGCGCTTCAGCCGCTGGTGCGTTGCCAGCACCCCGGGTCGATCTCTTTCACCACCCCGCGCTCGAGCCACCTCGCGATGTGCTGCTCGGCGCTGCGGCGCTCGGTGAACTCGGCCCAGGGCACGTCGTCGCCCGGCCGGTAGACGAAGCGGTGATCGATGATCTCCTGCATCGTGCGCGGCTCGGCGAGGTACTCGAGCAGGCGCTCCTCGCGGTCGGCGATCTTCGCCTCGAACACGTCGAGCCGCTCTTCGAAGGCGGCCCGTCCCTCGAGCACGCCGATGTGGTGGAACGTCGCGTACCAGTCGGCGTCGACGGCGCGCACCCGCGCGAGGCTGCGCTCGAAGTCTTCGAGGCTCGACCACGCGTCGCCGTAGTAGGGGCCGAAGCTCGTGAGCTCGATGTCGCCGAGATAGAGCAGTCGCTTCTCTTTGCCCCGCTCGTGGCCGTCACCCTCGTCGTCCCAGCGAACCAGGAAGCAGCAGTGGCCGCGGGTGTGCCCGGGCGTGTGCAGCACCTCGACCTCGACGCCGCCGAGGTCGAGCACGTCGCCGTCGCCGAGCAGCTCGACCTCGGCGCGCGGCTCGTAGTGGAACTGGTCGACGAGCACGTGGCGGAAGCCATCGCCCATGGCGCCGGTGAAGCCGTAGATCGCGAGCATCGCGTCGAGATCCGACAGGCCGATGGCGTCGGCCTCGTGCAGGTGCACCGGCGCCTCGGGGAATAGGGGGTACGCCGCGATGTGGTCCTCGTGGCAGTGGCTGCCGAGGATCAGGTCGACGTGGGGCAGCGTGTCGCGCCGCTCCCACAGCCCGACGGCGGGGTCGACGATGGCGCTCGCATCGTTGCCCTTCACGAGGATCGAGTTGCCGTCGGGGTAGCGCCCCCCGCGATGGCCGACGAGCACGTGGACCGGGCCGATGTGGAGGTCGGCCCCGCCCGGCTTCTCGGTGACTCCCGCTTTTTCGTTCGCTCCAGCCATGCGATGCTCCCGTGCCGGGTCGCCAGGCGACCCGGGCGACACAGCATACCGGGTGGAGGTCGAGATGCCGCGCAAGTACTGGCTGATGAAGTCGGAGCCCTTCAAGTACGCGTGGGACGAGCTGGTGAAGGACGGCAAGACGTACTGGGATGGCGTCCGGAACTACGAGGCCCGCAACAACATGCAGGCGATGAAGAAGGGCGACCGCGTCCTCTACTACCACTCGAACGAGGGGAAGGAGGTCGTGGGTGTCGCGGAGATCGTGGGCGAGTCGTATCAAGACCCGACCACCGAAGACGATCGCTGGTGCGTGGTCGACGTCGCGCCGGTGGTGCCGCTGAAGCAACCCGTGACGCTCGCCCAGGTGAAAGCCGAGCCGAAGCTCGCGGACATGCAGCTCATCACGCGCGGGCGGCTGTCGGTGGTTCCCGTGACGGCCGCCGAGTTCAAGCAGGTCTTGAGGATGGGAAAGACGGCGGTTCCGAAGTAGGTAGGGGCGGGCGTTCGTGGGCGGGGCTGCTGGGTGCTCGTCAGGAGTCCGCGGTAGGCGTTGCAGCGGACTCGCTTCCGCGTCGGGTCGAAGGAACGTGGGGGCTCGCGATTGCTCTGCCGTGATCGGCGAAGGGAGCTGTTGGTCGCGAGCAGCTGAACGCCGGAGCGATCCATGGGCAGATGGTTCTGTTGCCTGGTAGTCGGGAGTCGGGATGAAGACGTCGATGAGTGACGATGAAATCGCTTCTGTTGGCGAGGATGCCCTGCTCTTCGAGACGATCCGCACCGCGCGGGCGATTCGACGCCTCAAGCCCGACCCGGTGCCAAAGGCGTTGATCGGCAAGGTCTGCGAGGCGGGCATCTGGGCGCCGTCCGGCGGCAACCGTCAGCCGTGGACGTTCGTTGCCGTGACCGAGCCCGAGCGCCGGGCCTGGATCGCGGAGCGATACAAGAAGGCCTTCCACGCCTACATCAAGCCGGCCTTCGATGCCGCCGCCGCCGACCCCGACTGGCCGGAAGCCAAGCTGCGGAACATGAAGGCGGCGCTGCATCTCGCCGATCATCTGCACGAGGCGCCGGTGCACCTCTTCGTCGCCGGCTGGAAGCGGCGCGGGCAGGAGCAATCGCAGGCGCTCTACCCCGCGATCCAGAACATCCTGCTCGCGTGCCGCGCGGTCGGGCTCGGTGCGTCGCTCACCTCGGTGCACCGCACCTACGGGCGCGAGATAGACGAGTACCTCGGGCTGCCCGAGGACACGCCGTCGTCCGCGCTGATCCCCATCGGGTGGCCCATCGGGAAGCACGGCGTGCCGCCGCGGGTGCCGATCGACGAGAAGCTCCACTGGGAGAAGGTCGAGCCCGGCAAGTGAGCGTAGAGTGCGGCCGTGTGGGCCCGCCCCTACCCTCCCCCCATGACCACCATCGCGCAGCCGCGCATCCGATTCTTCACCGGCCCGGACGGGCAGCGGATCGCCTATGCGGTGGCGGGGCAGGGCCCGCCGGTGGTGCTCTCGTCGTGGTGGGTGAGCCACGTCGAACGGGACGGCGCCGACGACCGGTTCAGGCGCTTCTTCGAACGGCTCGCGGCGCGCAACACGGTGGTGCGATTCGATCGCCCGGGTGTGGGGCTCTCGGCGCGCGAGCAGAGCGACTGGAGCCTCGAGAGCGAGACGGCACAGCTCGCGGCGCTCATCGACGAGCTCGGCTTCGAACGCACCGCGCTCCTGGGCTTCTCGTGCGGGGGGCCGGCAGCCATCACCTACGCGGCGCGAAACCCCGAGCGCGTGTCCCGCCTCGTGCTGGTGAACGCGTACGCCTGCGGTGAGTCGCTCGCGAAGCCCGAGCTTCGCAAGGCCCTCACCGACATGACGCGGGCGAGCTGGGGCCTCGGCGCGCGGACGCTCTCGACGCTCTTCGCGCCCGATCTCGACAAGGACGAGAGCGAGCAGCTCGCGGCGTACCAGCGTGCCTGCTGCAACGGCGAGGTCGCTGCACGACTGCTCGAGATGACCTTCGCGCTCGATTGCCGCGAGTCGGCGCCGAAGGTGAAGGCGCCGGCCCTCGTCGTGCATCGTCGCAAGGACGGCACGGTGCGGGTCGACGAAGGGCGTGCATTGGCGGCTCTGCTCCCCGATGCCGATCTGCGGATCGTGGACGGCGATGCCCACATGCCGTGGCAAGGCGATCAGGGGCCGATCGTCGATGCAGTGATCGACTTTCTCGAGCAAGGCGACGGGACGGAGAGCACGGTCGCCGCCTTGCCGGACGACACGAACGTGTGGCGCCGTGAAGGCGATCTGTGGCGGCTTCGCTTCGCCGGGCGCGAAGCGATGCTCGCCCATCGCAAGGGCCTCGAAGACCTCGCGCTCCTGATCTCGCAGCCGATGCGCGAGGTGTCGGCGGTGCAGATTCGCGGCGGGGGCGACGAGGCCGAGGCGGGGAGCGGGGGCGGCGCCGACGACACGCTCGACGAGAGGGCCCGCGCGCAGTACGCGGCGCGATTGCGCGAGCTCGACGCCGAGCAGGACGAGGCCGAGGCGCGTCACGACGCCGCGGCGAGCGAGCGGGTCGAGGCCGAGCGCGAGGCGCTGATCGACGAGCTGCGCCGGGCCACGGGGCTCGGCGGGCGCCCACGCCGCATCGGCGACCCCGGTGAGCGCGCGCGCAAGGCGGTGTCGGCGCGCATCCGCGATGCCATCGCACGTGTGCGCGAGGCGCACCCTGAGCTCGCCCACCATCTCGACGCCAGCGTGAGCACGGGTTTGACGTGCGTCTATCGACCGGACGCCGCGCGGTTCTGGCTCGTCTGAGGCGCTTCAGAGCCCACTAGAGAGCGCTCTCGCCCGCTGAGGCCGTGGATTCGCCGGGCTGGCCCCACCGCCCCCCGCTCTCATCTCGTCGTCGCCAGGTCGCCAGGTCGCCAGGTCGCCAGATCCCATCTGGCGCGCCGCCAGCTTGGTTCGCGCGCCTCTCTCTCGAGTGGCGAGGAATCGACCTCGCCCCCATGGTCCGCGAGACCGCGGACGAGGAGAGAGAAGAATGACCTCGGCCCACCCGACGCCCACCCCGACCCCGACCGATGCGGCACAGCAGCCCGCCCGCACGAGCATCGCCCACCCCGAAGCGGGCGCCCTGCTGAAGCAGCGCCAGCGCGACCTCATGGATCGCTACCGCAAGGACCCCGACGCCGCGTGGACGATCGACCATGCTTCGACTCGCGCCTGCAACGGGGTCGACGACGGCCCCCTCGATCCGCTCCACACCCACGTGCACGTCGGCGAGTCGGGCGAGTCGGCCCTGCCCATCGGGGTGCATCGGGCCGTCGGCGGCTTCAGCGATCTGCCGGTGCCGGGCGACGTGCTCTGCGCGGCGCTCGCGTCGTGCGCCGACTCGACGATTCGCGTCGTCGCGAACCTGTTCGGCATCGAGCTGCTCGAGCTCTCGGTCGACGTGCGCGCCGAGGTCGACGTGCGGGGCACGCTCTGCGTCTCGCCCGAGACGCCCGTCGGCTTCCAGGCGATCCACACCGACGTGCGGCTGCGCGCCGCGCCAGGCACGAGCCCCGCCCGCCTCGAGCGCCTGGTGCAGACCGCCGAGCACTGCTGCGTGGTGATGCGCACGCTGCGCGATGGCGTGCCCGTGACCGTCAGCTGCGACGCCGGGGAGGATTCGTGATGTCCTCCCATCGAATTCGATCGACCGGCCACCCCATCGAGCACCTCGCCTGCCTGAGCGGAGCCGACATGATGCGGTCCCTCGGGGCCTCCGACTCCGAAGACGCCCGGGCCTCGGCCCTGGCGGAGTCGCGCCTGCTGCGATTCGCCTTGCTCGTCGCGCTCGGCTGCTTGGCCTGGTCGATGGTCGCCGAGGCGGACGATGGCCGCGTCGAGATCGATCAAGCGGCGGCGATCGCAGGCGGCGTGACGTGGGCCGACGCACCCGGGTTCCCGGTGATGATCAGCGAGCCGGGCCGCTACGTGCTGACGAGCAATCTCGTGATTCCATCGACCGCTTCGGAGGGCATCGTATTCGGCCCGCGTGCGAGCGAAGCATCGATCGATCTGAACGGGTTCACGATCAGTCGCGAGGGCGCTGTTGATGAGTGACGAGTGAGGGGCGCGGCCTCTGCGGCCTACTGCTTCGCCAGCTCTTCGAAGTGCGCGCGAAGCGTGCGCTTGCCGTTGCACGGCGCCACGCCGTCGATCTCGCCCGCCGTCACGATGAAGTCGAAGAGATCGCCGAACTGCGTGCTGAGCAGCCGGACGATCCGCACGCCGAAGCGCATGAGCCCCATCGGGATGTGCGTCAGCTTCGGCTCCTTGCCGAGGACCTCGAACGCGAGCTCGGCGGCCTCGTTCTGCGTGAAGAGGTCGGGGCCGCCGATGCCGTGCACCTTCTCGCTCGAGTCGACGGCGGCGACGGCGACCTCGGCGACGTCGAGGCCGTGCACGGGATTGAAGCGGTTGGTGCCCGGGCCGACGATGTAAGACCGCCCCTTCTTCGCCATGTCCATGAGCACGCCCATGTCCGAGAAGTAGCCGCCGGGGCGGATGACCGCGTAGTCGAGGGGCGACGCCTCGAGGTCGCGCACCACCTTCTCGTGGGCGATCGTGATCGCGAGGTCGGCGAGCCCGGGGTCGTCGGCGCCCCACATCGAGACGTAGACGAACTTCGGGACTCCCGCCGCGACGGCCGCGTCGATCAGGTTGCGATTGCACTGGTAGTCGACCTGCTCGAACGAGAGCATGTCGCGCTGGCGCGAGATGCCGACACTCGAGAAGACGACGTCGGCGCCCTGCATGACGTCTCCGAGTGTCTCGGGCTTCGTGATCTCGGCGACCGCCACCTCATCGCAGAGCTCGCGCACGGCCGGGGCGTGGAAGGGGCCCGGCTTCGCGAGCTTCTCCTCGCTGCGCGTGAGAGCGCGGACGCGGTAGCCCGCGGCCTTGAAGGCCACGACGGCGAACTTTCCGATGTATCCGGTCGATCCCGCGACGACGACTGTGCGTTCGGTCATGGTCCGGGTATACGCGGTTCGCGAGCGCCAGTCCATCGAATACGGCCCTGCCCGGGGCGGCGCAGCCGCCTATCCTCTCTCGCCTCGTCCCCGGCCAGGTACACGCGAAGGAAGAAGCACATGTCCGATCCCGAAAGACATCCCGACGGCGGCGTGACCGTCGAGCGCCGCGGCGCACTGCTGCTCATGGGGCTCGATCGCCCCGAGAAGCTGAACGGTCTCACGCCGAAGATGGCGGGCGAGCTCGCCGACGCATTCACGACGCTCGACGAGGACGACACGCTCTTCGCCGGGGTCGTCTTCGGTCACGGCGAGCGCGGCTTCACGGCGGGGCTCGACCTGCCGAAGTGGACCGACGCCATGAAGGGCGGCGGGAGCGGCGGCGATGGCAATGCCCCGAAGCGCGTCGACCCCTACGGCCTCGGCGCGCGCCGGTGCAGCAAGCCCGTCGTGTGTGCGGTGCACGGTCTCACCTACACCGCCGGCATCGAGCTCATGCTCGCGTGCGACATCGTCGTCGCGGCCGACGACTGTCGCTTCAGCCAGCTCGAGCCGAAGCGGGGGATCATGGCGACCGGCGGGGCGACGATCCGCTTCGTCGAGCGCGGCGGCTGGGGCAACGCGATGTATCACCTGCTCGTGGTCGACGAGTTCGACTCGGCCGAGGCGCATCGTTGCGGCTTCGTGCAGGAGGTCGTGCCGGCGGGTACGCAGCTCGATCGCGCCATCGAGCTCGCGGAGAAGATCGCGAAGCTCGCGCCGTTGGCGATCCAGGCGACGAAGGCGAGCTCGCGGCTCTACTCCGAGGAGGGGCCGGCTGCGGCCATCGCCGAGTTCCGAGCCGTGCAGCAGCGCCTCGCCAACAGCGAGGATGCGGCGGAGGGCGTCGCGTCGTTCGTCGAACGGCGCGATCCGGTGTTCAAGGCGCGGTAGCGTCAGCGTTCTCGAGAGACAGTGACAGGGAGCAGGGCCCATGGAAGACATCGACTTCGCCGACGCCGAGAGCTGGACCGCCGACATGCCCGAGCGCTTGCGACGCATGCGCGAGGAGGCCCCGGTCTTCTGGAGCGACAAGACGGACGCGTTCATCCTCACGCGCTTCGACGACGTGGTGCACGTCTCGAAGAACAGTGACCTCTTCTGCTCGGGGCAGGGGGTGCTGCCGGGCAAGCTCGCGGCCTCGGCCATCGGGCTCATCGACGAGGACGAGCCGCGTCACGGAGAGATGCGGAGTCTCATCAACCGCGGCTTCACGCCGCGCATGGTGGGGCACTGGGAGGAGGTGTTCCAGAAGATCACCGACGAGACCCTCGATGCGATTGCGGCCAAGGGCGAGTGCGACTTCGTCGACGACGTCGCGGTGCCCCTGCCGCTGATCCTCATCGCCGAGATGATCGGCATCCGGCCCGAAGACCGCGAGCGATTCCACTACTGGTCGGACGCGATGATCGCGGCCCAGGGCAACTTCGATAAGCCCGAGATCATCGCCGAGTCGGGCAAGGCGGCGATGGAGTACTTCAACTACGTCACCGAGATCATCGAGGATCGGCGAGAGAATCCCCGCGACGATCTGATCAGCATCCTCGTGCGCGCGAAGGACGAAGGCGTGCTCGGCAAGAAGCAGTCTCGCCACCTGGACATGGTCGAGGAGGCGCTCGGCCGCAGCGAGGAGCATCGCGCGATGGGCTCGGACGAGCTCATCAAGATGTGCGTGCTGCTGCTGGTGGCGGGCAACGAAACCACGCGAAATGCGCTCTCCGGCGGAATGCAGCTGCTGATCGAGCACCCCGACGTGCGCCGGCGCCTGATCGACGATCCGTCGCTGATCCCGCAGGCCGTCGAAGAGATGGTGCGGCTCGTCTCACCCGTGCTCAGCTTCGAACGCACGGCGACGCGTGACGCGGAGCTGGGCGGTGTGCCCATCGCCGAGGGCCAGAAGGTGCTGATGATCTACGGCGCCGCGAATCGCGACCCGGCGGCGTTCGACGACCCGGATCGCTTCGACATCGACCGCAAGGCCCAGCACGTCGCCTTCGGCATCGGCAACCACTTCTGCCTGGGTGCGAACCTGGCGCGCATGGAGATGCGCGTGGCGTTCAGCGAGATCCTGCGGCGCATGCCCGACATGGAGTACCGCGACGGCGGCCCGGAGCTCGGCCTCTCGGCCCTCGTCCGCAGCGTGCACCACATGCACGTGACATACACGCCCGAGGCCTGAGCGGGCGAGGTCCGTGCTTCAGCGCCGCTGGTACTCGCTCGCCAGCGCGTCGGCGTACTCGTTCCAGCGCGTGCCGTCGTGGGCCTTGATCCACTCGAGCTTCACGCCGGGGCGCGCTTTCGCGAGCGCAAAGAGCCGCTTCACGAGGTCGAGGTTCTTGACCTCGCCGCCCTTGCGCTTCCAGCCGCGCCTCTCCCAGCCGGCCGCCCACTGGTTGATCGTGTTCACGCAGAGCTGGCTGTCGGAGTGGACGACGACCTTCGAGTCCTCGGGCAGCGCCTGGTAGGCCTCGATCAGGGCGGTCAGCTCCATGCGGTTGTTCGTGGTGTCGGGATCGGCGCCGTGGCCCTCGCCGCGGATCTCACCCCCCTCCACCCAGACCCATCCCCAACCGCCCGGCCCGGGGTTCGGGTCGCAGGAGCCATCGGTGAAGACGCCGGTGTCGGGACCGCCCGTGAAGCGCGCGAGCGCCTGCTCGGGCGTCAGCTGCTCGCTCGTGCGCCGGCCGGCCATCTCAGACGCCCACCCGGAAATGCACCACGTCGCCATCCTGCATCTCGTACTCCTTGCCCTCGAGCTGCATCTGCCCCTTGTCCTTGGCCGCCGACTCTCCACCGAGCTCGACGTAGGTCTCGAACGGGATCACCTCGGCGCGGATGAAGTTCGACTCGAAGTCGGAGTGGATCGTGCCCGCCGCCTTCGGTGCGAGGTCGCCGCGGTGGATCGTCCACGCGCGCACCTCCTTCTCGCCGGCGGTGAAGAACGTGATGAGGTCAAGCAGCGTGTAAGCCGCGCGGATCAGCCGGTGCAGCCCCGGCTCGTGGGCACCGAGCTCCTCGAGGAACTCGCGCTTCTCTTCATCGTCGAGCTCCGAGAGCTCGGCCTCGACCTGACCGCAGATGCGCACGATGCCCGCGCCCCACTCGACCGCGTGGCCCTCGAGCGCCGTGCTGTACGCGTTGCCTTTGGCCAGCGACGTGTCGTCGACGTTCGCGACGTAGAGGATCGGCTTCGCGGTCAGCAGGAAGCAGTCGCGATAGGGCGCCGCCATCGCGTCGGGCACCTCGAAGGTGCGCGCGGGGTGGCCATCGGAGAGATGTGCGAGCAGCGCCTCGAAGAACGTGACCTCGGCCTTCGCCTGCTTGTCGCCGCTCTTGGCGGTCTTGCGCGCGCGGTCGAGCCGCTTCTCGACCGTCTCGATGTCGGCGAGGCCGAGCTCGACCTCGATCGTCTCGACGTCGCGCAGCGGGTCGGGCGCTCCATCGACGTGCACGACGTTGTCGTCGTCGAAGCAGCGCACCACGTGCACGATCGCGGTGGTCTCGCGGATGTTCGCCAGGAACTTGTTGCCGAGCCCCTCGCCCTTCGAGGCGCCCTTCACGATGCCGGCGATGTCGACGAACTCGATCGTCGTCGGGATCACCTGCTTCGAGTGGACGATGTCGTCGAGGGCCGAGAGCCGAGCATCGGGCACGGTCACGACGCCGGTGTTCGGCTCGATCGTACAGAAGGGATAGTTTTCGGCCTGAATTCCGGCCGCCGTGAGCGCGTTGAAGAGCGTGCTCTTGCCGACGTTCGGAAGCCCGACGATGCCGCACTGGAGTGCCATGGGGTGGGTAGGGTCCCCATTTTCGCGGCTCGCGCCACCGTCGGGCGGTCAGCCCCCCTAGG
>CAYYSY010000065.1:0-11612 GCA_964474355.1 uncultured Spirochaetaceae bacterium | reverse complement strand
CCAAGTCGAGCAGGGTCTCACGTAGCGCGTCCCCGTCCCGTTTCAGGGCGAGCTCGAGCCGGCCGTCGCCATCCGCGTCGAGGCATTGCCGCAGCTCGTTGCCCGAGCCGTCGAGGTGGATCTTCATGAAGGGCCGATGCGTGCCCTTCTTCACGAGCTCCTGCGTGCGGATCTGGAGATCACCGTCGAAGCCGACGAGCAGGTTGGCGTGGCCGTCCCCGGTCGTGTCCTTCGCCTGGCGAGTCACCTGCTTGGCCTTGTAGTAGCGCCAGGTGTCGGTCTTGCAGTTGCCGGTCGTGTCCCGCTCGTCGGCGACCACGTTGCCCTGCTCGTCGAGCCAGCTCGTCACGTCGAGGCAGCCGTCCGCGTTCGTGTCCTCGGCGACCTTCTGGGCCACGCCGCCCTTGAAGCTCACGACGAAGTCGACCTCGCCGTCGCCATCCTTGTCCTCGCGGCGGCGGATCGTGACCCCCTGCTCGTCGTTCTCGATCCAGACGTCGACGCGACCGTCGGCGTCGCCGTCGAGCTCGCTCGTGCGGTGCACGCCGCCCTCGAAGATCTGGGTGAGCTCGAAGACACCGTCGCCGTCGCGATCCTCCTCGATCCGCGAAGGCTGCTCCGTATCGTCATAGACGATCACGACGTCGGGCCGGCCGTCGCCGTTGCGGTCCTCGGTCTGCCTCGCCTTCCGGCCGCCCGCGAAGGTGAGCACGATCTCGGGCGTGCCGTCGCCGTCGAGGTCGGTCGAGGTCTCGCCGAGGGCGCCCTCGGCGAACGCGCTCGTGGTGTCGAAGCGCCCATCGAAGTTCGCATCGCTGCGCTCGCCGATCTGGACGCCGGCGAGATACGTGCGCTCGACGTCGAACTCGCCGTCGCCGTTGGTGTCGAAGCGCTCGACGCGCGGCGCGCCGGCGGGGTCGAGCTCGACCACCTGGTCGTATGCCCCGTCTGCGTTGGTGTCGCGGCTCTGCCGCACCGGCGCGTCGTCCTCGAAGACGATGAGCGTGTCGAACTTGCCGTCGCCGCTGCGATCGAGCTCCTGGGTCACGCGCACGCCCTCGGCGAACGTCGTGATCACGTCGTAGGCGTCGTCGCCCCGGGTGTCGCGCTCCTCGAGCATGCGCACGCCGCCCTCGAACATCGTCTTCACGTCGAAGCGGCCGTCGCCGGTCGTGTCGCGCTCGGCGATCGCGACCTGGCCCTCGGCGTCGAGCTGGCCCCTTGCGTCGCGGCGCTCGTCGAAGGCGGTGCTCTCCTCGAAGCGCACCGGCACGCCGTTCTCGAACGCGACCCAGCGGTCCGGGGCGCCGTCGGCGTTGCGATCCTCTTCGAGGCGGATCGGCACGCCCGCCGTGTCGTGGAAGCGGCGCTGGTCGCGCGCACCATCGCCCGTGGTGTCGCGTTCGATCACGTGGACCTCGCCCGTGTCGAGGTGAAACGTGATCCAGGTGTCGACGGCGCCGTCGCCCGAGCGGTCTTCGGTGCGCGACGCGAGCCGGCCCTCGGTGTCGTAGTGGTTCTCGAGCTCGTGCGTGCCGTCGCCGTCCTCGTCGAGGCGCACGCGGGCGAGGCGCGACGCGTCTCCGTTCTCGGCGGGCTCGTAGAGCTCTATGCGCTCGGGGTTGCCGTCCGCGTCGGCGTCGATCTCTCGGCGCGCGAGCCGCCCCTCGACGTAGAGCGCGTTCGACTCGTAGTGTCCGTCGAAGTCGGCGTCGACGACCTCGGTGGCGATCCGCTCCTCGCGGTCGAACGTGTAGCGGGCGTCGGGCTCGCCGTCGGCGTTGCGATCCTCGGTCTGCTGCGAGCGGCGTCCGCCGGCGAAGAGGATCGTCGTGTCGAAGCGCCCGTCGCCGCTGGTGTCGGCCTGTCTGTGCGTGGGCGCAGCATCTGGCCCGGAGAAGGTCGTCACGACCTCGGGCGTGCCGTCGCCGTCGGCGTCCGCCACCTCGCGCACCTTCACGCCGCCCTCGTAGGTGCGCGTCAGGTCGTGTTGGTGGTTGCCATCGGTGTCGACGACCTCGCGCTCGAGCGCGCCGCCCGCGCCGATGGTGGCGACGATCTCGGGGAAGCCATCGTGATCGGCGTCGAGCTTGCGGGTGCGCACGGCGCCGCCCTCGAAGCTCGCCACCGTGTCGAAGCGGCCGTCGCCGGTGGTGTCGGCGCGGCGCTCGACGACCGCGCCGGCGGCGTAGAGGATGACGACGTCGGTCGCGCCGTCGCCGGTCGAGTCCTGCTCGACCTTCACGCGTTCGCCGTTCTCGAAGTGGATGGTGACGTCGAGCTGGCCGTCGGCATTCGTGTCCTGGCGCTCGAGGGTCTTCTGTCCGCTGGCGTCGAATTGCGCGACGTTGTCGACGCGGCCGTCGAGGCGCGTGTCGGCCTCTACGCGCGCGGGGGCGCCGCCTTCGAAGTGAGTGCGCCGGTCGGGCTGGCCGTCGAAGTTCGTGTCCTCCTCTTGCAGGGTCGGAGCGCCTTGTTCGAAGTCGAGCACGACGTCGGGTCGGCCGTCGGCGTTGCGGTCCTCGCGCCGCTGCACCGGCAGGCCCGCCTTCGAGTCGGTCCACCGGTCGGGGCCGCCGTCGGCGGTGGTGTCGACGGCCTCGGTGTCGGGCAGGCCCTGCGCGTCGTAGGTGACCCAGACATCCGGCCGGCCATCGAAGGCCGAGTCCTTCGCGGAGCGGACGGCCTTGCCCGCCTCGTACTGCACGACGACGTCGAAGCGGCAGTCGCGGTTGGTGTCCTCGCGCTTCTCGGCGAGCTGCTCGTCGTCGTCATAGTGGAGCTCGACCGCGGGGCAGCGCAGCTCGCCGTCGACGGGCGGGCCGGCCGCCGACATGTCGACGCTGAAGGGCGGGGCGGCGGGTGCGGTCTCGGCGGTGCCGCTCGTCGCGGTCGTCACAGCCGAGACGCATGCGATCGCGGTGGCGGCGAGCACGCGCCGCCAGGCGGGCGAGCGCACGCGTGCCTTGGCAGGGCATCCCCTCGCGGCGCCATGGCCGGCGCGAAGCTCGACGGTCGAGGGCACTTCGGCGATCAGTCCTGGGGCACCGTGAAGGTGAGCTTGATGCGGCCCGCGGCGAGGCAGCGGTTCTCGTCGCGCATGGGCGGGAAGGGCGCGGCGTTGCGAAGCGCCGACTCCGCGGATCGGCCGAGCAGTGTGTCCTCCGCCTCGAGCGCGTCGATGTTCGAAGCGACGCCGGCGTCGTCGAGGTCGAAGCGCAGGATCACCTGTGCGTCGGGCGGTACGCCGTCGGGCACGATCCAGTGACGATCCGTGCGGTTCTTCACCATGTCGATGTATCGCTGCACGAAGGCGCTCTCGAGGCAGCGCACGCTGCCCACCGCCGTGCCTTCGCCTCCGCCGCCGCCGCCTCCACCGCCCGGGCCCGAGCCGCCCACCCCGGACCACTCGGCCGAGACGCCCGTGTCGACCGCGTTGCCACCGTGACCGCCGCCGACCGATGCGCCCGACGTGACCTCGCCCAGCGTCGCCGCGTCGGCGTAGTCGCGCCCCTCGAGCTCGGCGAGCGTCGCGAACGCCTCGCCGGCGGTCATCGTGTCGAGCGCCGAGGTGTCCACGTCGCGCGGGCCGGCGAGATCGCCGAGGTCGAGCGCCGCGAGGTCGGCGGGGTCGATGTCGAGCGGCGCGATGTCGTCTGCGGCGACGACGTCGCTCTGCATCGTCTCGGCCGCGGCGGCGCGGGCGGCGATGGTGTCGGCCTGCACGGTGTTGCGCTCGATCTGGGTGGGCGCGGTGACGGGGCGCGGCGAGTCGAGCGCGTCGAGGGCGGCGCGCGCGGCCTCGAGCGCGGCCTGGCGGAGCGCCTCCGCCTGCTCCGCGGAGAGCGCCGGGCCGGCGGCCGCTGCGAGCGCAGCGGCGCTCGGGCGTGCGGCGCCGACCGCCTTGGGACCGGCCGGCGCGGGCTCGAGGTTGGTGCCGGGCAGCTCGACGGGCGCGGCCCGCAGCTCGAGGGGGATGATCTTCTCGACCATCTCCTGCGGCGCGAGGAGCGCCGCCCAGACGAGCGCGGCGAAGAGGGCGATGTGCACCAGCGCCGACATCCCGCCCGAGATGAGGACTTCATGGCGATGGGCATCATCGAGGAAGACGAGAGACGGCGCAGTGCCGCCGCCGGCCGGGGCGCCGGCGAGCGCGGTCGTGGGCTGCGACACGAAGCCGACGCGGCGCTTCGTTCTCGGCGGGCGCGGGCGGACCGCGAGGCGTTCGCTCATGGCTGGCCGGCTCCCGTCGTTCGTGGGGATGCTCGAGAGAACGTTCCGCGGCGCGCGCCGGTGCGGCCCGGCTCGCTCTCTCGTGCGATCAGCATGGTGCCCCGCTTCGGTGCTTGGACACCCGACTCTCGAGCCCGGTTCTTCGCGCTCCCCCAGTGCCCGCAGTCTAGCGAGCGTCCGCCAATGGAGCCGATTCCGCGGGAATGCGCGCTGCAGGCGCCGGGGCGAGTCGTTAGTCTCCCCGCACACATCGACACCTGCATCCGTCTGGGGGGAAGCGCGCCGATGTTCACGGCGGACCACCTGATCGACCTGCTCATCATGGGCTGGCTCAGCAACGTGCCGCTGGCGATCGGCTCGATTGCGACGATCGCCGTCTTCTTCGATCGCTGGCGCGTCTTTCGCGGGCTCGATACCCGGTCGAAGGCCTTCGCCACCGAGGTGATCGAGGTGCTCGCCCGGCCCGACGCCGATGGGGCCCGGCGGCTCTGCGAGCAGAGCCATCTGCCGATCGCGGCCATCTTCCTCGAGGCGCTCCGCTGGGAGAACGTCTCGGTCGAGGACTACGACCGCGTGCTCGCGACCATGCGTGCCGAGGCGAGCGCCGACCTGAAGCGCGGTATCTGGATGATCGGCACCGTCGGCTCGCTGGCGCCCTTCGTGGGCCTCTTCGGCACGGTCGTCGGCATCATCCGCGGCTTCTCCGACCTCGCCGGTAGTGAGGGGGGTGGCTTCGCGGTCGTGGCGGCGAGCCTCTCCGAAGCGCTCGTTGCGACGGCGGCCGGCCTCGGCGTCGCGATCGCGGCCCTCTCGCTCTACAACTACTTGAATACGCGCGTCGGCGCGATCGCCGCGGTCTACGCGCGCGCATGCGAGCGCCTCGTGCAGGCGATCATCTACGTCGAGTCGGGTGCGTCGCGCGCGCCCGGCGGGCAGGGGGGAACCGTCTGATGGCGGCGACCGCGCTCCCCGGAGAGGATGGCAGCGATGAGGATCCCGGCATCGTCGCCGAGATCAACGTCACGCCGCTCACCGACATCTTTCTCGTGCTGCTGATCATCTTCATGGTGACGACGACCGCCGTCCACGAGGAGGGCAAGAACATCGACTTGCCCTCGGCGACCGTGGCCGAGGAGACGCCGCCCGAAGGCGTCACCGTCGAGGTCGCCGCCGACGGCGTCATCAAGGTGAACGATCTCGAGGTGCCGTATGCGGGGCTCGAGGCCGCCCTCGGCCGCGCCGTCGCGCAGGCGCAGGACAAGGTCGTCGTGCTGAAGGGTGACAAGGGCGTGCTGCTCGGCGAGGCCGTCAACGTGCTCGACATGGCCCAGCGCGTCGGCGCCGAGGGCATCGCGATCGCGACCCAGCAGCCTGCGCAGTAGGGGGCCCGACGAAGGCCGCGCGGCTCAAGCGCTCCGCTGCCTCAGCCACACCCAGCCCGCCGCAATCAAGAGCAGCTCGGGCACGAGCAGCCCCGCGCCGTAGAGGGCCTGGAGCGACGACTCGAGCGGGACCGGGAACTGGTTGAGCCTGCGACCGCCCGTCTTGGGGCGCAGCGCGATCGACGACTCGCGCTCGGTCGTCCAGTGGACGGCGTTCAGCACCAGGTCGAGGTTGAACAGCGCGCGCAGGTAGCGGTTGCTCGCGAGCTCGACGTCGCCGAAGGCGACGATTCTCGTGGTGGCGCCGTCACGGGCCGTCTCGCTCGAGACCACGAGCGGCCAGTAGTGGAGCCTCGCACCGGCCGGCGGGTGCGGCGTCGCGCGTGACCAGCCGAGCGCCGGCTCGACTTCGACCCATGAGTCGCCGCTCGCGTGCACGAGCGGGCGCAGCTTCTGGTCGGGGTGCCGCTTGCGGAGCGCGAACGCGCGGCTCCGACGGAAGAACGTCATGCGATTCGAGTCGAGACCGGCCGTCACCGGGTGCGCGCTGTAGTTGAAGGCGACGGGGTTGAGACCCGCCGGGTCGCCCTCGATCGCACCCGAGGTCGGATCGATGACCTGGCCTTCCTTCGCGATGAGGCCCTGCTCGTCGAGGATCGACTCGATCGAGGGCTGCGGTGAGTCGCCGAGGAACGCGACGAGCCGGCCGCCTTCGCCGAGATACGCGCGCAGCGCCGCCTGCCCGCGATCGGTGAGCGGGCGCTCGGGCCCGAGCACGAGCACGGCGGCGGCATCGCCCGGCACGCGCTCGGCGATCGCGAGCGGCAGCGGGCGCAGCTCGTAGCCCTCGGTCTCGAGCGCAGCGCGCAGCCCCGAGAAGCCACCGGCATCGAAGCGTTCGAGGTCGCCTTCGCCTGCGCCGGTGCTCGCGTACACCACCTGCGCGCGACGATGCACGAGGCGCGCGAAGCCCTCGTAGAGGGCACCCTCGCTGGGGCGGTCGACGAGCGTCCAGCGATCGCCGAGCTCGAGCACCACGCTGTTCGACGAGCCGATGCCGAAGCCATCCTCGTCCGCGGGGAACTGCGTGAGCTCGCGCTGGCGCACCTCGAGCGCGCGGTCCGCAGACATCTCCTCGAGCAACAGGCGCGTGTTGCGGATGCGTGGATCGCCGAAGTCGTAATAGAGGGTCGCGCGGGCCTCGTCCGCGGGGGTGAGTCCGTCGAGCAGATGCGTCGTGGCCTCGCTCAGCTCGAACTGCCCCTCGAAGGTCCAGTCGAAGCGCACGCCGCTCCAGTGTGCGGCGCTGAACAACAGCAGCGCGATCCACACCGCCGTGATCGTACGCAGCGTGGCCTCGACGAGCGGGCCGCGGAGGCCGCTCGGGCGCGGCGCCGCCGCACGGCGGATCGCGGTGATGGCCGCGGCGCCGAGGGCGAGGGCTGCCACCAGGCCGTTCGCGACGATGAACCCCGAGAGGTCACCGAGGATGCGGTAGGAGGCGAGTGCGAACGCGAGGGCGACGAGGCCGATCCAGAGCAGGCGCGCGGCGCGGGAGGCGGTCACCACGGCTCAGGCCCCGATCCGGCGCACTTCGAGGAGGAAGCGCGTGCTGGCTGCCGCGATCACCGCGAAGGAAGCGAAGTAGACGAGGTCGCCCAGACGTACGAGGCCCTCGGAGAAGTTGCCGAAATGCGGGTGCAGTGAGATCAGGTCGAGGAACGCAGCGGTGCCCGTGCCGACGAAGCCGTAGGTCCAGCCGAAGTCGTAGAAGAGGTAGGCCACCGCGACAGTGGTCGCCGCCGCGACGAGCTGGCTGTCGGTGGCGGCCGAGCACACGAGTCCAATCGACGCGATGCCCACGCCGAGCAGTACGAGCCCCGCGAACACCGCGAACAGGTGCTGCAGCCCGATGCCGCCCTGCAGGATCGCCGTCACTGGGTAGATGAACGCGACCATCATCATGAGCAGCACGAAGCCGAACGTGACGGTGAACTTGCCCGCCACGAGCTGCATGGGCGAGAGGCCGCTCGTCAGCAGGAACTCGTCGGTGCCCGCCGCACGCTCCTTCGCGAAGACGCCCATCGTGACGAGCGGGATCGGCAGCAGCAGCAAGAGGCCCAGCTGCTCCATCACCGGAAAGAAGACCGTGTCGCGCAGGTTGATGTAGTCGGGAATGGTGTCCGACTCGAACCCGCCCATGTTGCTCGACGCGTAGAGGAAGAGCTGGTGGTTGTAGAGCCGCAGGTGCTCGAAGAAGGTGATGGCCGTGAGCAGCGCCACCATCGTCAGCACGAGGTACGCCACCGGCGAGCCGAAGAGCACCGCGATCTCCTTGCGTACGAGCGCGCGGAAGGCGATCACGGGGCGCCCTCCATCGGGCCCGCGACGTGGAGATCGGCGCCGCGGCGGAAGAGGGCGAGGGGATCGTCGACATCGAGCACGGCCTCGCTGCCGCCGAGCGCGACGAGGCGGCCGCGGCTCAGGACGGCGACGCGATCGGTGAGGCTCCTCGCCTCGTTCAGGTCGTGGGTGCAGATCAGCAGGGTGCACTGACCGCGCAGGTCCTCGAGCGCCTCGCGCACCTGCTGGCGCTGCACCGGGTCGAGGCCGCTGGTGGGCTCGTCGACGATCAGCAGCGACGGCGCGTGCAGGAACGCCTGTGCGAGCGACACGCGCTGGCGGTAGCCCTTCGAGAGATGGCCGATCGGCCGCTTCACGACGTCGTCGAGCTGAAAACGGTGCATGACCTCGTCGACGGCGCTGCGGGCCTCGGCGCCCGACAGCTCGCGCAGCCCCGCCGCGAAGCGCAGGAACGAGTCGACCGACAGCTCGGGGTAGAGCCGCGGCGTCTCGGGCACGTAGCCGATGCGCTGCTGCACGGTGCGGGCGTGGGTCGTGGGGGAGAGGCCGTCGACGGTGACGTGTCCGGATGAGGGCAGCAGGAAGCCGAGCACCATGCGGATGAACGTGGTCTTGCCCGCGCCGTTCGCGCCGAGCAGGCCAAACGACTCGCCCGATCCGACGTCGAGATCGAGATCGCCGAGTGCGGTCAGCCCGCCGAAGCGCCGCGTCAGCCCGCGCGCCTCGAGGCGTGCGCCACGGGACAGGGTGGAGGTCGAGTCGGGGACGGCAGCAACGGCCACGCTCAGAGCCTCTCGAACGCTTCGAAGTAGCCGGGCCAGGTCTTGCTCACGCAGCCGGGGTCGAGGATCACGACGCCCGGCACGCGAAGCCCCGCCAGCGAGAAGGCCATCGCCATGCGGTGATCGTCGTACGTCTCGATCTCGGCGCCGTGAAGCTCGGCGGGTGCGACTGGCGGGATGATGCGCAGCCAATCGCGCCCGGTCTCGGCACCGGCGCCGAGCTTCCGCAGCTCGGTCTCGAGCGCGTCGAGGCGATCGGTCTCCTTGATCCGCAGGTTGTAGATGTCCTTGATCGTGGTCGGGCCATCGGCGAAGAGGCAGACCACCGCATACGCGAGCACCGCGTCGGGGAACGCGTTCATGTCGACCTCGCCGAGCGAGCGGAGCCGCCCGCCTTCGGGCCCGCGCACCTCGACGGCGTCGCCGCGGCGCGTGACGGTGCATCCCATGGGACCCAGCAGCTCGAGCACCTTGAAATCGCTCTGCAGCGACTCGGCGCGCACGCCCTCGACGGCGACGCGGCCACCGGTGACGGCCGCGGCACAAAAGGGATAGGCCGCCGAGCTCGCGTCGACCTCGATCGGGAAGTCGCGCCCGCGATAGGTCGCGCCGGCTTCGACATGCAGCGCGGTCTCGCTCGTCCAGTCGGCCTCGGCGCCGAAGGCGTGCATGCACTCGAGGGTCACGTCGATGTAGGGCTTCGAGACGACGGCGTCGCCGGTGAGCGTGAGCTCGACGTCCTTCTCCGCGTAGGGCGCAGCCAGAAGCAGCGCCGAGACGTACTGGCTCGACTGGCTGGCGTCGATCTCGCCCGGGCCGCCGGGCAGCCCGCCCCCCGCCACGCGGATGGGCGGACAGCCGTCGCGGCCCAGGATCTCGACCTCGACGCCCAGTGTTCGCAGCCCATCGGCGAGGTGCACGATCGGCCGCTCGCGCATGCGTGCGTTGCCGTCGATCACGACCGGGCCCGCGGCGAGCGCCGCCGCCGCTGCGAGGAAGCGCGCCGAGGTACCGGAGTTCTGGATGTAGAGCGGCTCGCCGGGCGCCGCGAAGCGCCCGCCCGTGCCCGTCACGACCCAGGGATCGCCCGCATCGTCGACCCGCGCGCCGAGCGCCTCGAGCGCCTTCCGCATGACCACCGTGTCGTCGCTCGAGAGGGCGCCCGAGAGCCGCGACTCCCCCTCTGCGAGCCCCGCGATCAGCAGGGCCCGGTTGGTGAGCGACTTCGAGCCGGGCACGCGCACGGTGGCGTCGAGATCCTGGCGCGGGGCGATCGTGCGCCGCTCTTCTGGTTCGGGTCGGGTCGTGGTCAATGCTTCGTCTCGCTGGGCGCTGTCGTCGTGCGCGGAGGCGAGAACCTAGCGCGAGGGGAGGGCCGGGATCCGATGGCGGGTTCAGCCGCGAGCTTCGCCGCTGCGTCGTCCGAGGAGAAGCCCACGCACGCTGATGTCCTCGTCGATCTCGGGCCAGTGGATCCCGTAGCCGGCACCGATCAGCTCCCAATTCGCACGCTGGGCAGGCGTCGCGCGGCGGAGCCGGGGGTACCAGTCGAGCGGGACGGAGATCGTGCGGCCGTCGGTCAACGCCACGATCAACGTGTCCTCCGTGCAGGTGACTTCCTTCGCCGACCCGATTTCTTCAGGCGCCGAAGAACTCATGCCAGGCCTCCTCGAATTCATCCCGGTGCCGCTCGGTGATCGCGACCAGTCGCCGAACCTCACGCGGGGAGAATGCGTGCGAAGAGGCTAGCGCGACCGGCCGCAGCCAGACCTTCGCGTGCGCGGCGTCACGCTGAACGTGCACGTGGGCGGGCTCGTCGCCGTCGGAGCTGAAGAAGAGGAACCGCTAGGGGCCTACCCGGCGGATGGTCGGCATCTCATGAGGCTCGTGGCTGTCTCCCTCCCGCGCGCCTGACAGCGCCCGACCGGTGACGGCCATGAGTGAGCTCTGGTTGGCCGGGCCCAGGCACAAGCGGCCCACGCTGCTCGATCTCGGCCTGAATTGGCTCTCCGGCCGCCAGGAACCCCATGTTGCGCCCGGTCGCGTTGACACTGCCCGGGGGCTGGGGCAACCTTCCGCCGCTCGGACGATTCCGCTTGACCGGCAAGGGGTTAGGGCGGATCGACGCCGGGTGATCTACGGAACAGGCCGGGTGCGTCGGGCTCGTGGGCATCTCCCCGCGTGACCGCGCCGTCTCGGCCGCCATCTGATTCGACTGCCCCTCAGCCGCCCGTCCGCCTACGGGTCGCAGCGGGCGGAGACGGGTCTGCTCGAGAGCCGTGATCGACACTGGCCTGCCGCCCCGCGCCACGACGGCGCGGGCGGGGCCGAAGCGCGACGACGCGCATACGGGGCTTCTTGGTCGGCCGGCCGGCCCGCCCCCGAGACGAGATAGGAGATCCCCTTGGCGAAGGTCCTCGTGACGGATGCGCTGGCATCCCAGGGTGTCGAGCTGCTCGAGCAGACGCGCGGCATCGAGGTCGTGAACAAGCCCGGCACCTCGCCCGAGGAGCTGCTCGAGCTGATCGGCGACGCCGAGGGGCTGATCATCCGCAGCGCCACGAAGGTGACGGCCGAGGTGCTCGCGAGGGCAGAGAAGCTGAAGGTCGTTGGCCGCGCGGGCATCGGTGTCGACAACGTCGACGTGCCCGCCGCCACCCAGCACGGCGTCGTGGTCGTGAACACGCCCGAGGGCAACAACATCACGACGGCCGAGCACGCGATCGCGCTCATGGTCTCGCTCGCCCGGCACATCCCCCAGGCCACCGCCTCGATGAAGGCGAGCAAGTGGGAGAAGAAGAAGTTCCAGGGCATGGAGCTCTACAACCGCGTGCTGGGCGTCGTCGGCGCC
>CAYYSY010000064.1:0-2697 GCA_964474355.1 uncultured Spirochaetaceae bacterium | reverse complement strand
TCGAGACGGGGAGCGCGGCGCAGCAGGAGGTGTGGCTGCCGAAGCTCGGCGACGGCAGCTGCACGGCGACGATGGCGCTCGGCGAAGGCGATCAGCGCTGGAGCGCCGAGCAGTACGAGACGCGCTTCGAAGGCGGCAAGGTGACGGGCGCCAAGGCCCACGTCGCGGGCTGCGACGGCGCGGACGTGTTCGTGGTGGGGCTCGCCGACGGTGGCTTCGCGATCGTCGAGAAGGGGGCCGATGGGGTCGCGATCGAGCCCCTCGACTCGTCGGATCGCACGAGGCGCGTGGCGCGTGTGGTCTTCGACGGTGCGCCGGGCGAGAAGCTCGAGGGCGTCGACTCCGGCCGGGTCCGCGACGCCGCGCTCGTGCTGCTCGCGGCCGACGCGCTCGGTGGCGCGGGGCGCATGGTCGAGCTGGCGACCGACTATGCGAAGCAGCGCGAGCAGTTCGGTCAGGCGATCGCGCAGTTCCAGGCCGTGAAGCACACACTCGCGAACATGGCGCTCGACGTCGAGCCGGGCCGGGCGCTCGTCTGGTTCGCCGCCTATGCATGGGACGAGGCGATGGAGGAGGCGGAGGCCGTCGCCGCGTCGGCCAAGGCGCACATGACCGACCGCTTCACCCACGTTGCGCGCGAGGGGCTCGAGGTGTTCGGCGGCTACGGCATGACGTGGGAGTGCGAGGCGCACATCTGGCTAAAGCGTTCGCTCTTCGACCGCACAGTGCTCGGCACGCCGGCCATGCATCGCGCGCGGCTTGCGCGGATCAGCGGCTGGGCTGCGCCGGCGGAGGATGCGGCATGAGCGTCAAGGCGATCGATCCCTGGGTGAACATCGACATGCTCGGAGGGCAGCCGCCGCCCAAGTATCTGGAGCGCGTGAAGGAGGACTACTTCAAGGGCGATGACTCGTTCTTCAAGAAGCTCTCGATCGAGGAGCTGCTCGCGCAGATGGACGAGGCCGGCGTCGAGAAGGCGGTGCTCTCGACCGACGTCTTCCGCGTATCGGAGGAGGTGCTGAAGTTCTGCGAGGCCGAGCCCGAGCGGTTCGCGATCGCTGCGAACTGTGACCCGACGAAGCACATGAAGACGGCGTGGGCCCTCGAGGATCTCGTTGCCCAGGCGCCGGTCGTGATGGCCCGGGTCGTTCCCTTCATGCACGACCTGGCGCCGAATGACCGCAGCTACTACCCGCTCTATGCGAAGTGCTGCGATCTCGACCTTCCGATCTCGATCAACACCGGTATCCCCGGGCCGCCGATGCCGGGCGAGTGCCAGCACCCGATGCACCTCGACCGGGTCTGCCTCGACTTTCCCAGGCTCAAGGTGTGTATGGCCCACGGCGCCGACCCGTGGTGGGGCGAGGCGACGCGGCTGATGATCAAGTACAAGAACCTCTACATGATGACCTCGGCGTATCTGCCGAAGTACTTCCCCGACGAGCTCGTGCACTTCATGAACACGCGGGGCAAGGACAAGGTGCTCTACGCGTCGGATCATCCCGTGCTCGACATGCGGCGGGTCATCGACGAGGCGCTGAAGCTCGACCTGCGCGAGGGCGTGCTCGAGAAGTATCTCTACGAGAACGCGCATGGCCTGTTCTTCTCGCCGCGATCGCCGCGCGCGCCGAAGAAGGCCGACCGCAGTTGAGCCCGACCGGGAAGCCTCGATGCCGCTGATGTCCTATGGCCGCGCCTTCCGGTGGTGGGCCGAGCTCGAGCCCGACGCGGTCGCCGTCATCTTCGGCGACACGGCGGTCACGCGGGGCGAGCTGCTCTCGCGCGGTCAGGCGTGGGCGCGGGCGTTTGCGGCGTGCGGAGTGGGGGAGGGCGACCTCGTCACGATCGCACTGCCGAACGAGCCCGCGTTCTTCGAGGCGTGTCTCGGCACCTGGATCCTCGGTGCCACGCCGAATCCGATCTCGGCGCGACTGCCCGAGGCCGAGCGACGGGCCATCGTCGAGACGGCGGCACCGGCCCTGATCGTGGGCGCCGAGGCCGGCAGCTACGGCGACACGCCCTGCCTGCCGGGCGGCGCTGCGGTCGACGCCGACGCGACAGCGTCCCCGATCGACGAGAAGCGCTCGGAGTGCGCTCGTGCGATGACTTCGGGCGGCAGCACCGGGCGTCCGAAGGTGATCATCGATCGTACTCCGGCGGAGGTCGATCCCGAGGTCGCAGAGAACCTGATGCAGACCGAGGGTACGATCCTCACGGCTGGCCCGCTCTATCACGCCGGTCCCTTCATCACGTCCTGGCAATGCCTCCTCTCGGGAGGGAAGGTGATCCTCATGGAGCGCTTCGATCCCGAGGCGTGTCTCGCGGCGATCGAGCAGCACGGGGTCGACTGGGTGCTCTTCGTCCCGACGATGATGCAGCGCATCTGGCGTCTTCCCGACCCTATGCGAGAGCGATATGACGTGTCGTCGCTGCGCGCCGTCATGAGCAGCGGCGCCGCGAGCCCTCAGTGGCTGAAGCGAGCGTGGATCGAGTGGCTCGGGCCCGAGAAGATCCACGAGGCCTATGGCGGCTCGGAGCGCATCGGCGGCACGATGATCTCGGGCACCGAGTGGCTCGAGCATCCGGGCTCGGTGGGGCGGCCGACGGGCGACCGCAAGATTCGCATTCTCGACGAGGATGGCCACGAGCGGCCGACGGGCGAGATCGGCCTCGTCTACATGATGCCGCCCGGCGGCC
>CAYYSY010000063.1:0-5614 GCA_964474355.1 uncultured Spirochaetaceae bacterium | reverse complement strand
TGACAGGCTGCGAGCGCAACCACCGCAAGGAGGAGCGCGACGGCGGGGAACGTGAGATTTTGGCGCATGTCGTTCTTATCGGATCGATCGATCCCTGACGCTGAGCCCGCATTCTGCATGAAGCGGACTAAAACGTGTACTGCACCTGCGCATATACGAAGTCGATGTCGCTGCTCGCGCCCGTGTCCTCGATGAAGTCGCCGGCGAAGAAGTGGCTGTAGCCGAGGAGGCCCCGCCGCTCCCGGACGAACCGACGGCCGACGAAATCCCGTCCGCCGACGACACCGAAATCCTCGAAGAAGATCGAAGCGATGGTCGCGGCATCGAGACGCTGAAGGTCACCGCGCGAAAGCGCGAGGACGACCTGCAGGAAGTCCCGATCCCGATGACCGCCTTCTCGGGTGAGACCCTCGACGCGCAGCGCATCGAGAACACCCTCGATCTGCAGTTCAAGGTGCCCAACCTCTTCTTCGGCAAGACGAACTTCACGGGGTCGAACCTGCAGATCCGCGGCATCGGCTCGGCGGTGATCAGCTCGAGCGGCGAGCCGGCCATCGGCATCCATGTAAACGAGGTGCCGCTCACGGCGTCGCGGATCTTCGAGCAGGAGTTCTACGACGTCGAACGCATCGAGGTCCTGCGCGGGCCGCAGGGCACGCTCTTCGGCCGCAATGCCACTGGCGGCGCGTTCAACGTCTACACGCGAAGGCCCACCGACGAGTACGAGGCCACGGGCGAGGTCTCGGTCGGCAACTATGCAGCGGCTCGCGTGAAGGGTGCGGTCAACATTCCGATCGGTGACAGCATCCGCACGCGTGTGGCCGGCATGTACCACTACCGCCAGGGCTACATCGACAATCTGGTCACGGGCAACGACATCGACGACCGCAACCTCTACGGCGTGCGCGGCAGCATCGGCTGGGACGTGACCGAAAAGCTCACGGCGAACGCGATGGTCTCGTGGTTCAACGAGAGCGACAAGCGATCACGCATCGGCAAGCAGCTCTGCACGAAGGACGATCGCCAGGGCGTGTTCAGTCTGGGCTGCACGGACGATCCACCGACGACGGAGAGCCTGGCCGGCTATGCGACGCTGGGTGGCATCCTCGAGCAGCACACGATCAAGCTCCTCGGCCTGCCCTCGCTCTTCGAGCCCACCAACCCCGGGTACAACGTGCCACCGGACGCCGTGAACTACTCCGATCCGTTCGACGCGGCCGGCTTCAACCCGAGCGGCCTGCGCACGCACGCGGCGCGAATCGACCCCAGCTACGACGCCGACGAGCTCTTCGTGACGCTCGATCTCGATTGGGACGAGGACTTCGGCGCATTCAAGCTGCTCGTCGGCTACCAGAAGACGACGATCAATACGGTGCAGGACTACAACATGGGCCAGCCGACGCAAGCCTGGGATCCCGTCGCACTGGGATTCGCCGGTCCGGCCGCCGGTCTCGCGGCCTGCACGTCTTCGACCGGGGACGCGGGCCTCGAGATCAACGGATTCGGCTCGAACTTCGGCTGCGTCGATCGCAGCTTCGCCCAGGACAATTCCGATGCGGAGTCGGAGCAGATCAGCGGTGAGTTCCGCTTCACGTCCGACTTCGACGGCGCGTTCAACTTCACGGCCGGCACCATCTACACGTATTTCACGAGCTACACCGACTACAAGGTGTTCTTCTCGGGCGCCGAGATCCTCGCGCGCATCTGGGACAACGCCACCTTCAACACCTACAACGTCGCGGACCTCCGTCACTTCAACAACGAGTCGAAGCCCGCCCGCACGAATTCGTTCGGGCTCTTCGCGGAGGGCGACTACAATTTTCTCGAGTCGTGGACGCTCACCGGCGGCATCCGGTACACGAACGACCGCAAGGAAGTGCGATCCCGAAACTACCTGCTGAACGGCTTCCTCAACGTCGGTACCGTCGGCGTCAACTCGCTCCCCGGCTACGAGAATCAGGATGCGTCGTGGAACGAGGTCACGGGTCGCGCGATCCTGCAGAAGGACTTCGACTTCGAGTTCGCCGATCAGTCGAACGCGTTCATCTCGTACTCGCGCGGCTACAAGCCCGGCGGCTTCAACCCGCCCGCGGCGGCTCAGTTCCCGGGCACCGATGAGACGTTCGACCCCGAGTACATCAATGCCTTCGAGTTCGGCACGAAGAACCGCTTCCTCGAGAACAGCCTCCAGGCCAACCTCGGCGTGTTCTTCTACGACTACCAGGGCTACCAGATCTCGAAGATCGTCAACAGGACGTCGGTCAACGAGAACGTGGACGCGTTCGTGTGGGGCGCGGAGGCCGAGCTCGCGTACGAAGTCATCCAGGACTTGCTCGTGAGCTTCAACTTCGCCTACCTGGGCACGACGATCCGTGAGGGCGACTCGATCGATCCTGCCGACCCCGCCGCCGAACGCGACGATCCCGGTACGGGCGACTACGACGTGATCAAGAGGCTCGACAACGCCTCGAACATCCTCTGCCGGCGGGACACTCCCGGCGTCGCAGGAACCTGCCCGCTCCAGTTCGCGGAGCCCGACCTCGCCGCAGGCGGGACGTACGATAACCCGGGGGGCGACCCGACACGCTACGTAGATGGCTTCGCAAAGGATCTCGACGGCAACGAGCTGCCGAACGCGCCGAAGTTCAACATCAACATCGGTGCGAGCTACACGTTCTCGTTCCTGATGCCCGGCGAGTTCACGCCGCGCATCAGCTACTACTGGCAGAGCGAGATGTACGGCCGGCTCTTCAACAGCGAGCGCGACAAGATCAGCTCGTGGTCCCAGGCCAACGCCGGGCTTCGCTGGAACGACGAGGAGAACCGGATCTACCTCGACTTCTGGATCCAGAACTTCACCAACAACGACGAGATCACGACCCAGTACTTCACCGATGCGAGCTCGGGCAACTTCACGAACGTGTTCCTGCTCGAGCCCCTGACCGTGGGCGGCACGATCGGCTTCAGCTTCTGAGCCCAGGGCGGCGCGATGCGCCGCACCGACGATCCGCGGGCCGCCGAGGCCCGTGGATCGGGCCCTGAGCGGGGCGCGGAGGACGTCTCGGAGCTCTGAGCTGTGTCCCAGCTCGCCTTTAGTAGACAAATCGACGTTTATCGTCTACTCGTCTGCCCATGTCGAAGCCCACCCTCCAGACCGGCTCCGCGCTCCCCAGCGAGAGCGAGACCCGCACCGCGCTGCTCGACGCCGCAGCACGCCGTTACGCCCGCTTCGGCCCGCGCAAGACGACCATGGAAGAGGTCGCCCGCGACGCCGGCTACTCGCGCGCCACCGCGTACAAGCACTTCTCGAGCAAGGACGCGCTCTACCGCGCGCTGCTCGAGCGCTCGACCGGCGCGTTCGTCGACGAGGTCCGCGCCTGCATCGCCGCCCCCGGCAACGCGCGAGTGAAGCTGCGCCGCATCGTCGAGATCGCCCACGACGTGTACTCGCAGAGCCCCGTGCTGCTCGGTGCCGCCGCGCAGGACGACGACATGAGCATCGAGGCGATCGCCATCGAGGCGATGCACAAGCAGGAGACCGAGATCATCGGCCTGCTCGCCGTGGTGCTGCGGACCGGCATCGAGACCGGCGCGATCCGCGCCGTCGACCCCGACCTCGTCGCCTACCTGATGTTCCAGCTCGGCAACGTGCTCGTGACCCGCGAGCTGTCCGGGCGGCCCGACTTCCCCCTCAAGAAGATCCTCGACGCGATGGACGACCTGATCGACCGCGGTCTCTCGCCGGGGACATAGGAGAACCCGACCATGACGATCGAGCTGTCCGAAGACGCGACCCGTGCGAAGTACGCCCACTACATGGACGAGCCGCAGGTCGTGAAGGGCATCCACGAGAAGGTCCACGACCGCTTCCTGCTCGCCTACTTCCTGATGAGCGTGAGCGAGGGCGAGGCGATGGGCGAGGCCGGCGTCGCGTCGATCCGCGAGGAAGAGATCGCGAACCTCATCCACGACATCGAGCGGCAGCAGATCGAGGAGGCCGGTCACAAGCAGCTCACCCTCGATCTCGCCCGCGAGCTCTTCCCCGAGTTCTTCGAAGACGGGCAGTACCGATGGGCGGACCGCCTCTTCGGGCGCGAGTACTACGTGACGGTGCTGCAGCAGAACCGCGACTACCTGAAGGAGCGCGGCGCCTACTCGAAGCTGAACCTCTACCTCACGACGACGTTCGGCTACGAGATCATGGTCGGCCTCTACTACGGCGCCGTGCTCGACGCGATCGGCGCGTCGGATCTCGAGCCCGACCTGAAGGGCCCGCTGCTGAAGCAGCTGCGGCGCATCCTCGACGAGGAGGACACCCACCTCGAGATCGCGACCCAGCACAACCACCTGTTGGAAGCCGATCGCGAGGGGCTCAGCCCGAAGACCGTGGAGCTGCTCGACCAGCTCGAGGCGCTCACCGCCGACGATTACGAGTACGCCGCCGAGCTTTCGATGAAGCAGATCGCGAAGACCATCGGACGCTACGCCGACGGCGCGCGCTACCGGGCGCAGATCGAAGCGGGCGGTGCGTAGACATGCTGGACTTCTCGTTCACGCCGGCGCAGGACGAGTACCGCGCCGGTCTCCGCAAGATCGCACTCGAGGAGCTGCTGCCCCGCTACCAGACGGGCGACGCGCAGCAGATCTATCCCGGCGATCAGGTCAAGCGCGTGCTCGCCTTCGGCAACGAGTTCTGGGCAGGGCGCGAGCAGGAGCGTGACCTCATCAGCGTCGGCATCACCGCCGAGGAGATCGCGCGCGGCGACTTCAATGCCGTGCTCATGAGCCTCGGCCCGAGCTACACGCGCCACTTCATCGCCCAGGCGAAGAGCGAGGTGATGGAGCGCTGGCTGCCCGGCCTCGCCACCGGCGATCAGGTGATCGGCCTGTGTCTCACCGAGCCGGGCGCCGGCTCGGACATGGCGGCGATGTCGACGACCGCCGTGCGCACCGCGGACGGCTTCAGGCTGAACGGCGTCAAGAACTCGGTCAGCTTCCTGAATGCCGACGTCTTCTACGTGTTCGCTCGAACCGACCCGAGCTCTTCCGGCTGGCGTGGCATCTCCGCGTTCCTGATCCCGCGCGATACGCGGGGCCTCTCGTTCGAGCAGTGGGACGATCTCGGCTGCCGGGCCGTGCCCCGCGGCACGCTCACGCTCGAGGACGTCGAGGTCGAGGCCGACTGGATGGTCGGACCCGAAGGTGCAGCCTTCGCGATGATCAGCCAGTTCTTCGACATCAACCGCGCGATCATCGGCCTGAAGTGCATCGGCGCCGCGATGCAATCGATCGAAGAGACCATCGCGTACACGAAGGAGCGGATGGTCTTCGGCTCACCGCTGGCCTCGAACCAGGCCATCTCGTTCGGCATCGCCGAGGACGTGACGAATCTCGAGCTCGCGCGCATGCAGTGCTACCGCGTGCTGTGGATGCGCGAGGAGGGCATCCCGTGCCAGGACCATGGCGCGATGGAGAAGTGGTATGCGCCGAAGAAGGCGGCCGACGCGGTGCACCGCTGTCTGCGCTTCCACGGCCACTACGGCTACAGCAAGGACCTGCCGCACCAGCAGAGGCTTCGCGACATCATCGGCTGGCAGATCGGCGACGGCAGCGA
>CAYYSY010000062.1:0-11905 GCA_964474355.1 uncultured Spirochaetaceae bacterium | reverse complement strand
CCCCTCCCCGCCGCCGCCCCCCCCTCGTCAAGGGGAGAACACTAGGTCAGCGGGTCGGGGGGGGGGGGCGCGGCGCGTCGAATCGCGGCTCGAGCCGAACCTCAGAGCGAGTCGACGCCTTCGCGGATGATCGCCTCGGTGAGCTTGCCGCCGTCGTAGCTGATCGTCTTGACCGGCTCGAGCTCGATCACGACGCGCCGGGGCGTGTCCATCATCGCCTGCATGCCGGCGGCGGCCTCGGGCGAGTCGGGATGCACGGCCTCGCAGAATCGGGGCAGGAACCACTCGAGGGTCTCGCGGTCTTCGTGCACGGTCGCGCGGGTCTTGAAAGTGAGGGTGCGGTCGGGCCCGAGCTCGGTGCCCTCACCGCCGATCACGACGCAGCTCTCGGGCCGCTTCAGCAGCGCGTTCACTCGATGACGCTGGCGGCTGGTCGTGACCCAGACCCGGCCCTTCGCCCACAGGTAGCGATGGTGGACGCCCACGGGCCAGCCCTCGGACGTCGTCCAGCACACGACGCAGAGTCGCTGCACCGCGAAGAGCTTCTCCTGCATCTCTTCATCGAGGGCATAGCCCGAGATCTCTTCCAGGTTGGCCACGCGATTCCTCCTCTCGCCCGGGCGTTCAACCGCGGTCGAAGTCGATGCCGAGGCTGGTCTGCTTCCAGGCCTCGAGCGACGCGAGACCATCGCGCAACTTCTGCTCGTAGGCCTTGAACGCGTCGCGCCCGAGCACGAGCCGAAGCGGTGGGTCGACCATGCCCGCGAGCATGACGACGGCGTCGGCCACCTTGCATGGGTCGCCCGGGAACTTGTCGCCCGCCAGCTTGATGAGCTGCTTGCGCTTGCCCACCGTCTCGTCGTAGTCGGCGATGGGCGTGGCCGTCTCCTGCATCGACCGTACCGACCAGTCGGTGCGGACCGCGCCGGGCTCGACGGCGCAGACGCGGATACCGAACGCGCCCACCTCTTTGGAGAGCCCCTCGGTCACCGACTCGAGCGCGTGCTTCGAGGCGCTGTAGTAGACGTTGGGCGGGTTCGCGACGAGGCCGGCCATCGAGGAGACGTTGATCACGTGGCCCCGCCCCCGCGCCCGCATGCCCGGCAGCACCGCCTTGATGAGGTCGACCGCGCCGAAGAAGTTCGTGTCGAACATCGTCCGCACGGCGTCGTCCTCGCCCTCCTCGAGGGCCGACATGTAGCCGTAGCCGGCGTTGTTCACGAGCACGTCGATGCCGCCGAGCTCCGCCTCGCAGGCGCGCACGGCGGCGTCGATGGCCGCGCGGTCGGTCACGTCGAGGGCGAGCGCACGGGCCTGATCGGGCCAGGCGTCGACGAGATCAGCGACGGACTCGGGGCGGCGCGCAGTGACGGCGACACGGTCGCCGTAGGCGAGCGCGGCCTCGGCGATGGCCCGGCCGATGCCCGTGCTGCAGCCGCTGATCAGCCAGACGCGCGGGTCGCTCACGCCTCGACCTCCGGCAGTCGCCGCCGATACCCGGCCGCGCGCGCGGCCTGCTGGGCGGCGCGATCGTCGGCGCTCATCCAGCGCGTCTCGTCGGGCAGCTCCTGCTTCAAGCTCGCCATCGGCACCACGCGGCTCTTCGCCGAGAGGCCCTCGTTCGGGCGCTGCTCCGGAAACTCGGCGAGCCGCAGGGTGAGGATGCCCTCGCCCAGGTCGCACGGGTCGATCCAGTTATGGACGCCCGGGTCGTGCTTCGAGAGCACGAACGTGTACGTGCCATCGGCATTGGGCTCGGCCTGAGCCTTGTTGAGCGTGCTCGTGCGGTGGAAGATGTCGAGGGTCGTGCCCCAGACGTTGCCCGTCGGCACGACGAAGTACGCAGCGCCGCCGTCGTTCACGTCGATCACGACCGCGTCGTCGTCGCCGATCGAGAAGTTACCGCCGACGTAGACCTGCCTGCGGAGCGCACCGCCCTTGTCCGCGCTGTACGCGAGCTGCAGCTGATTGGGCGGGCTGCTCTTCATGCCGCGGGTGATCTTCTGGGTGAAGTCGGCGAAGCGCTCCATGTACGACACCGTGAGCTCGGCCTGCTCGTCGATCGTCATCGCAGGCTTCGCGGGCTCACCACCGAGCCGCTCGATCTCGAGCTCGTTGGGCTCGTCGAGCGCCCAGTCGAGCATCACGTCGCGGATGTAGAACTCCTGCGCCGCGTCGCTCGACTGGATGTGGTTCGGACGATCGCCAGCGGGCTCTCTGTCGACGCTGATCTCGAAGCGCCGATCGGCGTCGAGCACGAGATCGTGCCCGGAGAGCACGTCGATCGTGTTCATCTTCGGATCCCAGAGCGTGAAGTAGTTCTCGGCCATGCGGCGCTCGGCCACGCGCCCGCGCAGCACGTAGCGCTCTTCGCCCGAGATCGGGATCACGCGATAGATCGAGTCGGGGTTGTCGATGCCCCAGCGCGAGCCCGGCACGTCCACGCCGTCGACGGGATGCCCGAGGCGCGTGATGCACGTGATCTTCGGCCGCAGCGGATCCTGATTCGACGACCAGACGACGGCCGAGAACATCACCTCGCGCGAGGCCCACTCGAAGCAGCTCCGCATGTCGGGACTCGGGTCGACGGCGTCGAGCCAGCGCGCCCGGACGTCGTCGTACGCCTTCGCCACCACGGGGTGTCGCATCAGCTCGAGCGCCGCGAGCTCGTGTGCGTGCTGCTCGGCGGTCGCGATCGGGTGGTCGGACACGGGCTCTCCTCCGGCTGCGCGCTCAGACGGGCACTGCGATGAAGCGGTCGATGTAGTCGCGGAAGGCGTCGCGGATCGCTTCGGCTCCAAGGCCGAAATCCTCGGGAGCATAGCGGTGACGCGGCCGCGCCTCGGTCGCGTCCTGGCTCAGCCACTCGCCCATCTGCGTTCGCGTCGCATCGCTCGCAGGCCACCCCAGCGCATCGAGGATGCGCCCCGCCTCGGCGAGCGGATCGGCCACGAGCGTACGGTAGTCGAGGTCGACGAAGCGGCGCGCTTCGTCGTCCATGCGCGCGCGCGCTTCGAGCGCCCGGCGCGCCGCCCACGACGTGCGCTCGAGCCACTGCCGGCCCACCTCGTGCGGATCGACGTCGTCGGCGTACATGCGCCACAGCGTCGCGTTCAGGCTCGCGCCCGACGCCACCGTCTCGACGGGATCGCGATGCGTATGGATCACCCGCGCACCGGGGAAGACGGCGAAGAGCGTGTCGAGGTAGCCGAGGTGAGCCGGCGTCTTCAACAGCCAGCGCTCACGCGCCTCGCCCCTCGCCCGCTTCTGCCACTGCAGCAGCTGCAGCATGCGCCGCAGATGGAGATAGGCGGGCGTGAAATCCTGCGTGTCGAGCCAGGTGCGGTACTCGGGCACGTCACACGACGCCTCAGGCACATGCGACAGGAAGGCATCGGCGAGGAACACGATCTCCTCGTCGGCCTCGAGGGCGTCGGTCGGATGGATCGCCTGCAGCTGCGGCGCGAACCGACGCATCTGCTCGTCGCGCGCGATGCCGTCGGTGATGCGCGGATCGTCGGCACCGGTCGGGGCACCGGGGCGCGGCACCGGCTCGGCGATCTCCCACCCGAGCGCGCAATGGAAGTGCGGCGCGCGAGAGAGCAGGCGCTGCACGAGGGTCGTGCCCGAGCGCATCGTTCCCACGATGACGACGGGGTCGTCGACATGCTCGCCTTCGATCTCGGGATGCGCGGCGAGGAGCGCCTCGGCGGCGAGGCGCTGGGTGAGGCTGCGACGCACCGATGCGCGCAGCACTGTCGTGCCGACAGCGTTGAGCGGAGCCTGCGCGAGCGCCGCGAGCAGCAGGCGCAGCGGCGTGCGGAAGCCCTGGTCGCCGAAGTCGTCGAGGCCGGTGCGGCGGCGCGCTTCGGCAAGCAGCGCTGCCTCGTCGAAGGGCGAGGGCTTCGACTCTCCGCTGGCGTCCACCACCGATCACGCTCCTTCCCCATCGCTGTGCGCCGTTCGCCTGGGTTGGCGAAGGAGGCGATGATGCACGAGCGAACCGCGTCCGTCACGCCCGGCGCGTGCGTGCATGAGCCTGCTAGCTTCGCCTCATGTCCGACGCCGCCCGTGCCATCGAGAACCTGTTGCACACCTACGCCGAGCGCATCGACGAAGGCGATCTGGAAGGCGTCGCGGACCTCTTCGCCCATGGCCGCATCGCGCCCGCGCCCGACACCCCGCCCGGCCAGGGCGTCGTCGGCCGCGACGCTGTGCTGGGGCTCTACCGCGGCACCACGCGACTCTACGAGGATGGGACGCCCCGCACGAAGCACGTCACCTCGAACTCGATCATCGAGATCGACGCGTCGGCCGGCACCGCTTCAGCGCGCAGCTACTTCACGGTCTTCCAGCAGCTCGACGACTTCCCCCTGCAGCCCATCATCAGCGGCCGCTACCGCGACACCTTCCACCGCATCGACGACCGCTGGTGGTTCGACACGCGCGTGATGCTCGTCGACCTGAAGGGCGACCTGAGCCGCCATTTGCTGATCGACCTGGGCTGATTTACGGACAGCGCCGCGCCGGTGTACTCTTCCGCCATGCTAGAACGACCCCGCCGACTCCGTGCGTCTCCCGGCCTGCGCCGCATGGTCCGCGAGACGGTGCTGACCCCGAGCGACCTCGTGCTGCCCGCCTTCGTCTGCGAGGGCGATGGCGTCAGCGACCCGATCGCGTCGATGCCCGGCCATGCGCGGCAGTCGATCGATCGCCTCCTCGACACGGCCAAGACCGCCGTCGAGCTCGGCATTCCGGGCATCGCGCTCTTTCCCGTCATCCCCGACGAGCTGAAGAACAGCGAAGGCACCGAGAGCACGAACGCCGACGGCCTGCTGCCGCGCACGATCCGCGCGCTGAAGGAGGCCCACCCCGATCTTCTCGTGATCACCGACGTAGCGCTCGACCCCTACTCGAGCGACGGGCACGACGGCGTCGTGAGAGACGGCGAGATCCTCAACGACGAGACCTTGCCGCTCCTCGCCGCCATGTCGGTGACCCAGGCCGAGGCCGGCGCCGACGTCGTCGCACCGTCGGACATGATGGACGGCCGGGTGCGTGCGATGCGCGAGGCCCTCGACGCCGCCGGCCACACGCACGTCGCGATCGGCAGCTACTGCGCGAAGTACGCCTCGGCCTTCTACGGCCCCTTCCGCGAGGCGCTCGACTCGGCGCCGCGGGGCGGCGACAAGAAGACCTACCAGATGGATCCCGCCAACGGCCGCGAGGCGCTGCGCGAGCTCGCCCTCGACGAGGCCGAGGGTGCGGACTGGGTCATGGTGAAGCCCGGTCTGCCCTATCTCGACGTGATCAGCCTGCTGCGCGATCACACGACCTTGCCGGTGGCGGCCTATCACGTGAGCGGCGAGTACGCGCAGCTGAAGGCCGCCGCCGAGCGCGGCTGGCTCGACTACGACGCGTGCCTGCTCGAGAGCCTGACGTCGCTCAAGCGCGCCGGCGCCGACGTGATCTTCACGTACGGGGCGATCGAGGCGGCGAAGCTGCTCGAGGAGACGAGCGGCGCCGGCTGAGCGGGCGGGTCAGTCGCCGTCGGCCTCTCGGGACTCGAGCCGCACGCGCCAGTCGACGCGATCCGGCCGGTCCATGATGACGATCCCCCGCGCCTCGAGCCCGTCGCGGATCTCGTCCGCGCGCGCCCAGTCCTTCGCGTCGCGGGCGGCCGTGCGCGCCTCGAGCTCGGCATCGATCTCGGCGGCGGTGATGCCGAGGCTCTTCAGGCGCTTGGCCTTCACCTCCGACTGGAAGTCGTCGCTCGACATCGTCATCAGGTTGATCGCATCGGCCACGAGGGCGAACGCCTCGAGCGCCGGCGCCACCACAGGGCCGCCGCGCTTCTTCGCCTTCTTGTGGTTGCCGAAGCGGTTCACCGCGCGCGCGAGCTCGAAGAGCTGGCCGAGGGCCTTCGCCGTATTGAAGTCGGCGTCCATGGCTTCGTGGAAGCGCGCTTCGAACGTCCGGCCGAGCTCGAGCACGGTCTGAGCGTCCTTGCCGAGATCGGACGCCACTCGCTCGGCGTCCTCCTCTCTCTCATTCGCCGCGGCGCCCCCCATCGCCTCGGCCACCTCGCGCGCTTCGTAGAGCCGAGCCAGCATCGCGAGCGCTTCGACCAGCGCCCCGTCACCCCACGGCAGCGGCGACCTGTAGTGGTTCTGCAGATAGTAGAGCCGCAGCGCCTCCGCGGGGAAGTCGGCGAGCGCGTCCGCGACGTTGATCACGTTGCCGAGGCTCTTGCCCATCTTCTGGCCGCCGCTCATGGTGAGCAGGCCGTTGTGCATCCAGTAGCGCGCGTACGTGCAGTCGTGGGCCGACTCGCTCTGCGCCACCTCGTTCTCGTGGTGGGGGAAGACGAGGTCGAGCCCGCCGCCGTGAATGTCGATCGTCTCGCCGAGGCTGTCGCGCGCCATCGAGGAGCACTCGATGTGCCAGCCGGGCCGGCCCGGCCCCCACGCGCTCGGCCAGGCGGGCTCGCCCGGCTTCGACGCCTTCCAGAGCGCGAAGTCCGCTGCGTGTCGCTTGCCCGCCTCGGGGTCGGCGCTGCGAAGCTCCTCGACCTTCTGCCCCGAGAGCTTGCCGTACGCCGGATCGCTCTCGACCGAGAACCAGACGCTCCCCTCGGCGGCGTACGCGTGCCCCTTCTCGACCAGCTCCTCGATCATTGCGCGGATCGACTCGATCCGCTCGGTCACGCGCGGCTCTTCGTCGGGCCGCATCAAGCCGAGCATCTCGGTCTCGTCGTGGAACGCGTCGATGAAGCGCTGGGCGAGCGCCTCGGGCGCCTCGGTGTTCTCTTTGGCGCGGGCGATGATCTTGTCGTCGACGTCCGTGAAGTTGCGGACGAAGCGCACGCTCCACCCACGGTGCCGCAGGTACCGGACGAACGTGTCGAACACGACCATCGCGCGCGCGTGCCCGATGTGCGCGTGGTCGTAGACCGTCATGCCGCAGACGTAGAGCCCCACCTTCCCGGGCTCGAGAGGCTCGAAGTCCTCCACGCTGCGCGTCAGCGTGTTGTAGATGCGAAACGGTGCCGCCATCAGCTGCGACCGATGGTCTCTTGCACCGTCTTGCAGACTGCGTCGGCCGTGAAGCCGAAGTGGTCGGCGAGGGCCTTCGCGGGCGCCGAGGCGCCGAAGCTCGTCATGCCGTGGATCGCGCCGCGGCGTCCGACCCAGCGGCCGAACGCCTGGCCGCGGCCGGCCTCGACGCCGATCACGGGCACGCCTTCGGGCACGACCTGCTCCTGAACCTCGGCCGACTGCTCGCCGAAGAGCTCGGTGCAGGGGGCCGACACGACCCGGGCTTCGATGCCCGAGGCCGTGAGCTGCTCGGCCGCCTCGATGCAGAGCGACACCTCGCTGCCCGAGGCGATGAGGATGACGTCGGGCGCACCGTCCGTGTCGCGCGCGACGTACGCGCCCCGGGCGACGTCGGCCGGGTCGAGGGGCGCGGCCCGCTCGATGACCGGCACACCCTGACGCGTGAGCGAGAGCGCCGCGGGCAGGCCGCTCCCGAGGATCTCGGCGTACACGAGCGCCGTCTCGGGACCATCGGCCGGGCGCCACGTGCGCAGGCCCGGGATCAGGCGCAGCGAGTCGACCTGCTCGACGGGCTGGTGCGTCGGCCCGTCCTCGCCCACGAAGAACGAGTCGTGGGTGAAGACGAAGATCGTCGGGATCTGCATCAGCGCGGCGAGCCGGATCGCCGGCCGCACGTAGTCGCTGAAGATCAGGAACGTCCCGCAGTAGGGCAGGAACGTGCCGTCGAGCGCCATGCCATTGGTGATCGCGCCCATCGCGTGCTCGCGGATGCCGAAGTGGATGTTGCGCCCGGTGAAGTCGCCCTTCCTGACGATGCCGACGTCCTTGATGATCGGCGGGGCGGCCGAGCCGGCGAGATCGGCCGAGCCGCCGGCCATGTAGGGCACCAGCGTCGCGAGCTTCTGCAGCACCGCGCCCGAGTGCTGACGCGTCGCCTTCTCGATGTCCATGCCCTCGCAGAGCTGCGCGGCCAGATCCGCGGGCATCTCGCGGTTGCGGGCGGCGTCCCACGCGGCCGCTGCGTCGCCGTTCGCACCACGCCAGTCGGCATGCGCGGCATCGCGGGCCTCGCGCTCGGCGCGCTTCTCGGTCCGGCGCACCGCGAGATAGGCCTCGACCTCGTCGGGCACGTGGAACGTGGGCTCGAGCGGCCAGTCGGCGCCGTTCTTCGCGTTGGCGATGAAGCCGTCGTCGGTGAGCCCGGCGCCGTGGGCCTTCGAGGTGTCGATGATGTCGGGGCTGCCCAGGCCGATCTTCGTCTGGAGCACGACGAGCGTCGGCCGCTCGGTCTCGGCGCGGCCCGAGGCGAGCGCCTCGCCGAGCCCGGCCACGTCCTGGCCGTCGACCGGGCCGAGCACCTGCCAGCCCTGGGCCTCGAAGCGCGCAGGCACGTCGTCGCTGAAGGTGACGTCGGTGCGGCCGTCGATCGTGATGTGGTTGTCGTCGTAGACGTAGACCAGGTTGCCGAGCCCGAGATGACCGGCGAACGAGGCCGCCTCGTACGCGACGCCCTCCATCAGGTCGCCGTCGCTCACGATGCCGTACACGATGTGGTCGCCGGGGACGCCCTCGCCTGCCGAATCGCTGCCGAACTGGGCGCGCGTCATGCGCGCGGCGAGCGCCATGCCGATGCCGTGGGCGAAGCCCTGGCCGAGGGGACCGGTCGTCAGCTCGATGCCGGGCGTGTCGCCGTACTCGGGGTGGCCCGGCGTCGCGGCGCCGAGCTGCCGGAAGTCCTTGATGTCCTCGAGCGACAGGTCGTAGCCGAAGAGGTGCAGCACCGCGTACTGCAGCATCGACGCGTGCCCGTTCGAGAGCACGAAGCGGTCGCGCAGCGGCCAGTCGGGGTCGGTCGGATCGAAGCGGAGATGATGATCGAAGAGCTCGAGCGCCGCGGCCGCGAGCGACATGGGCGCGCCGACATGGCCGCTGTTGGCCTTCTTGATGGCGTCGACTGCAAGGAAGCGAATCGTGTGCTCGATGCGCTGCCGAAGCTCAGGGGGGCACTCGGTGGACATCCACGTCTCCGTCGGAATGGGGCTCTCGGCGCATCGAACGCCCCGCCGGCACCAAGGGGGAGCGCGGTGGCGAAGCGGCCTGTCGGGCGTCGGGCCGAAGAGTAACGGCGAACGCCCCGGCGCGGAACCTCGCCGGCCGCCGCCGAAGGAAGCGGCTCGCACTCGACCCGCCGGCAGCGCGCTCTGCCACCGCATCACGCGCCGATCGGGAACGTCCGTGTGATAGTCTGCGCGCGTGGAACTCAGCGCCTCGAGTCTAGAGAGACTCATCCCCGACCAGCTCGCCCCCGAGGACGCCACCGGCCAGGAAGCCCTGCGAATCGGCCTCGACCGCTACGCCTTCGCCGCTCGGCACGCCCTGCCCGGCCGGCTCATCGATTGCGCGTGCGGGGTCGGCTACGGCACGCATCACCTGGTCGAGGCCGCGCCCCAGGTGACCCAAGCGATCGGCCTCGACCTCTCGCAATCGACGATCGACTACGCCCGCGAGCGCTACGCCCACGCGCGCATCGAGTTCCGCCAGGGCAACGCGCTCGGGCCGATCGAGGGCGCCCCCTTCGACACGGTCGTCTCGATCGAGACGATCGAGCACCTGCTCGATCCCGAGGGCTTCGTCGCGCGCATGGCGAAGCTCGTCCGGCCCGGCGGCCTCTTCATCGCGTCGGTGCCGACCACCCCCTCGGTCGACGCGAACCCCTACCACCTGCACGACTTCACGCCGCGCTCGTTCCGCAGGCTCTTCACGCCCCACGGCCTCGTCGAGGTCGACGCCTTCGAGCAGGACCAGCCCTTCTCGCCGATCGCGGTCGCCACCCGCAGCGAGGCGCGGATGGAGGATCTGCGTCCGAACCTGCCGGCCTACTACGCCGCGCACCCGGGCGCGCTGCTGCGCCGGGTGTGGTCGACCCTGCGACACGGATTCAAGAACAGGTATCTGACGCTGGTCTGGCAGCGCCCCGAGTAGGGCGCGCCGCGCTCGTGGAGAGCATGGTCGGGGTGGTGGGATTTGAACCCACGACGCTGAACCCCCAAAGTTCAGGCTCTACCACTGAGCTACACCCCGAGCGGGCCCAAAGCTACAACACGCGCCGCGCCGCCGGTGACGGGGCGCAGCCCTCGCCAAGCCTCCGCGCCGCGGTTGATCAGCCCGCGCCTTCGCCGCGCACCTGGGCCGCCACGCCGCCCAGCCAGCCCACCATGTCGCGCAGGCTGTGTGCGTTGATCTCGTGGCCCATCGGGTACTCGGCGTGCGCGACCTCCATGTCGAGGCCCTTCAGCCGTTCGATCGACTCGCGTGCACGATCGACCGCGATCATCGGGTCGTTCTCGCCGTGGATCACCAGGGCGGGCAGCGCCTCGAGCTCCGGGCCGCGCTCGGCGTGCTGCACGATCTCGGCGGGCAGCCAGGTCGAGAGCGCGACGAGCGCCTTGAACTCGCCCGGGCTCCGCAGCACGAGGTCGTACGCCATGACGCCACCCTGGCTGAAGCCGAGCACGTAGATCTCGTTCGGGTCGACGGGGTACGCCTGCTTCGCCGCGTCGATGAAGCTCCGCAGCTCGAACGTCGCAGCGACCATCGCCGCCGGGTCCGGCGGTCCGCCGCCGGTGATCGGGAACCAGCCGTAGCCCTGGGGTCCGGGCTGCCCGGGAGGCATCGGCACCTCGACCGGGCCCTGCGGACAGATGAAGAGCGCCTCGCCACCGAGCAGATGCGGCGAGAGACCGAAGAGGTCGTGTGCGTTCGCGCCCCAGCCGTGCAGCGCGAAGATCGTCGGATGCGGGCCATCGCCCGCGGGGTGCTGCACCGTGTGGAAGAGGTCCATGGGGCGGCAACTTAGACGATGGCGCCGATCGTGCTATCCACCCGGGGCTCGGAGGGACGGCCCGGGCGCTTCGCCGGCGGAAGCCGGCTCGAGGCGGCCGCCGGGCGACGCGACCCCGGCATCCCTGTGATTTCGCAGGGGTTCCGGGCGAGGTGGCCCTCCGTCAGACACGTGCATCGACCACGCATCGAGCGCAGCACCGAGGGCCGAGAGCCCGCCCCTCCCTTCCCACCGCGAGGTGGCGGGCGGGGCCTGAAGCGAGACGTCCATGAGCGGAAAGAACCTCTACGACAAGGTCTGGGAGCGCCACGCGGTGCGAGAGCTGCCGAGCGGGCAGACCCAGCTCTTCATCGGCACGCACCTCGTCCACGAGGTCACGAGCCCCCAGGCCTTCGCCATGCTGCGCGAGCTGGAGCTCCCGGTGCGGTTCCCGAAGCGCACGTTCGCGACGGTCGATCACATCATCCCGACTCACGACCAGGCGCGGCCTCTGTCCGACCCGTTGGCAGAAACGATGATGACCGAGCTCGAAGGGAACTGTCGCGACAACGGCATCGAGTTCTTCGGCCCCGAGACCGGCCACCAGGGCATCGTGCACGTGATCGGCCCCGAGCTGGGCTTGACGCAGCCCGGCTCGACCATCGCCTGCGGCGACAGCCACACCTCGACCCACGGCGCGTTCGGCGCGATCGCCTTCGGCATCGGTACGAGCCAGGTGCGCGATGTGCTCGCGACGCAGTGCCTCTCGATGGGGCGCTTGAAGGTCCGGCGCGTCGAGGTGACGGGCAAGCTCGGCCGCGGCGTCTACGCCAAGGACGTGATCCTCGCGATCATCCGTCAGCTCGGGGTGAACGGCGGTGTCGGGTACGCCTACGAGTTCGCCGGCCCGGTCATCGACGCGATGTCGATGGAAGAGCGGATGACCGTCTGCAACATGTCGATCGAGGGCGGCGCGCGCTGCGGCTACATCAACCCCGACGACACGACCATCGACTACCTGCGCGGC
>CAYYSY010000061.1:0-8898 GCA_964474355.1 uncultured Spirochaetaceae bacterium | reverse complement strand
CGCCGTCGAAGCCGAGCTCGCGGGTCATCGAGCGCATCAGCAGCTCGACGAGCCGGTCGAAGTCGATCTCGCGGTGCAGGCCGCGCGACAGGCGATTCAGCTGGGTCAGCTCGTCGAGCAACGCGCCGCGCTCGCGCTCGAGGGCGTACGTCTCGATGGCCCGCAGCAGCGTGAGCCGCATGTCGTTGGGCTCCCACGGCTTGGGCACGTAGCGGTAGATGGATCCGTCGTTGATCGCTTCGCTGAGGATCTCGGCATCGCCGTACGCGGTGACGAGCACGCGGATCGTGCTCGGGTCGAGGTCGCGCACTCGCGACAGAAACTCGACGCCCGTCACGCTCGGCATCTTCTGATCCGAGAGCACGACGGCGACCGGATTCTCATTCAGCAGGCGCAGCCCTTCCTCGGCGCTCTCGGCAGTCAGCACCGTGAACTCGCTGCGAAAGGTCAGCTCGAAGATGCGGAGGTTCTCGGGCTCGTCATCGACGTAGAGCACCGGGAACTCGCGATGCTCCATGAGCTGCGTCGGCCTGGGTCGCAAGGGGCCCCTCCTCGCTCGCGCGCCTTGGGTCGGCTGGCAGCACGCGTGGCGGTTCGACACGGGACTCATCGGACGCGGAAACACGAGGATTGAGGATCGCGGTCGCAGCTCCGGCCGGAGCCGGCCGCGGCGGGAGCGAATGCCGGCGGAAGGGGGGGTGCCTCCAGCCTGGAGGCGGCACTCGGAGTGCCGTGAGGCCGAGCTCAGTCGTTCGGCAGTGAGTACTGCCGGACCTCGATGCCCGCCTCGACGAGCAGCGAGAGGGACACTTCCCCGAGGGGGTAGTGGCTGTTGTAGATCACTTCGGTGAGGCCGGCGTTGATGATGAGCTTCGTGCACTGCAGGCAGGGCGAGAAGGTCGTGTAGATCGTGCCGCCGCGCAGGCTGACGCCGTGGTACGCGGCCTGGGTGATCGCGTTCTCCTCTCCGTGGCTGCAGAGGCACTCGGCGAGGTTCTGACCGCCGGGCGAGAGCTCGTTGCAGCGCGGACAGCCGCCCTCGTTGCAGTTGCGGGTACTCCGCGGCGTGCCGTTGTAGCCGGTCGAGATGATCCGCTTGTCGAGGGTCACCACCGCCGCGACCTTGCGCTTCACGCAGTTGCTCCGCGACGCGACGACGCGCGCGATGCTCATGAAGTACTCGTCCCAGCTCGGCCGGTCGAAGTAGAGCGTCTCGCGAAAGACCGCGCGGATCTTCTCGTGCAGCGCCGTCAGGTCGCCTTCGTTCTCGACGACGAAGTCGGCGAGCTCGCGCACGGCGTCGAGCTGCTGCCCCGACTCTCCGCTGCCGCCCGCCTCGCGCGCCTCGACGTCGCGCATCGACTCGATGCTCTGGGGATCACCGCTGCGCCCCCGCGCCTGCATGCGCTGGAAGCGCACGTCGAGCGGCGCATCGACCCACACGAGATGGAAGCCGTGCCCGCTCTCGCGCAGCGCCTCGACCTCGGCGGGATGACGGATCGAGTCGATGGCGTAGTTGCGGTCGGGGATCAGCCGATCGATGAGGCGCAGCGCGAGCGCCCCCGGGCCGTACTGCGCGCGCAGGGCCGTCCCCTTCTCGATCATCGCCTCGCGAGTGGGCGGGGTGCCCTCCTTCGCGAGCTCGTCGCGGATCACGTCCGAGAGCGAGAGCCCGTAGAAGCTGCGATCGGCGAGATAGGTCACCACCTCGCCCTTGCCGGCGCCGTTGCGCCCCGAAACGCCGATGATCATGCCTCGCCCCCCGCGCCGTCCAGGCGCCTCCGCGCCTCATCCTACCGAATGCAGCCGCGCGCGGGCGCAGTCCTCGCACCGACCCGTTGAGCCGGCCTGCCCTCGATTGCAGCCCGCAGGCTTCTGGGGCACGCTGCGCCGCCATGCGCGTCTACGTCACCGGGGCCGGCGGATTCGTGGGGGGACGGCTGCTCCCGGCGCTCGAGGCGGCCGGTCACGCCGTCATCGCCGCCGACCACGAGGTCGACGTCACGAGCCGAGCCGCCGTCGCGGCCGCCTTCGACGACGCCCGGCCCGACGCCGTCATCCATCTCGCCGCCCAGAGCTCGGTCGCGAAGTCGCTGAGCGATCCCGGCGCGGCCTGGCGCGTCAACTACCTCGGCACGCGCGCGGTGCTCCAGGCCCTCGCAGAGGCCGTGCCCGGCGCACGCCTGCTCGTGATCGGCTCGGCCGATCAGTACTCACCGAGCGGACCGGGCTCGACGCCCTTCGACGAGACGACACCGCTGCGCCCGCGCAGCCCCTATGCGCGCAGCAAGGCCGCCGCCGAGCAGCTCGCGCGGCTCGCCGCGCGGGACGGGCTCGACGTCGTGTGCGTGCGCGCGTTCAACCACACCGGGCCGGGACAGACCGACACGTTCGTGGTGCCCGACTTCGCCCATCAGGTCGCCGCCATTGCGGCCGGCCGGCGCGAGCCGCTCATGCGCGTCGGCAACCTCGAGTCGGTGCGCGACTTCCTCGACGTGCGTGACGTCGTCGACGCGTATCTGCGCCTGCTCGACCGCGACGTGCCCGCCGACGTGTACAACGTCGCGAGTGGCGAAGGCCAGCGCATCGCGGACATCCTCGAAGGCCTCTGTGCGCGCGCGGGCGTCGAGCCGACCATCGAGACGGATCCCGATCGCCATCGCCCGACCGACTGGCTCGTGGGCGATGCGCGCAAGCTCGAGGCCGCGACGGGCTGGCGGCCCCGGCATGCGTTCGACGCGACCCTCGACGACGTGCTCGACGACTGGCGCGATCGCGTCGCGGCCGGGGCGTCTGGTTGAAGCGAGCAGCTGCCCTACACGTGGACGAGACACGGCGCGATCCAGCGATCGCCATTGTCGTCGACGCGCATGCGCCGCCCCGCCTCGACCAGGCCGAGGGGCTCGAACGCCGCGAGCGTCTCCGCCCCGTCGGCCTCGAGCAGCCCCGAGAGCACGAGCCGTCCAGCCGGCGCCACCGTCCGGGCGACGCTCTCGGCGATCGGCAGGATCTCGCGCTTCAGCAGATTGGCGAGCACGAGATCGAAGGGCGGCTCGGCGAAGACGTCCTCGACGGGCCCCGTGAAGAAGCGCGCACGATCGGCGAGGCCGTTCACTCCGGCCCACTTCTCGGCCTCGGGCGCGGCGAGCGGATCGAGATCGAAGCCCACGGCCGACTCGGCACCGAGCGCGACGGCCGCGAGCGCGAGCACGCCGCTCCCGGTGCCGACGTCGAGCACGCGGCGCCCGAGATGGCCCTCCGCGGCGAGCCCCGCGATCCACTCGAGCACCAGGCGCGTCGACGAGTGGCCTCCGGTACCGAAGGCCTGACCGGGATCGACCCGCAGCACGACCCGGCCCGCCAGGGGCTCGAGCTCGATGAACGTGGGCGACACGACGAGCGAGGAGGCGATCTCGATGGGCTCGAGCCCCTCCTTCCACTTCTCGGTCCAATCGACCTCTTCGATCGCGGTACCCTCCCCCACGTCGCCGTGCCCGGAGAGCGCATCGATGAGACTCGACCGAAGCTCCGGGGCAGCCGATGAGGGCACATAGATGACGAGCTCCCGATCGGATCGTTCCTCGACGCCCAATGCGCCGCCGTCCCAGGCGACCCCGACCGCCTGCTCACGGGCGACGTCGCCGTCGACGCGCACGTGGAAGGACAGGATCGTGCCGTCGTCGGTCACCGCTTCGTCCCTTCGCCGGTGCATCGGAGCGTCGTGTCTCGCGTTCGCCTCACTCGCATCCCTGCCGGGGTGCTACTACGGGCACATCGCCGACGGCCAGATGAAGCTGCTCCGCATGCGCCAGCCGATCGTCGACGTGATCGAACGCGAAGACACGTCGGACGAGCTCCGCGTGAAGCTCCAGCTCGTCCTCGAGGCCCGCAAGCTCGCGCGCACGCTCGGGCTCGAGGTCGACGAACAGTACACGAGCTACGCCGCGTGGCCGGGCGGTCGTGTCATCACGTCGGTCGTCGCGACCCCGAGCGAAGCGGTCGACGCCGATCCCTTCTGGTTCCCGCTCATCGGCAAGGTGCCCTACAAGGGCTACTTCGACCCCGAGAAGGCCGAGAAGGAGGCCGAGCGGCTCCGCAGCAAGGGCCTCGATGCATGCACCTTCGCCATCGACGCCTACTCGACCCTCGGATGGTTCGACGACCCGATCACCGAGCCCATGCTCGACCGAAGCGACGGTGCCCTGGTCGAGACCATCGTGCACGAGCTCGTGCACGCCAGCTTCTATGTGAGGAGCCAGCCCGACTTCAACGAAGGCGCGGCGCAGTTCGTCGGACAGGAGGCGGCGAAGCACTTCTACCGAGACGACGCCGAGGCCGTCGAGCGAGAGGTCGCCCGCATCAACGACCGGCGGCTGCTGGCCGAGTCGCTCGTCGGCTTCCGCGAGGAGCTCCGCGCCTTCTACGCCGACGCGGCGCGCAGGCGCGAGGGTGGCGAGGCCCCCGACGTCATGGCCGAGCGTGCCGCGCTCGAAGCGGACATGCGCACGCGCATCGCCGAGCTCCCGCTCACCGGCCGCGACCCGGCGAAGCTCGCCGAGCAGCTGCGCCTGAACGACGCCTGCCTCGCGCTGCAGGGCACCTACGGTGCCGACCTCGAGACCTATGCAAGCCGGCTCGACCATTTCGGCGGTGACCTGGCGGCGTTCATCGCCGCGTTGCGACGGGCTGCCGAGACCGACGAGCCGCGCGCCGCGTTCTTCGCCGACGACGCGCATTGACGCACCCGCCCGGCTTCACCCTCCGATGGCGTAGAGGCTGAAGAGCACAGCGACGAAGAGCGCATGGAAGAGCGCGTAGCGGGCCAGCCCCGCCCAGCCCTGCTCCCCGGCCGCTCGCCCCTGCCCGGCGAATACGGCCAGCGCCGCGACGCCGCCCACCAGAGCGCCGCCCACGACGTCGACGAAGAAGTGCTGGCGTGTCGCCAGCGTCGAGAGGCAGACGGCGCTCCACCAGAGCGCGGCGAGCCCGGCGGCCGCGCGCCCGTTGCGCGCCACGAGCACCGCGACCACCGTGGCGAGCCCGACATGGAGCGACGGGAAGCAGTTGGTCGGCGGGTCGAGTGAGTAGATCAGATGCAGGCCCCACGCGGTGAAGCCCTCCCCCGCCGCGTACGCGACCGTCTCACGAAGCGCAGCAGTGTTCGCGGGGAGCAGCACGAAGCCCGCGAAGGAGGTCAGGAGGACGAACAGATAGGCCGCGGCGAGCCGCCTGAAGAGCTGCCTCGACCCGACCAGGAAGAGCGGCACCGACCACGCGGTGTACACCGTGGCGTAGGTCCAGACCGCAACACCAGCGAAGGGGACGCGCCCGTCGACGGCAAGGCCAAGCGAGATCGTCGGCACGCCCTCGCTCCAGACGCCCAGACCGAAGTAGCCGCCCGCGAAGATCGAGAGCAGCGAGACCGTGATGAAGACGCGCTCCGCTGCCTCTGCGCGGTCCGCCGTCCCAACCGCCCCCCGCGCGGCGACGGTTGCAGCAGAATGCGCGCCAGCTCGTGAATCTGCAGGTGACATCGGGGACTTCTCCGTCCACTGGCCATGTGATCGAGACCCCGTGCTGATCGAACCGGGAGGATTCGAAGGCGGATGCTCCGGGGCTCTGCTTCTTCTCGACTGGGGCACGTCGATCGACAGCCCGAGGTGAGCGTGAACACCGCTGTCGAGGGTCCCCGCTGCCTAGAGCGTGACCGTGCCCTCGGCCACGAGCCCCTTGAACACCTCGAGGCACGCCTCGGTGTCGACGAGGGCGTCGTGTGCGCCCTCGAGCTCCCTGCCCGTGTAGTGGGTGTAGGCCTCGGCCAGGGTCGGCCACTTGTAGTCGCCGTACTTGCCGGGGAGCTTCAGCACCGGGGTGCTCTCGTCCTTCGTGCAGATGAGGCGCTTGTCGCTCATGCGCTCGGGCTTGTTGCCCACGCGGTAGAGCGACGCCAGCATCACCGTCTGATCGAAGCTCATGTTGTGGGCGACGATCACGTCGGCTCGCATGCACATCTGGTTGAAGAGCGAGCACGCCACGATGGGCGCGATGCCGAACTCCTTGCACTCCTGCTCGGAGATCCCGTGGGCCTTGTAGGCCTCGGGCTCGATCGACGCGCCCTCGGGCAGCTGGACCAGGCTCGCGTAGCGGCCCATGAACTTCCAGTCACGGGTGTCGACGAGCAGCAGCGCGAGCTGGATCAGGTGCGGCTGACCGGGGGCCTCGGGCGGCTGCTTCCACTTCACCATGCCCGTGGTCTCGGTGTCGAAGATCAGCGCCTTCATGCCACCCCCCCCCTTGCGCCCCAGGCCGGGGCGTCCCCGAGGCGATTATGACGCCTCGTCCGGGGCTGGTCCATCGCGATCGGCCATCTCCTGGCCCGTCCGGTCGTGTCCGGGCCGGGGACGCCCGATCACGCCGATTCGCGCGCCGCATCGCTGCGCAGCGTGCTCTTTCGTCGCTGGCCCGACTGGGTTTAACTCACCGCGTCCTGATGGGGAGGAACCCGAATGTCTCTGGCTTCAATGCGCCTCGCAGCGATCATCGCCGCGGTGCTCGCGACCCTTGCTCTCGCAGCCCCGGCGGCCCTGTCCGAGACACCGACCGGCCGCCAGATCATGGAGTGGGTCGACGCACGCGACGAGGGCGACAACAGCGTCGCGCGCATGGAGATGATCCTGATCGACAAGCGCGGCAACGAGCGCGTGCGCAAGATCAAATCGTTTCGCAAGAAGAAGGGCGAGGACGACCAGTCGATCATGTTCTTCGAGTCCCCCGCGGACGTGAAGGACACCGGCTTCCTCACGTACGACTACGACGACGAGAGCCGCGACGACGACCAGTGGCTCTACCTGCCGGCGCTGAAGAAGACCAAGCGCATCGCGTCGGGCGACAAGAGCGGCAGCTTCATGGGCAGCGACTTCACCTACGCCGACATGACCGACCGCCCCCTCGATCGCTACACGTACACGCTGATGAAGGAGACCGAGGTCGACGGCGTGCCCGTCTGGCAGGTCGAAGCCGTCCCGAACGAGGAGGAGATCGACGAGACCGGCTACACGAAGTCGATCAACTTCATCCGCAAGGACAACCACGTGATGATCCGCGCGGCGATCTGGGTGAAGAAAGGGGGGCGGCTCAAGTACCTCGACGTCAAGAAGCTCGAGCAGATCGATGGTATCTGGGTGCCCACCGAGATGACGATGACCACGAAGAAGGGCAAGACGACCCAGAGCAAGACGATCATCCGGCAGCACGATGTCCGCTTCGGCCAGGATCTGAGCCAGGACCTCTTCACCGTGCGCCAGCTCGAGAAGGGACTCTGAGCCCCGGCCATGCCCCGGTTGCCCGCGACCGCCTCGCGGCTCGGAGCGCTGCTCGCCGGCGCCGCCCTCGCGTGCTGTATCGCAGCGAGCCTCGCGCTGGCCACGCCGGCCGCCGCGCAGGCCCCGGCCGACGTCGAGGACGCCCTCGACGGCTTCGATGACGACGACACCGACGATGCCCTCGATGGCTTCGATGACGACGAAGCGCTGGAGGGCTTCGACGACGAGGGGGCGACCGACTCCGGATCGTCGGCCGATGCGGCCAAAGACAGATTCTGGGATCTCACGGGCTCGCTCAGTCTCGGCGGGACGATCAACGTCGTGCCCCATCGCTCTTCGCTCGGGCCCGGCGATGACCTGGCCGAGGTGCTCGAGGGCACGGACTACGTCGGCCTGCAGCGACTCCGCAGCCGCGGCGACCTTCAGCTCGACGTCGACCTGCCCTACGAGTGGAAGCTCCGCGCTCAGGGCTTCCTCTGGTTCGATTTTGCGTACCTGATCCAGGGACGCGACGCCTACACCGACCCGGTGATCAACGACTACGAATTCGTCGCCGAGGTGCTCGATCTCTGGGTGGCGGGCACCGTCTTCGACCGCCTCGACATGAAGCTCGGTCGCCAGGTCGTCAACTGGGGCCGCTCCGACACCCTGCGTGTCACCGACGTCCTCAACTCGCTCGACAACCGCGAGCCCGGGCTCACCGACATCGAGAACCTGCGCCTCCCCTCGACGATGGCGAAGCTCGACTACTACCTCGGGCCCTGGAGATTCTCGGCCCTCGTCATCCCCGAGATCCGCTACGACTACGACCCGCCTGCGGGCAGCGACTTCTTCATCCTGCCGAGCATCGACGACTTCCCGCCGCCACGACCTCCGGCCCTTCCCCCGATCGATGCGACGGCCCTCGACGATCAGCGCCCCTCGCGGTGGGGCTCGAACCCCGAGTATGGCGGCTCGATCGACGGCATCTTCAGCGGCTGGGACGTCTCCTTCTACGTCGCCCGCATCTACCAGAACCGCTCGACGCTCACGCCGGCGATCCCCGGCGCCGACATCCAGAACGTGATCGAGACCGACCGCGTGACGATGGTCGGCGGTGGCGGCAACTACACCTGGGGCAGCTGGCTCTTCAAGGGCGAGATCGCCTGGTTCAAGGACGTCGACTACGTGATCCTGCGCCCCGTGCCCTTCGTCGCCGGTCCGCCTCCGGAGGTGTACGAGGCCGACCGCCTCGAGTCGGGACGCGTCGACGCCATGGGCGGCGTCGAGTACTACGGCTTCAACGACACGACGATCGCGCTCGAGATCGTGAACCGGCACATCATCGACTATGACCCGCTCTTCCAGTACTTCCCGAGCTACGTCCGCGAGAACTCGGTCGAGTACGCCCTGCGCGTGTCGAACGACTGGATGAATGCCCGACTGCACACGACGCTGCTCGCCCTGGTCCTGGGCGCGAAGGCCCAGGGCGGCGCGATCCTGCGCGGCCAGGTCGACTACGACCTGCTCGACGCGCTCGTGCTGACCGGCGGCTTCGTCGGCTACGTGCCGAACGAGGACTACCCGCTGAGCGAGT
>CAYYSY010000060.1:0-17531 GCA_964474355.1 uncultured Spirochaetaceae bacterium | reverse complement strand
AGCCGCCCTTCATCTCGCGGTAGTCGATCGTCGCGGTCACCTGGTAGGTGCGGAAGTCGCTGCCGTCGAGACTGTCCTCCGTCTCGTCGTAGACGAAGGCGCTCTCGAGGAAGATCGTGTTCTCGTCGTTGCCGGTGATGGTCCGGATCTGGCCGTCAGCCGCGCCCGACGAAAGGCGCACGACGTGACCCTTCAGGGCGTTCTCCTCGAGCTTGCCGAACGCGATCTCGAAGGAGTTGCCCGCTTCCGAGAGCGAGCCGATCTGTCCGACCTGCTGGACGGGCTGCTCGCCGAGCAGCACCGACGTCGTCGGCCAGATCGAGATGTTGTCGGCGGTCCTCGTGTTCTCGTCGAACTCGTCGAGCTGCCCGACGAGCTTGTCTTCGTCGCCCACGGCGACGACGGTGTGCTGGATGAAGTCGCGGTGGAAGCCCTCGTGGACACCGTCGAGTACGTCCTCGAGCAGGCCCTCGGGCACGCCCTCGACCGTGACGGTCTGGGCGACGCCCCAGTCGTCGGCGTCGAAGGTCAGTACGAGGGTATCGCCGTCGAAGGTGCCCGTCGGGCTGTCGAGGCGGATCTGCTCGAGGAGGCGGACGGGCGACTCGGCGTCGGAGGGCTCGGTGAAGTCGATCGGCGGCGTGATGTCGATCCGCACATACACCTTCTCAACGCCGTCGGCCGGCGGGCGGCTCAGCTTCACCTGATACGTGTCCGCCGCGACGTTCTGGTTCTCGAACGCGCGCGTCGTCTCGTCCGACTCGAAGATCAGGACGTCGGCCTCGTCCTTGTCGTCGATCTGCACCGCGACGCTGGGCAGGGCGAGGCCGTTGTAGAGGCTGCCTTCGTAGAGCTCGCCGTCTCGCTCCTCGTCGCCCGGCGTGTCGTAGACCGACTTCACCTGATGGTTGATGACACCGAAGGTCTCGCCTTCGAGCGCCTGGTCGTCGTTGGCGATGACGTTGATGCGGAGCTGCTGGTCCCAGTTCGTCTCGTCGAACCAGACGGTGATCGAGCCGTCGTTCGCCGTCGTCGTGATCCGGTTGCTTTCTCCGGCCTCAGTCGAGACGGTGAGCTTCTGGGCGTTCCGCGCGCTCTGCTCGGGCGTGAGACTCGGCACGAGAACGCTGATCAGGACCCGCTCGTCGTCCTCCGGCTTGCGCGTGAGCGCCAGGTAATAGTGATCCGAGAGGCCATCCTCGCCGATGCGCGTCGTGCCGTCGGTGAGCGTGATGCGCGCAAAGGGCTCGTCGTCGTCGGCCACGTTCGCCGAGATACCGCTCACCTGGATGCCGTCGCCATCGGCCCCCTGGTAGGCCGGATCGTTGCTCTCGATACCGTGCGTGATGATGCCGCTGTGGCCGAGCAGGTCGTTGCTGATGACCGGCGGCGCCTCGCCCGCGACGTCGAACGTGTCGCTGCCGAGCCCGCCCAGGAGCTGCGTGATGAGCCCGTCCTGGGTGCTCTGCACGAAGAACGCGTCGTCGCCCTCGGCGCCGTCGACGCTCAGGAGCTCGACGTTGACGAGGTTCACGTTGAGCCCCGCACCGTACACGCCCTTTTCCGTGATCACGAAGTCGTCGTCGAACTCGGTGCCGATGACCGACACCTTGTCGAGGCCGTCGCCGCCGTCGATGTTGACGGGTGCATTCACGGCGTACTGGATCAGGTCGGCGCCGGCGCCGCCCTCGATCTCGGTGTCGTCGCGCTCCAGCGCCTTGCGCTCATCCTCGTCGAGCAGCGCCTGGCGGTCGATCTCGTCCTGGGTCAGCGCGAAGGCGCGTACCGTGATCGAGTCATCGCCCTCCTCGCCGTTCACCTGCAGCACAGCGAGGTTGCGGAGCACGATGATCTCGTCGTTGTCCGCACCGGCGTTGATGACCGCGGCCTCGCTGATGCCGTTCGAGAGCCAGCCGCGCGTCGTCTCGACCGTGTCGAAGCGGTCGCCGATCTGGATGTTGGCGTTGTTGGGCGACGTCGGGTTGTTCTCGCGCGCGCTCTTGTAGATCTGCCCGATCTTGAAGAGGTCGCGGCCGCCGCCACCGTTCAGCTCCGTGCTCGCGCTGACGTCGTCGACAGCGAACTCGTCGTCGCCTTGCATGCCGTTCACGACGACGCGCTCGATGTTGTCGAGGTCCGTGCGCTCCACCGCGCCGTCGCGGTTGATCGAGGCGACGAAGGCGTCGAACTGATCTTCGAGATCCGTCTCCGAGTTCTCGAAGTACTGGATGCGGCGCAGCAGGAAGAGGTCGTCGAAGTCGGTGCCGTAGAACGTCACTCGGTCGATGCCGTCCGAGACGTCGCCGCTGTCGCGAATCGGGACGTAGCCGTCGTTGTCCGCGCCGCGGAAGTACACGAAGTACTCGTCGCTGCCGCCCTGGCCATTGAGCACGTCGGTACCGCCGCGCACGACGATGGTGTCGTTGTAGGTCTCTTCGTCGGCGTCGGCCGCCGTCACCGGGCCGGGCTCGGCCTCGCCCTCGGCGTCGGGATCGAAGAGGCCCTCGGGCACCTCGTCGACGTCGTCGCCGAAGACGAAGTCGTCGCCGGCACCGCCATCGAGCAGGTCGTTGCCGGTGCCGCCGTAGAGGGTGTCGAACTCGCCACCGCCGTAGACCTCGTCGTCGCCGGTGCCGCCCCAGAGGCGATCGGATCCGCTCTGACCGTAGATGAAGTCACCGCCGGTGCCGCCGCCGAGGATGTCGTTGCCCTCCTCGCCGTAGAGATGGTCGCTGCCGCCATCACCGAGGATGAGGTCGACGTCGCGGCCGCCGTAGATCGTGTCGCCATCGGCGCCGCCGTGGAGCTCGTCGAGGCCGTTCTCGCCCTCGATCACGTCGTCACCGCCGCCGCCGTCCACGAAGTCGTTGCCCTGGCCGCCGAAGATCTGATCCCGGCCGCCGTTGCCGTGGAGATCGTCGGCGCCGAAGAAGATGCCCCGGTTCGTCTCGATGACGTCGCGGAAGATCGAGACGTTCTCGCCGTCGTCGTTCTTCTCGCCCATCCGGAAACGGATCTCGCCGGCGTCGCCGATGAGGATGTCCTCGACGTCTTCGGACGAATCGTTGGCGTCGACCTGGCTCGCGTCGAACGCATTGCGCAGCCGGCGCGCCGCGCGGCCGTCGGCGCCCGAGCTGACTGCGTCGTTGTGGGCACGCTCTCGGAGATTCGCCGCGTTGGGATCCCCTGCCACCGCCGCACCGCCGCCGAGGATCAGGTCGGCGCCACCACTGCCGAAGAGAGCGTCGCTGCCGGCGCCGCCGAGCACGAGGTCGTCGCCATCGCTCGCCCGGCCCGAAGCCTGGATCGAGCGGCGGTACTCGGTGTTGACGATCTCGATCCTGATCGTGTCCGTGCGCTCGAACTCGAGGCTCGCGGGCTCGCCGTCCTCGAGCCCGATGAGCTTCAGCGGGCCATTGACCGGGACCGCCGCGACCTCGTAGAAGCCGTTGTTGCCCTTGCCCTCCCCCTCCAACGCATTGTCGATGGCGAGGGTTGACCCCGAGATCTTGACCGTCTGGCCGGGCTCGAAGCCGTCCTGCCGCCAGAGCGTGTTGTCGCGACGCTGGATCTCATCGGTGCCGGGCGTGACCTCGAGGTCCTCGCGCGTCACGCGCGACTCGCCCTCGACCACGCGACCGGTGTCGGCGAAGACGATGTCGTCGCCTGCGCCGCCGTCGATGACGTCACTGCCTTCGCCGCCCTCGATGATGTCGTCGCCGTCGCTGCCGACGATCACGTCGTCGCCGATGCCGCCCTTGAACAGGCCACCACCGGCGCTCGTGCCGCCGATCAGGAGGTCGTTGCCCTCGCCGCCCTCGATCTCGAACTTGACGTCGCCCTTGACCTGCGAGAGGTCGATCACGTCGTTGCCGGCACCGCCGAGCGCGATGATGGTCTTGACCTTGCCGTAGTTCTGCCACGCCTCAGCGACGGTGCCGAGCCCGAAGGCGCGAACGTGGACGTCGCCCCCCTCCGTCTTCACCTCGAAGTGCTCGTTGCCGTCCTCGAGGTTGCCGTTCAGGCGCTGGCCCGCCTGATCGCCCATGTTCAGCTGGAGCACTCCATCGGGCAGCTCGGTGGCGAGCTTGGGCTTGCGCTGGAAATCGAGCTCGAAGTCGACCAGCGTGATCGGCGGGACGAGATCGAACTCCTTGTAGATGCTGGCGAAGAGCAGGTTGATCTCGATGAAGGCGAAGAGCCGCGCTTTGACGTTGCCGCTCACGTCGAAGATGGCGAGCGGGGCCAGCAGCGGACTGCCGAACTTGAACTCGGTCTCGAAGTTCTCGGCAATCTCGCCGATGCGTACGCGCCCGTCGTGATCGGGGTCGAAGAGATCGAAGAAGATCTCGGCGAAGAGACCGCCCCCCGCGCCTCCGCGCACGAGGCCCAGGTTCAGCTCGGCGGTGACCGTGAACGAGCCGGTGAACGTGAGCTCCGGCAGATCGGGGCCTGAGCCCGTCGGGTCCGTCGGGTTGTCGCTCACGAAGAGGCCGTTGAAGATCAGCAGCGGGTTGCGGAAGCCGCCGTCGGCGAACTGACTGATGCCCTCGGTGTCGAAGCCGAATGCGAAGTCGATGTGCGCGCCGAACGAGCCGCCGATGCCGGCGAAGAGCGGCGGATAGATCGGGATGAGCTGCGTGTACGAGAAGTCGAAGTCCAGCGCCGGCATGTCGTAGCCGATGAGGGTCACGGGCTCGCCCGTGAAGAGGCCGAAGATCTCCGTGGGGTTCTGGAGGAAGGGGAACTCGAACCCTTCGAGGTTCTTCAGCTTCTTGGCGAAGCTCTTGTTCTGCTTGTTGGCGCCGCTGCCGCCCGAGTCGAGCGTGTCGTCGAAGGCCTTCTCGGGATCGACGTCCGTGGGCTTGTCGATCGTCGTCGCGTCGAAGTTCGGGTCGCTGAAGTCGACGTCGGGCTCGACCTCCGGGTCGCGCACGAAGATCGAGAAGTCTCCGAACGGGATCAGGACCTGGCCCTTCTCCGTCGGGATCGCGTTGGCCAGCGTGATGATGTCGGCCACGGCCTGCAGGAACTCGGGGCGCACGCTGCCGAAGATGCCCGCGAGATCGATGAGGCTCGTCGGGCCCGCGAAGTCCGAGATGACCGGGAGCGGCGACGTCACGAGGTCGACGATGGGCTGGAGCGGCCGCGTCACCTCCTGGATCTGCCCGAGGATCGGCGCGATCAGGTCGCCGATGAACGAGCCGAGATCGAGCTCGATGTTGTTGAACGCGACCTCGTTCAGGCCGTCCATCAGCAGGCTGCCGGTGATGCCCGTCAGATCCTGCAGGCTGCGCATCGTCGCGTCGCCGGTCTGCGTCGCCGCGCCGCCGTCGTAGCCCGTCTTCAGCGTGATCAGGTCGGCGGTGACCGACTCGATCATGTACGAGCCGTTCGCCTCGTCGTGCGCACCGGTGATGCCCTCGATGATGAGCCGGTGGCCCTCGCGGAACCCGTCGGCCAGCCAGCTGCCGCCCGCGTCGAGCCGCTCGAGCCGCGTACCCGAGAGCTCGAACTCGGCGCTCTCGTCCGCGTTGCCGCCGATGCTCCAGTCGAGCACGAAGTCGGCGCCGACGGTCGGGAACACCGACGGCGCGTTCGGGATGAGATCGCTGTTGAGCGCCAGCAGCATGTCGAAGCTGGCCAGCGCGTGGGCCTCGACCTCTGCCCGGAGCCGCACCTTGCCGAGCTCGGCGAACGAGAGGTACTCGTCGACCGTCGCACCGTCGTCGAGATCCTTCACGTTGTAGATGTCGACGACGAAGGATGCGCCGAGGCCGCTGCCGTCGTTGATCGCGTCGAGCTGCAGGAACGCGAGCTGGCCGGCGAGGCGGTCGGGGAGCGTGACGTCGAGGTTGATCTCGAGGTCGGTCCCGTCGTCGGACTCGATGTCGAGGAAGAAGCCGTCGTCGAAGTTCAGGCCGAAGCCGAAGTCGAGATCCCAGCCGATCTTGAGGCCCAGCGGCCCCTCGGCCTCGAAGCCGAGGCCGGGCACGCCGAGGTCGATGTCGAGGTCGGTGTCGACGTCGAGCAGATTCTGCCCGAGCGTCATGTTCCACCGCACCTCGGGCTTGATGATCTGGTCGTTCTCGTCCTTCAGCTGGCCCTTGAGGTAGCTGGTCAGGTCGTTGATCGAGCCGGTGAGGTCGGGCAGCTCGTCCTCGTTCAGCTGGATGGCGTCCTTCAGCTCGAAGTTGCCGGCCTTGAGGCCCGCCTTGGTGGCCTTGACCATCTCGCCGTCGACCTCGACGAGCAGCAGGCCCGTCGAGCTCAGCACGTCGAAGAGCAGCCTCGAGATGACGTTCTCGTTGCCGTCGGTGAGATCCTGCGCGAAGTCCTCGGCGTCCTCGACACCCTCGCGGAAGTCGGCCAGGAACCCTTCGCGCAGATCCTGGATGAAGCCCGCGCCCTCGCTCAGGCCGTCGCCGATCAGCGGCAGCTCGATGCCGAAGACCTCGCCGTCGAGGATGTCCTGCAGCCCGCCGAGGAAAAAGTCGATGCCGTCGACCGCGAGCAGGATGTTGTCGAAGATCGACAGCTCGCCGAGGTCGAGCAGCGCGGAGAGATCGAAGAGCTCGGTGATGCCCGAAGCCTCGCCCGGCTGGCGATCGTCCGGGTCGCCCTCGCCGAGGAAGTTTCCATTCTCGTCGAAGGCGAGCAGGGTGCTCTCGAGCTTGATCTTGTCCTCGGCCGCCAGGTCGAAGACGATGCCGGCGTCGTACTTGATGAGGCCCTGCTCGAGGGAGTCCGTCGGGAAGGCGACGGGCAGGTTCGCGAGGATGCCGGCGTCGAACTGCACATTGAACTTGTCGAGGAGATTCGAGAAGAACGAGCCGTTGACGATGTGGCGGCCGCCCTCGACGTCCTTGAGCCCGGCGTCGAGGATCCGCTTCTGATCGTCGCCCTCGGCGGGATCGAGCCGTCCGCCGATCTCGATCGCGACGCGGTCCGGCTCGTCCTCCTGGACGAAGATGCCGATCGGCCCGACGGCCGCGCGGAAGCTGAGGTCGTCGGCCAGACCGGTCAGACGCGCATCGATGCCGGTCTCGTCGTAGATCGAGATCTCGCGGTCGCCCTCGAGCTCGTCTCCGAACACGTCCTGCGTGTCGCCGGCGATCTGCAGATCGCTCTTGAGCTCGATCGTGAGGCCGCCGTTCGAGATCTCCTCGATCTCATAGCTGCCGTCGACGCCATCGATGTCGATGCTCTGACCGACGCGGAAGCCGTCCGCCTCGAAGCTGCCGGTGGTGCGAGAGATCGTCCCGCCGCCGTCCGTAGACGTGCGTCCGAGCGTGAGGACGAGCGTCTCGAGCTCCTCGCCGGGACCGGCATGGACCCGCGTCCTGGTGAGATCGATGCCGAGCGCGAGGGTCAGCCCGATGCCGCCGTACGCCTCGAGATCCGCGGCACCCGCCAGCAGGCCGGCGCCGCCGAGGTCGAACTCGACGCCGAGCGTCTCCTCGAAGCCCGCTCCGATCTCGAAGACGATCTTTGCGATCTTGTGATCGTCGGTGGAGTCGCCGGGGTCGCCGCGCTCCTCGACGTCGAAGACCAGGTCGATGTCGAAGGGATCCTTGCCAGCGTTCGCCGGCAACCCGTCGTCGATGCCGTCGTCGATCCCGAGCAGGCCCTCGAGCTTCAGCTCGAGCGCTTGGAAGCTGCCAGCCGGGTCGGCCTTGATCTCGTTGACCATGTCGCGGAACTGATCGGCGTAGCCCAGCAGGTCGTTCACGCTCACGCCGACGACCGGGATGTCGGCGTTGAGGAACTCGAATTCCTCGAACTGGTCGAGGAAGTCGGCCAGCGCGATCAGGCCGTCGAGGATCTGCTCGAAGCCGATATTCGAGAGGTCGAGCAGCTCGTCGAAGTCGGGGGTGTCGATGTCGATCTCGATCGGCCGTGTGATCGTGATCTTGTCGATGCCGGTGCCAGCCGACGCCCCGTCGACCGGCTTGCGGAGCGTGATCTCGCGCTTGTCGGTGTCGTCGACCTTCTGGACGAAGGCCGTGACGATCGCACCGCCGACGAGCGCGATCTCGATCGTGTCGCCGTCGCCGACGCCGACGAGCTCCTCGAGATCGGAGCCGAGCTGAATCCGATCCGCCGCCTCGAAGGCGATCTTCTCGGTTGCCGCATCGCCGCTCGTCCGCACCGCATTGAGGAAGGGGTTGCCGAAGTCGAGCAGCGACACAACCACGCGCGCGTCGCCGAGGTTCAGGAAGCCGTCGAGGCCGCCCGGCAGCTCGAGATCCTTGAGCGTGAGCGTGGCGATCGCGCTCTCGATCCGGATCCTGTCGTCGCCGGCCTGGCCTGACTCGAGGGTGCCCACGCTTCGGTCGAGCTCGAGGATCGACTGACCGCTCGCACCGCCCGTGTCCACGTCCGTGATCGCGATGATCTGGAAGATCTCTTCCGTGCCCTGCGCGTCGACCACGGTGATCTTCTGGTCGACCTTGAAGCGATCTTCGTCCCACGAGCCCTTGCGCTCGCGCGTGATCCGCCCCTTGCCGTCCTCGTCCGTGAACGTGACGACCTCGCCGTCGGCGTCGAGGGTCGCGCCACCGAAGCTCAGCGCCTCGCGCGGGTCGATCATGTCCGTCAGCAGATCGAAGCTCTGGAACGCCTCGTAGAGGTCGCCGATCGTGATGCCGGGCGTCGTCGGGATCGGATCCTGCAGCTCGAACGCGGCGATCGCGGTGATGTCGCCGGACGCCGTGGCGCTCACGTCGAAGAAGCCGAAGTCGCCCTCGACCACGATGCCGGAGGTCTCTTCTCCGTTGCCCTCCGCCTCGACGAGCGCCTCGACCTCGAGCGCGAGCTCGACGATCACGTCGTCGATGAAGAAGCGGTCGAAGAGCGAGGTGCCACCGACCGGCGCGCCCTTGATCACATCGTCGCCGTCGGCCTGATCGATCCTGCCGTCTTCGTTCTCGTCGCTCTTCGCGTCGGCGCCGAGGATGCCGAGACGCAGCGCCGCCAGCGAGTCGTTGATCGACTCGACGCGGAAGCGCTCGCCGGGCTCCTGACCGACCTGGGCCACGGCGGTCTGCGTCACGTCGAAGCCGGTCTTGTCCTCGTTGAGGGCGATCGTCGCGTCTACGCCCTTCTCGGCGAGCGTGTCGTTGATCCGCTTCAGGGCGTCGTAGACGGTCTCGGTGCCGTCGAGCACGACCGCCACCGACTTGCCATCGGTGGTGTAGACGACGAGGTCCTCGAGGTTCGCGGTGATGGGCTCTTCTTGATCGTTGTTCTCTTCGGTCGTCGTGTCGAAGCCGAGGATGTCCTCGGTGACACCGTTCGCCTTCGCGAGGGTGAAGGTCTGGGTGATGACCGCGCCCTTGGCGAAGGTCTCCTTGACGGCGCCGCCCGGGGCCGCTCCGTCCGGAATCAGCTCGAGGCGATCTCCGACGACACCCGAGACGATGTAGCGGCCATCGTAGGCGCCCGCTCCGTTGACGAGCACGAGCTGAGCGAGTGCGAAGTCATCGTCGCCGAAGTCCCTTCCGTCCTGCCGGATGACGACGACGGACGCGCCGGCGTCTTCGAACTCGAGCGCCGGCGGATCGGACGCCAGCAGCCCCTTCTCCACCTGCGCCGCTTCCTTGAGACCGATCACGAGCCGCGTGCCGTCGAGGCCCACCTCGACCTCGGGCTTGCCGTCGCGAATCTCGTCCTCGTTCGTCGGATCGAGCTCGACCGCCGCGTCGATCGCCGCATCGATGGCCTCGTCGATTGCATTCTGGACGTCGGCCACGAGGTCCGAGAGGTTGCGGTTGTTCGAGAGATCCGACTCGGCGCTCTCGTCTCGCTCGCCGCTGTCCTCGCCAACCTTCATCCCGTCGCGCGAGACGACGACCTCGACCGCCTGGAGCTCGCCGCCGATCATGAGCCCGAGCTCGAACGTCGCGTCCTCGCTCACCGCGTCGGGATCGAGCCTCACCGGTGCGCCGTTCGCCGTGACCCCGATGCCGGTGTTGCTGTCGCGGTCCACAGGGTTGAAGTCGTCGTCGACGAGATCGAAGAAGCTGTCGACCACGATCACGTCGCTCTCGCCGTCGGGGGTCGAGCCCTTGTCGACGATGCGCGAGATCAGGTAGAGCCCGTCGTTCGCCTCCGTGCCGCTCAGCACGATGCGCTCGCCGAGCTCGAAGTCGGGCGAGAACGAGCCCTTCGTGACGTCGGTGTACTCGATGCGGCCCGGGCCCTTGATGCGGAAGCCGTCCTTGCCACCTTCGGCCGGGATTGGCCCCTGGTCGGTCAGAGCGCCGTTCACGGTGATCTTCCGGCCGTCGATCGACTCGATCACGAAGACGCCGTCGTTGCCGCCCGAGTTCTGGATGCGGATCGTGTCGCCCACGGCGAAGCCGTCTTCGGTCCATGAGCCGGTGTCCCGCTCGATCATGGGATCGAAGTGGATGCTCTGGGCCTCGGCGATCGCCTTCTCGACGTCGCCCAGCAGCTTCTGCTTCGCCGCGCCGATCGTGTTCACGTAGTACTTGTTGTCCGCGACCGTGACCGGGAAGAGCTCGCCGTCGACCCATAGGCCGTTCTTCTTCTGATCGATGGTCGCGTCGAACGTGATCTCGCTCTTCAGCTTGTAACCGGTCCGGCCGTCCGCGTCTTCGAAGGCCTCGAAGTCGGGGATGCCGGCAAGCGGCACCGTCTGCCCCTCGACGACCACCGGGCTGCCGTCGCGCTGATACCGGAGCTCGAGGATCGTGTCGGTGGGTGACGTCAGGTTGATCACGCCATTGATGAGCGACTCGGCGACGATGGCCACGTTCTGGGCCGCAAAGAACTCGACCCGGACCCCCTCGGCGAGTGCTGCCTCGTCGAGGGTGAACGCGATCTGGTCCTCTTCGTCGCCGCTCACCGTCTCGCCGGGCTCGCGGTCGGCGGTGATGGACGGCGTCAGGCGGATGATGTCCGTGATCTTCTTGACGCCGGCGAGGTCGTCGAGATCCGACGTGTCGTTCTCGTCGGCCTTCAGCTCCTTGCCAGGAATCGTCCCGAGGTTCAGGCCGAGGGTCAGCTCGAAGCCGACCTCGCCACCGACCGTGATCTTCGAGCCCTCGGCGACGCTGATGTCGCCGATCGGCCCGAGGTCGAGCTCGAAGTCGACCGGCAGATCGACGTCGATCAGGTCCGCGTCGAAGTCGAGCGTGAAGGTGAGGATGCTCGTCGCGCTGTCCCACTTGAACGGCTTGGTGGAGTCGGGATCGAAGTCGCTCGGGAAGAGCATCTCGACGAAGCGCTCGGTGAGCTCCTGCACCGTGTCGAACGTCGCCTGGTTGTTCTCGTCGAGCAGCTTCGCGACGTCGTTGCCGATGCTGCGGAGGCTCGTCGCCTTGCTCTCGTCCTTCAGGTCGGGATTCGGGGGCTGCCCCTCATCGGGGACCGTGATGTCTCCACCGTCCTGCTGGAGGGTCGCGGTCTTCTCGGGCAGGTCGCCCCGCTGCGTGACGGTGACCTCGAGCTCGAAGCCGTTCTGCCGGACGGTGTCGAGGCTGACGATGTCGCTCTCGAGCGGGTCCTTACTGAAGTCCCTGTTCGCGAAGTTGAAGCCCCGCATCGTCTCGACCTTGATCTGGTCGACGTTCGGGCTCAGCGCTTCGAAGACGAGCTTCGTGTCGCCGTCCTTGTCGACCTTGACCTTGAAGCGCACCAGCGAGTCGAGCTTGGCGTCGCGCAGCTGCTGGTTCAGCCGCGTGACGAGCACGTCGTCCTCGCGGCTGTCGATGCCGTCGTCGCCGTCGTCGAAGAGGACCGCATCGCCGAACGCGTCGGCGAGGTCGGCGACCCTGCCCACCGCGCCCTGCACGAAGGGCAGGTCGATCGCCTGGAAGATGTCGCTCTGGCGCACGGCGTCGAGCCCGCCGCGGATCTGGCCGAGCAGCGAGATGTACGTCGTCGGGTCGAGCTTCGCGAAGAGCTTGATCGAGTCGAGGCTCTCGAAGGCGTCGGGGGTTCCGTCGGTGTCCGCGTCGGCGTCTAGCGCGTTGCGACCGTCGAGCGCACTGAGGCCGAGTGCCGACTCGATCCCCATCGAGGTGTTGAACGCGCCGTCGAAGCCGGCGGGGAACTCCACCTGGATCGGCAGGTTGACCCGGAATGTGTCGATGTCGTCGGGGGTGTCGGCGGTGAGTGCGGCAGCCTGCGTCGCCACGTTGCTCGAGCCGCCGACGTCGGTCCACTCGACGCCGTCCGGCTGCCAGGCGACGTGCAGCTCGATGAGCGGGTCTTCCGTGTCGGGGCCGATGCGGGTGCCCAGGAACCCGACGTTCATCTCGACAGGGTCGGTGCCCTTGATCGGGTCGGTGCCCTCGAACAGGTTGACGTGGGTAGGCTGGGCGCCGGCGTTCTGCACCTCGGCCGAGAGCCTCGGATCCGCAACGTCGATCTCGAACGTCTGTCCGCTCGGATCGTCCGCCTCGCCCTCGAAGCGCAGGGTCAGGTCGGCGCCGAAGATCGAGGAGAGCTCGAGATTGTCGTTGGGGCCGAACCCGAGTGAATAGTCGTCGGCCGCCTCGCCCAGATCGATGGCGAAGCGCGTCGTGCGCGCGGCGTCGAGGTGGAATGCGAGGCTCACGACGGGCTTGCCGCCGGGCGGCACCTCGACCTCGAGCGAGACATTCATCGGCGCGGTCGGGTTCACGCGGAGATCGCCGAGCCCCTTCAGCTCTTCGTCGAGACCCTGTACGAGCAGGAACGCGCCGGCGGGTACGGTCTCGAAGAGAACCGCCTTGGCTTCATCCGAGACGGCCGTGACCTTCAGCTCCCTCGACGTCGAGTCGTCGACCGCGAAGCCGAGGCGGCGAATGCCGCCGACGCCCACGACCTCGACGGCGCGCACGCGTCCGCTCACGCTGCTCGCGCCGAGCTTGTCGTTCAGCGCGGTGACGAGCGCTCCGACGTTCGCCAGATCGGCCGTCTCGGTCACGTCCAGATCGGCGACGTCCCCGTCGAGCTCGACCTTCAGCGTCACCGGACCGCCGATCACAGCGTCCTTCTCGAGGAACACCTCGCCGATCACGCCGCTGCCGAAGTGGTCGACCGTGTCGACGTCGTTGTCTTCGACGCCATCGTCGTACGCCCGGAAGCCCTCGAGCAGGGTCTTCAGCTCGCCGACGCTCACAGTGCCGCCCGCAGCCTCGGTGCCGGCCAGCAGGTACTGGCGCAGCTGATCGAACACGTCCTCGAGATCCATCGCGGTGCCGACGCCGATGTCGGCCGTGCCCTTGATGCCCGCGAGCTGCTTGCCGAGGTCGCCCTCCTTCTGGAGATCCGCCGCCCATGCGACGAGCTGGTCGAGGCCCGTCTCCAGGACGTTCGTGTCGATCGAGACGCCGGTCACGATCTCGGGCGCGGTGTCGGTGTATGTGACCGAGCCGCCGGCATCGATCGACACGGTCCGATTCGCTCCGAACTCGAGGATGTCCGCCTCGCCCTCGGTGGCGCCCTCGGTGATCGAGGCGTTGCCCCAGGTGTTGGCGAGGAGCTGGTAGACGTCGTTGCCGTCACCGCCGCGAAGATCGAAGCTGCCGGATACGGTCTTCGTCGGGTCGGCCTGACCGAGCACGAGCGTGTCGCTCTCGCTGCCGCCGAGCAGCTGGATCGTGCCCGCAAAGGCCGCACCGGTCTCGGCGATCGTGAGCGTGTCGACGCCCGCACCACCCTGCACCTCGACGCTGCCCGCGAAGCTCTCGTCGATCGACTCGACCGTGATCGCGTCGCCGTCGTCTCCACCGTCGATCGCGACCGTGCCCGTGACACCCGCGCCGAGCCCCTTCACGACCACCGTATCGTCGTCGTCGCCGCCGCTGATCTCGATGCGGCCGGCGAGGCTCGCGGAGAGGGCCTCGATCGTGATCTGGTCGTTGCCGATCCCGCCGAGGATCTTGATGGTGCCGGTGAAGCTCTCGTCGATGCTCTCGACCGTGAGCACGTCGTCGCCATCACCGAGGTCGATGGTGATGTCGCCAGTCGCCGGCGAGTCGAACGAGCCCACCAGGGTCGCGCCGATCTTCACCTGCCACTTGTTCACGGTAAGGGTGTCGTCGTAGGTGACGACGAACGGGCCGTCGGGACCGAAGGTGTGCGTGAAGTCGAGCGCCGCCGCATAGTCGGGCGCGGCGATCGCCGTGGCCTCGATCGTCCCGGTCGCGACCTCGAGGTCCCAGTCACCGTAGCCGTCGCCGCCGGTCGCGTCTTCGGAGGCCGCGACGTCGGCGCCGGTCGCACGGGCCAGGGTCGACACGAACTCGATGCCGACCTCGCCGTCGGCGACGTGGCAGCCGTAGAGCAGGACGTCGGCCTCGCTAGAGAGCGACTTGCCCCAGCCGCGCAGCGCGCGCATGCGCTGCTGCAACGTCTCGGTGGTGACGCGGCCCTGGCCGAGCTGCAGCGCACCCGCCGAGCCGTGAGACACGAGGTGCAGCGCGGTGACACCCTGGAACGCTTCGAGGATCTCGCCGACCTGATCGAGGCCGTCGCGGCTCTGATCGAGCACGACGACGCGAATGCCGCGCGACTCGAGCGCCTCGGCATGCGCGAGCGCGGATGCGTCGCCCCCGCCGTCGCCTTCGGGCCCGGTGGGAGCGGCGAGTGCGTCGTCGCTCTCGCTGTCGGCGGTGTCCGCATCGGAGGCCGCGTCGAGATCGGCGGTGCTCTCGAGCAGCGACGCGAGCAGCGAGTCGACCTCGGGGACGCGCCCGTCGACGACGACGAGCTGCGCGACGTCTTCGACCTCGCGTGCAGCGAGGTCTTCGGCGGGGCCGGCCTCGCTCCAGACCAGCGCGGAGAGCGCCTCATCGGCGCGACCGGGATCCCCCTGCTCGTTTGCTTCGGCTCCGCTCTCGCCTTCGCCGGCCGGCGCTCCCTCTTCGTCGGACGCGACGGCCGTCGCGTCCGCGCTCTGCTCCGCGTCCGCCGCAGCGTGCTCGGCAGACAGGTCGCGCGGCGTCTTGGCTTCGGGATCGGGCGTGCTCGACTCGCGCACGAGGACGTCGTCGTGGATCTCGACCTGAGGCGCGACGAGCTCGGGCGTCAGCGCGGCGAGCGCGATGCCCTCTTCGGGCACGAGGCCGATGTCCGCGGAGAGAAGGATGCGCGGCTCGAGCGGCTCGAGCTTCGGATCGGGTCGCGCCGGCACCTTCGACGACGACGCACGCGCGGACCTCACGCGCTCGAGACCGGCTCGAACACCCTCAGCCCATTGCTTGATCGATCCGCGTCGACGCATGCTGCTCATGTCTCTCTATAGTGACGTTTGCGACGTGATTGTGGGGAAATAATCCCAGCAGATTCCGGTCGAATTCCGCTGTCACTGGAAGTCGGCACGACCTCAGCGCTCCGTCAGCCACGCGTTGACCCGCTCGACGTCTTCGACGCTCAGCGCCCCGGCGCTCTGCTCGAGCCGGAGGATGCTGCGCACGTAGGCGTACCTGCCGGCGGCGTAGTCACGCAGATCTGCATAGAGCTCGCGCTCGGCGTTCAGCACGTTGATGGTCACCTCGAGCCCCGCCTTCACGGCCTTCTCGCGGCCACGCACGGCCAGCTCCTGACTCTCGACGCTCTTTCTCAGCGCTGCGACCCGGCGCGACGACGACGACACCGCCTGGTACGCAGACCGTGTCCGTCGCTCGGTCTCGCGTCGCGTGCGCACCATGTTCTGTCGCTCCTGCTTTCGCAGCTCGATCGCGCGGCGTGTCGCGAAGACGACGCCGCCGCCCGAGAACAGGGGCACGCGCAGCTTCAATGCAACGTCTCCGGTGTCGACATTCGAGCCGCCGCCGAACAGCGACCCGCCCGTGTCGACCGAGTTGTATCCAGCCTCGAGGTCGAGGGTCGGCGCGTGACCCGTGCGCTGTCGGTTCACCTCGCGCTCTGCCACCTCGTACGCCTGGCGCGCCGCCTCGAGCTCCGGGTTGCTCGCCAGGGCCTCGCGCACCCAGACGTCGGGGCTGGCGGGCTCGGGCGTCGCGAGGGGGAGATCCGCCGAGAGGCCGACGAGCTCGGCGTCGAGCACGCCCGTGATCTCGGCGAGTGCCTGCCGCGCGTCCTGCAGCTGGAAGAGTGCGATCTCCTCGTCGGCCGCCGCGAGGGCGAAGCGCGCCTCGGCCTCGTAGAGGTCGGGCGCGATGCCGAGGCCCGCGTCGAGTCGCTTCTGGGCGAGCTCGCGCTGGCGATCGAGCGCGAGCCGCTCACGGGCGCGAAGCTCGAGCTCGTCCTCGGCGCCGAGCACGCCGAAGTACGCGTCGGCCACGCGGAAGATCAGGTCCTGCAGGGCGGCATCGACCTCCGCCGCGGCCTGGCGGGTCTCCGACTTTGCCTGGTAGACGCGCGACATCTCGGTCAGGCGGAAGAGCGGCTGCGTCAGCCGCGCACCGAACTCGGTCCGGCGGTAGTCCGAGGAGCCCTCGGTCACGACGTTGTTCTGACTGGCCCGCACGTCCTGACGCACCGAGCTCCAGTCGAGGTTGCCCACGATCTGGGGCAGCAGCTTCGACCACTCGACCCGGAGCGTCTCGTCCTGGGCGAGCTTCTCGTAAACGACGGCACGGAAGATTGGATCGTTCTGCTTTGCGAGCTGGAAGGCTTCGAGCAGGTCGCTGGCCGACGCGATCGAAGGTGCGATCGAGCACGCGAGCACGGCGACCAATGCAGCGAAGGAACGAGTCACCATCGAGCTCCTCACAGCGACGCACGTCGTCCAATGGATGGATGGACGAACGCCGGCCAAAGACACGAGAAGCCGGTCCCCATGTCGCGGGTCCGGCCGACTCGAGATCAAGCCTCACTGACTACCTACGGCGCTATCGTTGACGGATCCGGGGGGGGTTCCGCCACCGGCTCGGTGCCGGCGGACGCAGGGGGCTTCGTTCGACATTTGACCCCGTTTCCATTCAGTCATCAAGGATTCTTTTCCGGTATACATCCAGTTCCGCTTCGAGTACCGTCGCGGATCCGGCTCGTACCGTCGGAATCGAGTGTCCGACGTCGAACATCCGCGGCGACGCGCCCCCCGATGGCTCGATTCGCTCAGCCCGAGGTCCCCCCATTGGCGCTGATTCGCCACACCCTGCTCTTCTTCTCCGCCTCGTCACTCCTCTTCGCATCGGTTCTCACCGCTGACGTCTCCGCGCAGGAGCCCGCTGGCGAAGCCGGCGCGGCACCCGAGCCGGCAGAGAACGTCGGAAGCACGACATCCGAGCCCATGACGGCCGAGACGGCCGATCCAGAGGCGATCCGGAACGCCCGCGCAGCGGACGAGGCGAGCGCGTACGCCGAGCACGAATCGTCGTACGCGGCGGGAGACGAGAAGGATGAAGAGGAGGGCCCGTTCCCGCCCGCGTCCCACTACGACATCGGCTTCACGTACCAGTTCCACACCGACGTCGAGGACGGCGGCAGCTTCCAGATGTGGTCTGGCTTCCTCGACGGCGTGTATGACATCGAGTTCACAGAGCCCTGGAGCGTGGTGACGCGCTTCGACTACCGGGCGGACGCGTACGACTTCGACCGCGCCCCCG
>CAYYSY010000059.1:0-3888 GCA_964474355.1 uncultured Spirochaetaceae bacterium | reverse complement strand
CGCGATCGCACCGCCGCCTCCCAGGCTCTGTGCGCTCAGTCGTGGGAGGTCGAGCCGCCCGACGGCTTCGAGGGGCTGGCCTGCACGCGCTTCGAGATCTCTTCGCGGGGCGATCGCGTTCCGGGACATCTGCTCGAGGCGGATCGCGACGCCGGCGCGCGGCGCCCCCTGGTCCTGCTCCAGCACGGCGCGGGCGGTGACCGCTTCAGCCCCTACCTGCAGGTCGCGCGGCGCTGGGTCGAAGAAGGCGCCGCCGTGGCGACGATCGACTTCCCGCTTCACGGAGAGCGCCGCAGCCCGAAGCTGACCGAGCGGCTGCTGCAGAGCATCGCGAGCGGCATGCGCTCGGATCTCGTCGCCGACGTCGAGGCCCGCACCGACGTCGGGGGCGATCCCTCTGCGCTGTGGCGCGGCTTCGCGCGGCAGGCCGTGGCCGACCTGCGTGCAGCGCTCGACCACCTGCTCGTGGCGCCGCGCATCGACGGCGAGCGCTGCGCGTACGCGGCATTCAGCCTCGGCTCGATTCTCGGCAGCCTGTTCCTCGCGGTCGACGAGCGCCCCCGCGCCGCAGCGCTGGCGCTCGGAGGCGGCGGCTTCGGCCCCCCCGACCTCGACCCCGTGTCGTTCATCGGCGCCCTCTCCCCGCGCCCGCTGCTCATGGTGAACGCCCTCCAGGATGCGCTGGTTCCTCCGGCGGCGGCCGAGGCGCTCTTCGACGCAGCCCAGGAGCCGCGGGAGATCGAGTGGTTCGAGACCGGCCACGATCATCTGCCAGGTGTCGCGCTCAAGCGCATGTGGATGCACCTGAACGGAGCCCTCTCCGCCTGAGTCTTCCACCCGCTTCGCCTCGCCCGGTGAGCCGGGGCGGCCACCCGAGGAATCGAATGATCGAACGAGAGCGCCTGGAGATCCGAGCCCGACGAAGGGGGACGCGACGCACTGCCCCGGCACGCGGGCCCATGTGCCCGGGCTGGCGAGTCGGCCTTACAGCCGTCGTCTTCCTCACCATGGCGCCCTGGCTGGTCGGCTGCACCCACAAGCTCCCGCCCACGCCGGAGTCACCGACGACGGCCGTCGTGGGCAAGCGCACCATCACCCTCGAAGAGGTCGACCAGAGCATCAAGGATGCGCTCTTCGAGCAGCGCTTTCCGCCCGGCGACACCGCCCGTCTCTTCGAAGCGCGTCAGAGCGCGCTCGACCATATGATCGACGCCGAGGTGGTGGCGCAGGCCGCCCAGGGCTCGGGACTGTCCCCGGATGAATGGATCGCGCGCGAGGTCGAGACCCGGTACCCGATCAGCGAGGAGGACGTGGATGCCTTCTGGCAGGAATACGAGCACCGGATCCCCAAGGATCGTCCCGAGGAGGAGATCCGCAGCGACATCCGCGAATACCTGGCCGAGGAGAACGCGAAGACGCTCGTCGCCGAGCTCCGCGGCTCGGCGCAGGTCCGCATGGTGCTCGCGCGACCGCGCTACGAGGTCGAGCCGCGGGGCGTGCCGCGAGGGCCCGAGAACGCCCCGGTGACCATCGTCGAGTTCAGCGACTTCGAGTGCCCGTACTGCGGGCGCGCGACCCCGACGATCCAGGAGCTGCTCGCGAAGTACCCCGACGAGGTGCGCTTCTACTACCGGCACCTGCCGCTGCCGAGTCACTCGCACGCGCGCGCAGCAGCCACGGCGGCGATCTGCGCCCAGGTCCAGGGCAAGTTCTGGACGTATCACGACACGCTCTTCGCGAACCAGAACGCGCTCGGCGACGACGATCTGCGCCGCTACGCCGAGCAGGTCGAGCTCGACCTCGACCAGTTCGATGCCTGCCTCGCGAGCCCCGAGACCGCGGCGCGCATCGACGAGGACCTCGCGGCCGCCGAGGAGCTCGGCGTCACGGGCACCCCGGTGTTCTTCGTGAACGGCATCCGCCTGAAGGGCGCGCAGCCGATCGCCAAGTTCGTCCAGCTGATCGAAGAAGAGCTCGCCGCGCAGTCGGAGGACTGAGGCAGCGCAGAGCGTCTCGCCCCGGCGTCAGCCGAGCTCGGCAATCCGGGCAAGCATCGCGTCGCGCTCGGTCTCCATCTTCTCCTGGGTGTCGGCCTCGAGATTCAGGCGCAGCACCGGCTCGGTGTTGCTCGGGCGCAGGTTGAACCACCAGTCGCCGTAGCGGACGAGCAGCCCATCGAGGGTCGAGACCTCGGGCGCATCGGCATGCTCCGAGCGGATCTGCTCGATCACCGCGGCCGTGTCGCCCACCTTCGAGTTGATCTCCCCGCTCTGCACGTAGCGACGCAGCGGATCGACGATCTGCGACATCGGCTTGCCCTCGGTACCGAGCACGTCGAGGGCGGCGACGAAGGCCGCCGTGCCGTCGTCGGCGATGAGGTCGCCTTCGAAGCGGAAGTACGTGTGCCCCGAGAGCTCGCCGGCGAAGAGTGCGCCGGACTCGCGCATCTGCGCCTTCACGAACGAGTGACCGACGCGGCAGATCTCGGCGCGGCCACCCGCGGCCTCCACCTCCTCGGCGACGACGCGGCTCGAGCGCAGGTCGTAGAGCACGAGCGCGCCGGGCTCTCGCTCGAGCTGATGGCGCGCCATGACGGCGGTCATGAGATCGGACGAGATCGGCCGGCCCTTCTCGTCGACGAAGACCGCGCGATCGCCGTCGCCATCGAAGGCGACGCCGAAGTCGGCGCCGATCCGTCGCACCGCCTCGCCGACATCCTCGAGGTTCTCCACCTTGAGCGGATCGGCCTCGTGGTTGGGGAACGTCCCGTCCGGCTCGAAGTACAGCCGCTCGACCTCGAGGTCGAGTCGGGCGAGCAGCGGCTCGAGGCCGACGCTCGCCATGCCGTTGCCGCAATCGATCGCGACCTTGAGCGAGGGCGTGCGCGAGCCCACCGAGAGCACGTGATCGACGTAGCCGTCGCGCACGTCGACGTGCTCGACGGTCCCCCGCTGCGCCACCGGCGGCGCCGCGCTGCACTCGGGCACCAGCGCTTCGATGTCCTTCAGCCCGGTGGCCTCGCCGATCGGGATCGCCTTCTCGCGACAGAGCTTGAAGCCGTTGTACTGCCCCGGGTTGTGCGAGGCGGTCACCATGACGCCGCCGCCGAGACCGTGCGCGTTCACGCCGAAATACATCATCGGCGTCGCGACGAGGCCCAGGTCGACCACGTCGACGCCTTCGTCGTTGATGCCCCGCACGAGCGCTTCGTGCAGCTCGGGCGAGTGGGTGCGCGCGTCGCGCCCCACGGCGAGGCGCGCGGCGCCGATGAAGCGCGCCGATGCGCGTCCGATGCCATACGCCAGCTCGGCATCCAGCTGGTCGGGAACGGTTCCACGGATGTCGTACGCCTTGAAGATCGCCACACCCTACTCCAACAGATTCAGCCGGCTCGAGAGGTGCGATCGACGGCCATCTGCACGTCGATCGCGCTGCCTCGTCACAGGCCCAGGTTGACCCGCCTCACCAGCCAAGGCACCCTCTCGCCGCCCTCGGCACACCCGCTCGGCACCCGAGAAGGGCGCCACGGGCCCGGCTCGGCGAACGCCTTGCGGTGGCGCGTGAGCCGGGAGAGCGCCGGGCGCGTGCGGCGAGCGCACGGGTAGAGAAGCGACGGTCGGGCGAACCGGCCAGGGAGGTGACGACGATGTTCGGACTCGGTGCGTGGGAGCTGGCCATCATCCTGGGGATCGTCGTCGTGCTGTTCGGGGCCCGCAGACTACCCGAGATCGGCTCCGGCGTCGGCAAGGCGATCAAGAACTTCAAGTCGGGCATCTCCGGCAAGGACGAGATCGACGTCACGCCGAAGCCCGAGGAAGTTCCCGAGAAGTCCGACTCCTAGGTTCCCCGGGTCGGGCTCGACCCGGCCCCCGCCCGGAGTGGCTCCGA
>CAYYSY010000058.1:0-7646 GCA_964474355.1 uncultured Spirochaetaceae bacterium | reverse complement strand
GGAGTGGGGGCACCGTGCTCAGACATTCTCGCCGCAGGGGGCTGCTCGGTTCCTGCGGGCTGCCCGGGTGCGGCTCCGAACTGCGCGCGGTACCCCCACTCCCCCCGACCTCGGTCCGCGACGCTTCGCGCGCGCGGCTTCGTGGGTCTCGTTCGACTTCGGGGCGCGTCGGCGCGCAGGGCTCGTCGCCGCTCTGCGGCGACTTGCGCGGGGTGGACTCTCGAGGGAGGGGTGATCCCCGACTGGCTTCTGAGAGAAGGGGGACGCCAACCGGATCGCACGATCGCGGTGGGGGCACAGTGCGATCGCCAACCGATCGATGGCGGAGCGTCAGGCCTCTACGACGGTCGGGTCGGGAATGTGGCGGGCGACCAGGTTGTGGAACGCGACGCGGCCCGGGCCGAACTTGAGCAGGTCGGCTTTTGCGAATCGTGCGGCCTCGGCCGAGATCGGCTTCGCCTCCCGTGCCTTCATGTGGGCCTCGGCCACACGCTCCATCTGCACGAAGAGCCCGACGGCCTCACTCACGCGGTCGCCCGTCGTCAGCAGGCCGTGGTTGCGGAGGATGATCGCGCGGTTCTCACCGAGCGCCTCGGCGATGCGCCCGCCGGCGACGGTCGACTGCACCTGCACCTCCTCGTCGTCGAAGATCGCGTGATCCTCGAAGAAGATGCAGCTCTCCTGGGTGATCGGCTCGATCGGTCGCACCTCGGCCGAGAAGGGTGTCCCCCAGCCCGTGTGGACGTGGCACGCGCTGACCGCGTCTGCGCGCGCCGCGAGGATCGGGTGATGGATGTAGTAGGCGGCCATGTTGATGCCGCCGTCGCCCTCGACGAGCTCGGCGTCGGGGCCGACGAGCACGAGGTCGGAGATCTTCGCCTGGTGATACGAGACGCCATAGCGGAGCAGCCAGAAGCAATCGGTGCGCTCGGGGTCGCGGGCGCTGACGTGGCCGTCGCCGGCGTCGCCCCAGCGCATGGCTGCGAGGATGCGATAGCCGAGCGCGACCTCGCGCTTGCGACGCGCCCGCTCCTCTTCCGCGCTGCGCGTCGGTCGCGTGGGGTCGGTCGTCATCACTCGTTCCTCCTGGTCGGGGGCCGCCCGGGGTGCGCGGGCGCGGGCTCACTCGAGGCGCAGGCTCACTCGAAGCGGAACCCTTCGTAGCCCTTGGCCGCAACCTCCTCGCACTTCGCCGCGTAGGGTGGGAAGCCGATGAAGGGCATGAAGACGCGCGGCTTGCCGGGCACGTTGGCGCCGAGATACCACGAGTTGCAGGTGGGAAAGAGCGTCTGATCGGCCACCGCATTTACGACGTCGACCCACTCGTCCTCGGCCGCGACCTCCGCCTCGATGGTCTGCATGTCGTGCTCGGCCATCCAGGCGAGGCAGTCGGTGATGAACTCGACGTGCTGCTGGATCGATACGAGCATGTTCGTCAACACCGAGGGGCTACCCGGCCCCGAGATGGTGAACATGTTCGGGAAGCCCGCGATCTCGAGCCCGAGATACGTGCGCGGCCCCGCCTCCCACTTCTCTCGCAGCGACAGCCCGTCGCGTCCGACGACGTCGATCTTCAGCAACGAGCCCGTCATGGCGTCGAAGCCCGTCGCGAACACGATGGCATCGAACTCGTAGGCGTCGTCGCCGACGCGCAGGCCGTGGGAAGTGATGGCGTCGATGCCCCTTTTGCTGATGTCGACGAGCGTCACGTTGTCGCGGTTGAAGGTCTCGTAGTAGCCGGTGTCGACGCACATCCGTTTGCAGCCGATTCGCTGATCGGGCGTGAGCGCCTCGGCCACCTCCGGGTCTTTCACGATTTCGCGGATCTTCTCGCGCACGAACCCGGCCGCGGCCTCGTTCGAGGCCGGGTCGATCAGGACGTCGGCGTAGCCGCTCAGAAAGGGAAGTCCGCCCATCTCCCAGCGCTGCTCGAAGATCGTCTGCCGCTCTTCGGGAGAATCGTCCATCGCGACGGGCCGCGCGGGCGGCAGCTCGGCGCCGAAGCAGCTCGCGTACGCACGGTTCGCTGCACGGAGCTCGCGGTAGCGCGCCTTCACCGCGGCCTGCTTCTCGGGGGTGAGCGGCGCGTTGTGGGCGGGCACCGAGTAGTTCGGCGTGCGCTGGAAGACGTGCAGGTGCTCGGCCTGCTCGGCGATGATCGGGATCGACTGGATCGCCGATGAGCCCGTGCCGATGACGGCGACGCGCTTGCCGCTGAAGTCGACGGGCTCGTGGGGCCACGCGCCCGTGTGATACCAGTCGCCGCGATACGACTCGAGGCCCGGAAAGTCCGGCACGTTCGTCGACGACAGGCAGCCCGTCGCCATGATCATGAAGCGCGCATCGACGTCTCCGCTCGTGGTGCGCACGTGCCAGCGGCTCGAGTCGTCGTCCCATCGGGCAGACTCGACCGTGGCTTCGAAGACGATGTCGCGGCGCAGGTCATAGCGGTCGGCGACGTGGTTCGCGTAGCGCAGGATCTCGGGCTGGGTGGCGTACTTCTCCGTCCACTCCCACTCCTGCTCGAGCGCTTCGTCGAACTCGTACGAGTACTCCATGCTGTCGACGTCGCAGCGCGCGCCCGGGTAGCGGTTCCAGTACCACGTGCCGCCGACGCCCGAGCCGCGCTCGAAGATGCGTGCGGTCATGCCGAGCCCGCGCAGCCGGTGGAGCATGTAGAGCCCCGCGAAGCCGGCGCCGACGACGACGGCGTCGAGCTGCTCCGGTGCGGCAGGGCGATTCGGGCTGGCTGCTTCGGACATGGGCTTCGGCCTCGACTGGATGTGCGAGGGCCGGCCGGCAGCGCGAAGGCGCGCGGTCAGCCCGAGCGGGCCCGCAGTGTAGTCGAGAGAGCGGGCCCATGGCGGGGTGCGGGGGCCTTCGGCGGGGTCTACGGGAGCGGTGGGCTCCCCCACTGCGTGCCGAGCGCCACCCCGGGATCGAACACGCCGGTCTCGTGGTCGGCGTTCAGCAGATCGCCGTCGGTGAAGTGCTCGACGACGTGCCCCCACGGATCCTGCCAGTAGTCGAACACCTGCGAGCCGAGGATGTGCCGGCCGACACCGGCATGGTGGGTGTAGCCGGCCTGCTCGAGCACGTCGTGCCCGGCCATCACCGCGTCGAAGTCCTCGACCTCGAACGCGGCGTGGTCGAAGCCCGCCTCGCCGAGGCCGATGCAGAGGAACGTGTGGTGATCGGTGTAGTCCTTGCCACGGTCGCAGCGCATGAAGGCCGTGATCACGTTCGACTCGTCACCCAGGTAGACCTCGTCGGATGACAGGAAGCCGAAGCGCGACTTGTACCAGGCCTCGCTCACCCGGAAGTCGCTGGTCTTCAGCACCGCGTGCCCGAGGCGCTTGACCCGGGCGGGCCCGGCCGGCACCCGCTGGAGGTCGCCCTTGCGGACCCGCGTCGAGCCGCGATTCAGTGGCGCTGCTGCGGGCACCTCGAGCGCGTCGACGCGCGCCCGGCCGTGCACCACCTCGACGGGGAATCCATCGGGGTCGGTGAAGCGAACGCGGCGGCCGCCGCCCGGTGCCTTCAGCTCCTCGACGGGCGAGGCGCCCTCGAGCTCGGCCGCCCCCTCGAGATCGTCGGCCGACGCAGCCTCGAACGCGAGGCCGGCGAAGCCGGGCTCGCCCAGATGCGTCACGTGGCAATAGGGCTGCGGATCGGTCCCACGCATGTAGAGGGTGTCGCCCTCGCGCGCGGCGACCACGAGGCCGAAGTCGGTCCCGAACTTCTCCATGACGTCGAGGTCGGGCGCGTTGAACCGGACGTACGCGATGTCGTGCACCTTGATCATGTCTTCGCTCTCCACGCGCGCGGGCCTCGCTTGGACCCGCGGCGATCGTTGACGCGCGCGGGCCTCACTTGGACCCGCGGCGATCGTTGATGCGCGCGGGCCTCGCTTCGACCCGCGGCGATCGTTCAGTCGACGAAGGCGGTCTCGGCCGGCTCTTCGATGACGGCGTTCTCGAGCTCGCCGAGCTTGTCGATGGCGATCTTCACGACGTCACCAGCGACGAGCAGCTTCGGCGGCTTCATGCCGATGCCGACGCCCGACGAGGTGCCGGTGGCGATGACGTCGCCGGGCTCGAGGGTGAACGACGTCGTGAGGTGCTCGATCAGCGTGAAGCAGTCGAAGATCAGCTCCTTGGTGTTGGTGTGCTGGCGGAGCTCGCCGTTCACCCACGTCCGCAGCTCGAGCGCGTGCGGGTCGCCCACCTCGTCCGACGTCACGATGTAGGGGCCGAGCGGACCGTGCGTGTCGAAGCTCTTGCCGATCGTCCACGTCGGAATCCGCAGCTGCCAGTCACGGACCGTCACGTCGTTCACGATCGTGTAGCCGGCGATGACCTGGGCAGCGTCTTCCTTCGTGACGTGGCGGCAGCGCCGACCGATCACGATGCCGAGCTCTCCCTCGTAGTCGAGCACGTGCGACGCGCGCGGCAGGTGGAAGGGCTCGTCGGGGCCGACGACGCAGGTGCTCTGCTTGTTGAAGAGCGTCGGGTGCGCCGGCGTTTCGAGCCCCGCCTCCGCCACGTGATCGGCGTAGTTGAGGCCGATCGCGAGGAACTTGGGCGGCCGGGCGATCGGCGCCTCGAGCTTCACCGCGTCGAGCGGAAGCGTCGCATCCGACGCCTCCACGGCGCGGGCCGCGTCCATGGCGGCGGGGCCCGCCTCGAGGAACGAGAGCATGTCGGTGGGCAGATCGGGCGCCGCCGCCGATAGATCGACGACGACGTCTTCGCGGGCGAGGCCGATCCGGGTGCGGCCTTCGTGGGTAAACGTCACGAGCTTCACGGGTTGGACTCCTTTTCGGGGGGGCCGAGCAACAGATACTCGACGGCGCGCGCGTGGGTCTCCACGTGCGCCTCGTCGAAGGGATCGATACCGGCGAGCAGGCGGCACTCCTCGGACTGATGGAAGATCAGCCCGACCGCGCCGGCGAGGATGTAGTGGAAGTGGATCGGCGGCAGATCGGAAGGCAGGTTGATCGTGCGCCCCGACTGCTCGACGAGCGCGAAGATGCCGCGGTAGAGCGGTGCGACGTGGGTCTCGACGAGCCACTCGGTGCGCGGGCCCGGCCGCTTGCCGACGTCGTGCATGATGCGGACGAACTCGGGATGGCGCGCAACGAAGCGCACGTGATCGCGGATCAAGAGACGCAGGCGCTCGTCGTCGCCGATGACGTCCTCGTCGGCGGCGACCTGGGCGAGCGCGGTCTCGAGCTCGGAGAAGGCCAGATCGACGGCCGCGCGCCAGAGCTTCTCCTTGCCGCCGAAGTGGTACTGCAGCAGCCCGAGGTTCACGCCGGCAGCGTCGGCGATCTGCCGGGTCGTCGTGCCGTCGTAGCCCTGGGCCGCGAACACGCCGAGCGCCGCGGCGACGATGCGGTCGCGGGTCTCGTGCCCGCCGGCCCGGGCCGGCGACGCGACCTCGGCCGGTGACTCGCTCAGGGCGGTCGTCGACGCATCGCCTGTGGAGACGGAGGGAGACAGGGCGCGCACTCCTCGGTGAGGGGCCACGGGATCGGGGTGATCCTCGGCGGCCGAAGGGGATTGGTCAGATGACCAAGTCCGGCTAGTTATACAGATGACCAACCCGCCGTGCAAGCACACACCGATGCCCCGAGCGACGGAGCGACATGGACACGAGATCTGGCACGATCTGTTGACATCGTCTTCCTAATGGTAGACACTGTCTACATGCCTGAACGCGTTCCCAGCGCATCCGACGACGAGCTCGCTGCCGCCCTGCTGGTGCTGGAGCAGGAGGGGCGCGACGCGCTCAGCCTCGATCACGTCGCCCGCCGGCTCGGCCGCCGCGAGCGCGGCGGCGCCGCGTCCCTGCCCTGGCCGAGCGAGCGCTGGCTCCGCTCGGACCTCGCCGCGCTCGGGTTCCGCCGCCTGCGGGCAGCCATCTCCGAGTCGCTCGATGCGCTCGGGCCCGACGCCGACCACCCCGTCGACCGCGTTCTCGCCGCCGGTCGCGCCTACGTGCGGGCCGCCGTCCGCAGCCCCGCCCTGTACACGCTGATGCACGAGCCCGAGGCGGCGGACTTCAGCCACCCCGATCTCTCCCGCGACGCCGACTTCGCCTTCAACCAGCTTCGCGACATCGTGTCGTCCGTGCAGTCGACCGGCTTCGAGGCCGATCGGGAGACGAACGAGCTCTCGCGCATCATCTGGGACAGCGTGCACCGGCTCGCCGTCCGGTGGGCGGACGCCGCGCTCGACGGCCCGGTCGACGCAGCCACGCTCGACGAGGCCATCGACCTCGAGATGACCCTGCTGCTCGGCGACTCGCCGAAGCGATCCGATCGCGGCGAAGACGCGCCCGGCGATCGCGACGCCGACCCGGAGGCCCGCACGTGACGGCCCCTGCCCTCCCCCGCGCCCCCGAGCCGAGCGCCGACCGGCCGCTCGCCGAGCGGCTCGTCGAGACCACCCTCGAGCTGCTGGACGAAGGCGGGCTCGAGGCGATCACCCTGCGCGCGATCGCCCGCCGTGCGGGTGTCAGCCATGGCGCGCCGCTGCGCCACTTCCGGTCGTTGGCCGATCTCCTGGCCGAGGTGTCCGCCCACGGCTTCCGGCTGCTCGAGGCGAGCCTGCGCGAAGCCGCCGCGGCGGCTCCGCCCGGCGCCGGCCCGCTCGCGCGGCTCCGCGCCGCAAGCACCGCGTACGTTCACACCGCCGTGGCGCACGCCGCGCTCTTCGGCCTGATGTTCCGCCCCGACACGATCGACGTCGAGAACGCGCGCTTTCGGATCGACTCGGCCGCCGCCTTCGACCGACTGCTGATGCTGGTGCGTCCGCTGCAAGACACGGGCTGGCAGCCCGACGCCGACACGCGTCTGCTCGCCGGCGTCGTCTGGGCGCAGGTGCACGGCGTCGCGACGCTCTGGGCCCATGGCGCGTTCGTCGGCCCGATCCCCGACGCCGACCTCGACGAGACCATCGCGCTCGCCCTCGATCTCGCCTTCTCCTCCGGCCCGACCGGGCCGGGGTCCTGAACGGACTTCACGCACACGCGCCTCACCTGTTCACACGACACCCATCCGATCCCGAGGAGACCCAGCCATGGCCGCCAACCCCTACCTCGAAGGCAACTTCGCGCCCCTTGCCGATGAGCTCACGAGCACCGACCTGAAGGTCGAAGGCGAGCTGCCTCGCGAGCTCTGCGGGCGCCTGCTTCGCATCGGGCCCAACCCCGTCGCACCCGAGCCGGAGACACACCACTGGTTCGTCGGCAACGGCATGGTCCACGGCTTGCGGCTCGAGGACGGCAAGGCCGTCTGGTATCGGCGCCGCTTCGTGCGCGACGAAGCCGTGACCGAGCACTTCGGGTGGCCGCAGATCCCGGGACCGCCGGGCGCGCTGGGGGCCAACGTCGCCAACACGAACGTGATCCAGCTCGCCGGCGAGCTCTACGCGATCGTCGAGGCCGGCAACCTGCCGGTGCACCTCGACGCCGAGCTCGAGACGATCGAGCGCAGCGACTTCGACGGCGGGCTGAAGCATGGCTTCTCGGCACACCCGAAGGTCTGCCCCGACACGGGTGAGATCCACGTCGCGGTCTACAACCCGTTCGAGGAGCACGTGCACCACGTCGTCGTCGCGAAGGATGGCCGGGTCGTCCGG
>CAYYSY010000057.1:0-7774 GCA_964474355.1 uncultured Spirochaetaceae bacterium | reverse complement strand
CTTGTTGATGAAGGCGATCCGCGGGACGTTGTAGCGCCGCATCTGCCGGTCGACGGTGAGCGACTGGCTCTGGACCCCGGCGACCGAGCAGAGGATCAACACCGCGCCGTCGAGCACTCGCAGCGACCGCTCGACCTCGATGGTGAAGTCGACGTGCCCGGGGGTGTCGATGATGTTGATGCGGTGGCCCTTCCACTCGCAGGTCGTCGCGGCCGACGTGATGGTGATGCCGCGCTCCTGCTCCTGCTGCATCCAATCCATGGTGGCGGCGCCGTCGTGCACCTCACCGATCTTGTAGTTGACGCCCGTGTAGTAGAGGATCCGTTCGGTCGTCGTCGTCTTGCCGGCATCGATGTGCGCCATGATGCCGATGTTGCGTGTCTGCTCTAGCGGGATGCGTTGGGCCATGGTTCTCTCGGCTTCTTCGCCGGATGCCGTCCGGGCTCCCGCTCTCGCTCACACTCGCAGTCGGTGGGGCTCGGCGCTCACCGAGCGCCCTTCCCTCCCCCTACCAGCGATAATGAGCGAAGGCCTTGTTCGCGTCCGCCATGCGGTGCGTGTCTTCCCGCTTCTTGACGCTCTCGCCGCGCTCGTTCGCGGCGTCGATGATCTCGTTCGCGAGCTTCTCTCGCATGCTCTTGCCCGGGCGCTGCCGGGAGTACGAGGCCAGCCAGCGCATGGCCAGCGACGTTGCGCGCTGCGGCGAGATCTCGACCGGCACCTGGTAGGTGGCGCCACCGACGCGGCGGCTCTTCACCTCGAGGCGCGGCCGGATGTTCTCGAGCGCCCGGCGGAACAGTGCGAGCGGGTCGCTTCGCATCTTGTTCTCGATCTCGTCGAAGGCCCCGTAGATGATCCCCTCGGCGGTGCTCTTCTTGCCGTCGTTCATCAACACGTTGATGAAGCGGCCGACGAGCTTGTCGCCGTGCTTGGGATCAGCGGGAGTCTCGCGCTTCGGTACTTCTCGACGTCTCGGCATGTGTTCTTCCGTCTCTCGAGTCTTGGTTCGCCAGAGCGGAAGCCCCGGCGAGAAATGGATCAGCTCTTCGGGCGCTTCGTGCCGTACTTCGAGCGACCGCGGTTGCGGCCCTCGACGGCCGTTGCGTCGAGCGTGCCGCGGACGATGTGGTAGCGGACACCCGGCAGGTCCTTGACGCGGCCACCGCGCACGAGCACGACCGAGTGCTCCTGCAGCGTATGCGCGACACCACCGATGTACGCGTTCACCTCGTTGCCGTTGGTGAGCCGCACACGCGCGACCTTGCGAAGCGCCGAGTTCGGCTTCTTCGGGGTCTTCGTGAACACGCGCAGGCAGACGCCGCGACGCTGCGGGCACTTGGCGAGGTCGGGCGACTTCGACTTGGCCGGCTTCGGCGTGCGTCGCTTGCGAATCAGCTGTTGGATGGTCGGCATGAGTGCTTGACCGCCTCCTGATGTCCGCGCGAACGCTGTGATGCGCGGATCGGATGTCGTTGGAACCGGAGCGCGAGCAGCCTCGGCGAGTCGTGAACGCCAGGGACCGCTTGCTGAAAAAGGGAAGTCCAGAGACGCATGTCCCCCCGGTGCCGCTTGCCAGCGTCGGAGAGACCGGAGTCGTGGTGCTTGACTCGGGCCCTCTCTCCGAGGGTCTGGAAGCGGACCGCGGAGTGCGGCCCCATGTCTCAGAAGCGGCGGCATTCTAGCTGGACGGGAGGGCGTGTCAACGCCGCCCCAGCACGGAATTTCAGGCACATAGACCCGCCCCCCGCCGCCGCGGGCGGGGCCCGTAGCCGGGCTCTCTCCGGCGCCCAATTCCCATGGGATCGGGGCTCCGAGACCGGGCTCGGGGCCCGAAATCGAGCCGGCCGGGCTCCGTGAGGATGCCCGGCCGGCAGGATGATTCGAGATCTCGGACTCGTGCGGATGACACGCGCCTGGCGGCGCGGCCTCCCGCCCCGTGGCCGCTAGCCCTCGACGGGCGGCGCCCCCGGATCGCCCGGAGCCGCGTAGATCCCGGCGCCCGGCTCGGTGCTCGGCGCCGGAGACGGCGCGCCGAAGCCCTCGGCGTCGGGGGTCAGCGACTCGATCGGGAGCTCCGGCGCATCGACCTGGATGCCGAGCGACTGATATCGCTCGAGCCCGGTCCCAGCGGGGATCAGGCGACCCATGATGACGTTCTCCTTGAGACCGCGCAGGCGATCGATCTTGGCCCAGATCGAGGCCTCGGTGAGCACCTTGGTGGTCTCCTGGAAGCTCGCCGCCGAGATGAACGACTCGGTGGAGAGCGACGCCTTCGTGATGCCGAGCAGCTGAGGCGCTGCCTCGGCGGGCTGTCGGCCCTCCGCCTCGAGCTGCCGGTTCGCCGCCAGGAAGGTCGTCTTCTCGACCTGCTCGCCGAGCAGGAAGTCCGAGTCGCCGGCCTCCGTGATCCGCACCTTGCGGAGCATCTGGCGAACGATCACCTCGATGTGCTTGTCGTTGATCTTCACGCCCTGGAGCCGGTAGACCTCCTGGACCTCGTCCACGAGATAGGTCGCCAGCGCCTTGATGCCCTTGATCTTGAGGATGTCGTGGGGGTTCGAGGAGCCGTCCATCAACGCCTCACCGGCCCGGACACGATCGCCCTCGTGCACCGCGACGTGCTTGCCCTTCGGAATCAGGTACTCCTCGGGCTCGCCCTCGTTCGGCGTGACGATCACGCGGCGCTTGCCGCGACTGTCCGCGCCGAACGACACGACGCCGTCGATCTCGGTGACGACAGCGCACTCCTTCGGCTTGCGCGCCTCGAAGAGCTCGGCCACACGCGGCAGACCGCCGGTAATGTCCTTGGTCTTCGACGCCTCGCGCGGGATCTTGGCGAGCACCTGACCCGCCGTCACCTCGGAGCCCTCGGCGATGGTGAGGAACGCGCCCACCGGCAGCAGCGCCCGGCTCTCCTGACCATCGGCCGTCTTCATGATGATGCGGGGCCGCAGCTCCGGATCCTTCGACTCGATGATGACCTTCGACGACACGCCGGTGAACTCGTCCACCTGCTCCTGCATCGTCGAGCCCTCGATGATGTCGTGGAACTCCACGGTGCCGGCGAGCTCCGACAGGATCGGGCTGGCAAAGGGATCCCAGTCGAGCAGCATCGTGCCCGCCTTGACCTCGTCACCCTCGCGAACTCGGAGCGTGGCGCCGTAGACGACCGGGTGCCGCTCGCGCTCGCGACCGCTCGGGTCGACGATGCCGACCTCACCGTTCCGGCTCATCACCGTCTGCTGCCCATCCGGGTCGTCCACCGTGCGGATGTTGTGGAGACGGATCGCCCCCTCGCTGGTGGCTTCGGCGTGGCTCTGCTCTGCGCGGCGGGTCGCCGCGCCACCGATGTGGAAGGTCCGCATCGTGAGCTGCGTGCCCGGCTCGCCGATCGACTGCGCCGCGATCACGCCCACGGCCTCGCCCATGTTGACCATGGTGCCGCGAGAGAGATCACGCCCATAGCACCGTGCGCAGATACCGAACTCGGCCTCGCAGGTCAGCACCGACCGCACGTGCACCGTCTCGATGCCCGCGTTCTCGATCCGCCTGACCTTGTCCTCGTCGATCTCGTCACCCGCGGCGCAGAGCACCTCGTTCGAGATCGGGTCGTGGACGTCGTCCGCGGTCACACGGCCGAGGATGCGCTCGCCGAGGGGCTCGACGATGTCGCCGCCCTCGACCAGCGGCCCCATCTCGAGCGACTGCTTGGTGCCGCAGTCGTCGATCCGCACGATCACGTCCTGGGACACGTCGACGAGGCGGCGCGTCAGGTAGCCCGAGTTCGCCGTCTTGAGCGCCGTATCGGCCAGACCCTTGCGCGCGCCGTGGGTCGAGATGAAGTACTGCAGCACCGACAGGCCTTCACGGAAGTTCGACGTGATCGGCGTCTCGATGATCGCGCCCGAGGGCTTGGCCATGAGACCGCGCATCCCGGCCAGCTGACGCATCTGCTGGGCGGAGCCACGCGCACCGGAGTCGGCCATCATGTACACCGAGTTGAAGCTCGGCGTCTGCTCCTCGTTGCCGTCCGCGTCGAGCACCGTATCCGTGGCGATGCCGTCGAGCAGCTGGTTGGTGATCTGCTCGGTGGCCTGCGCCCAGATGTCGACGACCTTGTTGTAGCGCTCGCCGTCGGTGATCAGACCCTCCTGGTACTGCTCCTGGATCTGCGTGACCTCTTCGGTCGCCTCCTCGAGGAAGCGCTCCTTGTCCGGCGGGATCGCCATGTCGTCGATGCAGATCGAGATGCCGGCTCGGGTCGCGTTCGTGTAGCCGAGCGTCCGGATCTTGTCGGCCAGCAGCACCGTCGCCTTGTTGCCCTGCAGGCGGTAGCACTGATCGATCAGCTCACCGAGCGCCTTCTTGTCCATCACCTGATTGATGAACTCGAAGGGCACCTCCGCCGCCACGACCTCGCGCAGCAGGACGCGCCCGGTCGTCGTCTCGACGACTTCGCCGCCGATGCGCACGAAGATCTTCGCGTGGATATGCAGCTCGCCCGCGTCGTACGCGATGCGCACCTCTTCGCAGCTCGAGAAGCGCATGTTCTCGCCGCGAACACCCGGGCGCACGCGCGTCATGTAGTAGCAGCCGAGCACGATGTCCTGAGTGGGGCCAATGATCGGGCGGCCGGTCGCCGGGCTGAGGATGTTGTTGGTCGACATCATCAGCACGCGGGCTTCGATCTGCGCTTCGACCGAGAGCGGCACGTGCACGGCCATCTGGTCACCGTCGAAGTCCGCGTTGAACGCGGCGCACACCAGCGGGTGCAGCTGGATCGCCTTGCCCTCGATCAGCATCGGCTCGAAGGCCTGCATGCCGAGTCGGTGCAGGGTCGGGGCGCGGTTCAGCAGGATCGGGTGCTCCTGGATCACGCCAGCCAGGATGTCCCAGACCTCCTCGCGCTCGTTCTCCACCATCTTGCGCGCAGCCTTGATGGTGGTGACGTAGCCCATCTGCTCGAGCTTGCTGTAGATGAACGGCTTGAAGAGCTCGAGCGCCATCCGGTTCGGCAGACCGCACTGGTGCAGGCGAAGCTCCGGCCCGACCACGATCACCGAGCGACCCGAGTAGTCGACGCGCTTGCCGAGCAGGTTCTGGCGGAAGCGGCCCGACTTGCCCTTCAGCATGTCCGACAGGCTCTTCAGCGGGCGCTTGGACGGCCCGGTGATGACCCGGCCGCGGCGGCCGTTGTCGAAGAGCGCGTCCACCGCCTCCTGCAGCATCCGCTTCTCGTTGCGGATGATGACCTCGGGTGCATTCAGCTCCTGGAGGCGCTTCAGACGGTTGTTTCGGTTGATCACACGGCGGTAGAGATCGTTGAGATCACTCGTCGCGAAGCGGCCGCCATCGAGCGGGACCAGCGGGCGGAGATCCGGCGGAATCACCGGGATGACCTCGAGGATCATGAACTCCGGGCGGTTGATGCCCGACTCGCGGAACGCGTCCATCACCTTGAGGCGCTTGGCCACCTTCTTGCGCTTGGCCTCACTCGTCGCCTCGCGCATCTCTTCGCGAAGACCCTCGCACTCGGCCTCGACGTCGAGCTCGCTGAGCAGCTTGCGCACGGCCTCGGCGCCGATACCGACCTCGAAGCCGTCGCGCCCGTACTTCTCGCGCATCTCGGCGAGCCGCTCGTCGTTCACGAGCTCGCCCTTCATGAGCTCGGTGTCCTTCGGGTCGGTGACGAGGTAGGCCTCGAAGTAGAGGACCTTCTCGAGGTCGCGGAGCGTGATCTCGAGAATGTTGCCGATGCGCGAGGGCAGCGACTTCAGGAACCAGATGTGCGCGACCGGCGACGCGAGGGTGATGTGACCCATGCGCTCGCGGCGCACCTTGCTCTGGATCACCTCGACGCCGCACTTCTCGCAGACCACGCCGCGGTGCTTCATGCGCTTGTACTTGCCGCAGATGCACTCGTAGTCCTTGACCGGACCGAAGATGCGGGCGCAGAAGAGCCCGTCGCGTTCGGGCTTGAACGTCCGGTAGTTGATCGTCTCCGGCTTCTTGACTTCACCGAAGGACCACTCGCGAATCGTCTCCGGCGACGCAAGCGAGATGCGAAGCGCGTTGAAGGCGAGCGGATTCTTGGGCTTCTCGAAGAGATTGTAGAGATCGCGCAAGGTGGCTGTCTCCCTTCTTCGTACGAAAAAGGTTTGACCCGGGCCGGCGTGCGACCGGCCCGGGTGGAGTGGTTTCTACTCTTCGACCATCTCGATGTTCAGGGCCAGAGCCTGCAGCTCCTTCACGAGCACGTTGAAGCTCTCGGGCAGGCCCGGCTCCAGCGTGTTCTCGCCCTTGACGATCGATTCGTAGATGCGTGTCCTGCCCTGGACGTCGTCCGACTTGACGGTGAGGAACTCCTGCAGACCGTAGGCGGCGCCGTACGCCTCCATGGCCCAGACCTCCATCTCGCCGAGTCGCTGACCACCGAACTGCGCCTTGCCGCCCAGCGGCTGCTGGGTGACCAGACTGTACGGGCCGATGGACCGCGCGTGGATCTTGTCGTCGGCCAGGTGGTGGAGCTTCAGCATGTAGATGATGCCCACCGTGACGTCGCGATCGAAGGGCTCACCGGTGCGGCCGTCGAACAGGATCATCTGACCGCTCTCGGGCTGGTTCGCCCGCCGCAGCTCTTCCTTGACCGCACCCTCGCTCGCGCCGTCGAATACCGGCGTGCCGATATGAACGCCCCGGCTCACGTTCTTCGCGATCGAGAGGATCGCCTCGTCCGTGCAGCCCTCGAGCATCGACGTGATCTCGGCGTTGTCGAAGCGGTCGATCAGGCCCTTTCGCAGCTCCTCTGGCGCGAGCTGCTTGTCGACCATCTCTTCGATCTGCTTGCCGAAGCCCTTGGCCGCCAGGCCGAGGTGCGTCTCGAGGATCTGTCCGATGTTCATGCGCGAAGGCACGCCCAGCGGGTTCAGGCAGATGTCGACGGGGGTGCCGTCGGCCATGTAGGGCATGTCCTCTTCCGGAAGAATCCGGCTGATGACGCCCTTGTTGCCGTGGCGACCGGCCATCTTGTCGCCCACCGAGAGCTTGCGCTTGATGGCCAGGTAGACCTTGACCATCTTGAACACACCCGGCGGCAGCTCGTCACCCTTCTTGAGACGCGCGATCTTCTCGTCGAATACGGCCTTGATGACCATGGCCTGGTCTTCGACGTTGGCGAAGATGCGATCGATTCGATCCTGGATCGCAGCGTCCGTGACCTGCAGGTCGCGCCACTTGCGATCGGGGATCTCGGCGAGCGCCTCGTCGGTGATCGTGTCGCCGCTCTGCAGCCACACGAGCCCCTTGCGCTCGTCACCCACGCGGTTCGCGGCCTCCTTGCCGACGATCAGCTCCCGGACCTTGCTGAAGGCACCCTTCCGGATGATCCGGATCTCGTCCTCCTGATCCTTGCGGAGCCGCTCGATCTCGGCCTCCTCGAGGGCGCGGGCGCGCTCGTCCTTCTCGACACCGCGGCGCGAGAAGACCTGGGCGCCGATGACCGTGCCCACGACGCCCGGTGGCACACGCAGCGAGGTGTCGCGCACGTCGCCGGCCTTCTCGCCGAAGATCGCGCGCAGCAGCCGCTCCTCGGGCGAGAGCTGCGTCTCGCCCTTCGGCGTGATCTTGCCGACGAGCACGTCGTCCTGCTTCACCTCGGCGCCGATCCGCACGATGCCGGATTCGTCGAGGTCCTTGAGAGCCTCTTCACCCACGTTCGGGATGTCGCGGGTGATGTCCTCCTTGCCGAGCTTGGTGTCCCGGGCGACGCACTCGA
>CAYYSY010000056.1:0-9410 GCA_964474355.1 uncultured Spirochaetaceae bacterium | reverse complement strand
ACCACGTGATCGACCTGGGGCCGGAGGGGGGTCCCGAGGGGGGGAGGATCGTCGCGCAGGGAGCGCCCGAAGTCGTCGCGAGCGTGGGGGAATCCCATACGGGGCGCGCACTTCGAGGGTCCTTCGAGTAGACGACCCCTCAATTCTCGACGAGCGCCGGTCGATGCAGAGAACGTGACCGAGCCTGTGCGGACAGCCGAATCGCTCGTGGCCGATGGCCGACCCGCGTCCGAGAACGTGGCGGCGCGCCTCGGCTGGGTGGGGCCCCATCTCGAGGAGATGGGCGCCGCCGCGCTGATCCTGATCGAGGCGAGCGCGCTGGCCGAGATCGAGCGGAGCTATGGCGTCGACGCTCACGGCACGGTCTGCGACAAGCTGCGCGAGGTCGCGAGCGACGTATGCAACGGTGAGCTCGCCGATGCCGACCTGCTGACCTGGAACGATGGCCGCGGCGACCGGCTGCTCATCGTGATGTTCCGGCGCCGCGACGACCATGACTTCTACTGCGAGACGGTGCCGGCGCTCGTCGAGCGACTCTCCGAGCGGCTCGACGAGCAGGCCCAGAGCATCGTCTATCCCTACCGGCGCGAGGGGCCGAGCCTGCCCGTCGGCCAGTCGGTCGTGTTCTACAACCCCGGCCTCGGCCCGGGACGCCAGATCGGCCTCGCCGTCGAAGAGGCGGGGCGAGACGCAGCGCTCACGGCTCAGATCAAGCAACGCACGCGGCGGCGCGAGTTCGTCGACCTGATCCTCGCCGAAGACGTCAGCGTCCTCTACGAGCCGATCGTCAACACGACGACCCGCGAGATCGCCGGCTACGAGGCGCTCGTGCGCGGCCCCTGGGACTCGCCGCTGCATTCGCCTGCGGCGCTCTTCGGGATGGCCGAGGAGACGGGCCTCGTCTTCGAGCTCGATTGTCTCTGTCGGCGCCTGGCGCTCCGCGGCGCGAAGGGGCTGCCGCCGGGCAAGCTGCTCTTCCTGAACTGCCTGCCGACCTCGATCCACGACCCGACGTTCCGTGGCGACGTGCTGCGCCGCACGCTCGAAGAGCTGCGGCTTCGGCCCTCGGACCTGGTCTTCGAGATCTCGGAGAAGGAGTCGATCGAGAACTTCTCGATCTTCCGCGAGATGCGCGATCGCTACGCGGAGCTGGGCTTCCGCATCGCCCTCGACGACACGGGGGTCGCCTACGGCAGCCTCGAGGCGATCATGGAGCTGAACCCCGACTTCATCAAGGTCGACCTCTCGCTGGTGCGCGGCATCGACACCGACCCGCCGCGCCAGGAGCTGCTCCGCTCACTGCACGCGGTGGCGGTGAAGCTCGGCGCCCAGATCATCGCCGAGGGCATCGAGACGAGCGAAGAGCTCGCGACCCTGCACGCCATCGGCGTGCCGCTGGGGCAGGGCTACCTGTTCGGTCGCCCGGCGCCGCTTCGCCGCTCGGTGTAGATCGCCCGAGCACCGGCCCGCAAGACTCCGTTGCTAGACTGCGCCTCATGGAGATGAAGCGCGCGCCGCACGGTTTCCACTGCTCCATCGTCTGGCCAACCCACGCCCGTGCGGGAGCGATGGCATGGAGATGAAGCGCGCGCCGCACGACATCACGCCGGTCGAGTTCTTCACTCGCTGGATCCCCGAGTCCGTCGCCTCGGATCACGTCCGGCGCGAGAAGCTCGGCGAGACCCGCGCACGGATCGTCTTCGAGCTGATCGGCGACGACGGCGGTCACTTCACCATCGACATCGAGTCGGGGGTGGTGGCGGGCCGACCCGGCGATGACGGTGAGGAGCACCTGCGCGTGCGCGTCGACGTCGCGACCTGGCGCAAGCTGAACTCGGGGGAGTGGTCGGCGCCCGAGGCGATGCTGAAGCGGCGCCTCAAGTTGAACGGCGACTTCGTACTCGGTCTGAAGCTGCACCTGATCCTGAGCTGACGCGGCGGGGAGCGCCGGCGTCAGAGCTCGTGATTGGCCCGCTTCTTCTGCTCCTTGCGGCGCTGCGTGAAGATGCGCTTGTCGTGGACGCGGCGGAGCTCGGTGTGGAGCTTCTCGAGCAGGGCGTCCCCTGCCATGCGGGCGTCGCCCACACCGTTGGCGTGGGCGGGCGTGTTCGTGCCCTTTCCGATGACGTGGCCGTGGGCCTTCACGGCCTCTCCGTCGGGCTCGATCGTGAGCTCGTAGTGCGTTGTCTCGGGAAACTCGCTGGCGAACTGGTGGCAGCGGCCCTCGAGGTGCTCGCGCACGTCGTCGTCGACGTCGATGCCCCGGAAGTGGATGACCACGGTGACCTCACCCTCCTGTTGAGTCGAACTCATCGAGCAGACCTCCATCCTGGCCCTGGTCGGGCCGTTCGCCAGTGTGTGCCGGGCCACGAGGCCCGGACGTCCCGGGGCCCCCTCACGAGGCCCAGCTGTCACATTAGTCCCTCGTGGAGAGCCGTCCAGTCTCGGCGGGGTTCTTTGCGTGGGGGGTGGATTCGAGCAGCGTGGGCGGGCTCTCGTGCGGCCTGTTCGACGGCTCGGATGCGCGGCGATGCGCTCGGCGGAGTGGCGGCGAGGGACGGGAATCGAACCCGCCTAGAACGTTGCGAAACGCTCCACACTCGATTTGAAGTCGAGGCCGGGCACCAGCATCGGAAACCTCGCCGTCGCGAGAGGCTAGCAGCGCGCGCCGGGCTTCTTCTCCGCGCAGCCGGCACGGCGGTGAAGCGCCGGATGCGATTGGATCGGCGCGCACAGCGTGTAGTCTCTGCGCGTGACGTCGTATTCGTTGCAGCATGCCGCGCGCATCCTTCGCGTGAACCCATCCCGGCTTCGCTACTGGAAGCGAACGGAGCTGTTGCCCCCGCCGCCCGGCGTCGAGGACGAAGCCGACGCCGAGGACGCGGCCGCCGCCCCCGCCCCGCAGCAGGGCACGCTCGACTTCAAGGGGCTCGTCGGCGTGCGCAGCATCCTCGCGTTGATCGAGGCGGGCGTGTCGCTGCGCCGGATCCGGCGCAGCCTCGAGGACGTGCGGGAGCGGCATCCGGGCCTCGACGACCCCGTGGCCGCGATCCGGCTCTGGGTCGAGGGCAGCGACCGGCTCGTGATCCGGCCCGAGGGCGTACTCGAGGAGCCGGGCGGTCAGATCGTGTTCGATCTCGACCCGCCCGAGCCTGTGCAGCGGGGCGAGGACGGTGTCGCGTCCATTGCGGAGACGGCCGAGGAGCCTTTCCTCGACGACGAGCGCCTCGCCCGCACCGTGATCGAGTGGTTCGAGCGCGGCTGCCGGCTCGATGCCGACGCGGCGACCTACCAGGAGGCCATCGACGCCTACGAGACGGCGCTCTCGCTCGACGAGGCCTTCGCCGATGGCCACTGCAACCTCGGCGCGGTGCACTACAACAGGGGCGATCGCGAGGCCGCGCGCAGCTGCTTCCGGCGCTGCCTGCAGCTCGACCCCGAGCACGTCGAGGGGCACTTCAACCTCGCGAACCTGCTCGAGGAGGACGGCGCGGACGAGATGGCGCTGCACCACTATCTGGCCGCGCTTCGCGCCGACCCGATGTACCCCGACCTCCACATCAATCTCGCGCTCCTGCACGAGAAGCTCGGCCGCGGCGCGAAGGCCCGGGAGCACTGGCGCCGCTATCTACAGCTCGATGCCGGCGGGCCCTGGTCGGACGTCGCGCGCCAGCGGCTGGCCGGCGCGCCCAACGGCGACTGATCGAGCGAAAGCACGCGCTAGAGGACGAGCGAAGGGACGAGCCAAGGGACGAGCGCGTTCAGTCGCGGTCGGCGCAGAACGCGCGGTACCCGTCTGCGTCGAGCAGCTCGGCCAGCGGGTCGTCGCCCGTGGCCTCGAGCTCGATGATCCAGCCGTCGCCGTAGGGGGCCTGGTTCACGGTCTCCGGCGCATCCTCGAGCGCGCCGTTCACGGCCGTGACGCGTCCGCTGATCGGGCAGAAGAGGTCGCTCACGGCCTTCACCGATTCGATCGTGCCGAAGGAGTCGCCGGCGGCGAAATCGGCGCCGACCTCGGGCAGCTCCACGAAGACGACGTCGCCGAGCTGCTGCTGGGCGTAGTCGGTGACGCCGACGACGAACTTTCCGTCGGCCGTGCGCACCCACTCGTCATCCTTGCTGTAACGCAGCTCCTTGGGGGCTTCGAACTCCGACACGGGCAACCTCGCTCGACCGGGGTTGGCTGTGCCGCCGCGTCTCGCGCGGAGGTGGCCGGATCCATCGCGCGGGGTCGAGAGCCGCGGCGAGGATGGGGCGCGTCAGACGAAGGGCGTCTCGACCACGCGGGCCTCGATGTCACGGCTTCGGACCTGGACGTGGAGCGTCGTGCCCGGCGCCGCATGGGCGGGCGGAACGTAGCCGAGGCCGATGGACTTTCCGAGGGTCGGGGAGGGCGCGCCGCTGGTCACGCGGCCGATCTCGCGCCCATCCGCGTGCAGCGTGCAGTCCGCTCGGGCGACGCCCTTGCCGACGAGCTCGAAGCCGACGAGCTGCCGCGTGCGTCCCTCGCTCTCGCGCCGCTCGATGGCCTCGGCACCGATGAACCCGCCGCGCCCGCGCTTCACGAACCGCTCGAGGCCCGCCTCGAGCGGAGACGTGCCGTCGTCGAGCTCGTGCCCGTAGAGGGGCAGGGCGGCTTCGAGGCGCAATGTATCTCGCGCGCCGAGCCCGGCGGGCTCGAGCCCGTGCGGCTCGCCCGCCTCGAGGAGCGCCTCGAACACCTTGACGGTGTCGCCCGCGTCGAGATAGAGCTCGAAGCCAGGCGCGCCCGTGTAGCCGGTCGCCGAGATCAGCGCGTCTCGGCCCATCACCGCGAAGGCGTCGAATCGGAACCGCTTCATCGCGGCGAGCCGATCGCGCTGGTCGTCGGCGACGAGGGACGAGAGGATCGCCACCGAGGCGGGGCCCTGCAGCGCGAGCATGCCCGTCTCGTCGCTGCGATCGACGAGCCCGGCGCCGGCGGGGGCGTGCGCCTGCATCCACTCGCGGTCCTTGTCGATGTTCGACGCGTTCACGCAGACGAGCAGGCTCTTCTCGTCGCGGCGATAGATCGTGACGTCGTCGACGCAGCCGCCGTCGTCGTTGCAGAGCAGGCCGTAGCGCACGCGGCCCGGCGCCAGGCTCTCGACCGGGCACGTGACGAGGCGCTCCGCCGTGGCGATCGCTTCGGATCCGTCGAGCCAGATCTGACCCATGTGGGAGACGTCGAAGAGCCCGGCGCGCTCGCGCACCGCCGCGTGCTCCTTCATGATCGACGCGTACTGCACGGGCATGTCGAAGCCCGCGAAGGGGACCATGCGCGCGCCGAGCTTCTGGTGCACCGCGTGGAGCGGCGTCTGTCGCAGCTCGCTCACGTTTCCGTCCTTGCCGGTCGGGCGCGACGCTCGCTCACGCATCGGTATCCGTACACACCCGTGCGCAGCTCGCTCACGCACCCGTCCTCGCCCGGTAGGCGTGCAGGGTGTTTCGCAGCAGCATCGTGATCGTCATGGGGCCGATGCCGCGCCGCGAGGGCGTGATGATCGAGGCGATGCCCTGGGCCGCCTCGAAGTCCACGTCGCCGACGAGCTTGCCGTCGACCTCGGTGACGCCGACGTCCATGACGGCGGCGCCCGGCTTGATCCAGTCGGCCTTCACCATGCGGGGGCGGCCGGTGGCGGCGACGAGCACGTCGGCCATGCGGCACAGCTCGGGCAGGTTCTTCGTCCGCGAGTGGCACATCGTGACCGTCGCGTTGGCCTGCTGGAGCAGCAGCGAGACCGGCTTGCCGACGATGTCGGAGCGGCCGATGACGACGGCGTGCGCCCCCTCGAGCTCGACGCCGTACTCCTCGAGCACGGCCATCACCCCGAGCGGTGTGCACGAGACGATGTCGGCGGTGCCGGCGAGGAGCCGCCCCGAGGTGTTCGGGTGAAGCGCGTCCGCGTCCTTGGCCGGGTCGATCGCGGCCGCGATCACCTGGGGCGAGATGTGAGCCGGTAGCGGGAGCTGCACGAGGATGCCGTCGACGTGATCGTCTTCGTTCAGCTGGCCGATCAGCGCGAGCAGCTCGTCCTGAGTGGTCTCGGCAGGAAGCAGGTGCTCGGCCGAGTCCATGCCGATGCTCTTGCAGGCGCGCTGCTTGCCTTTGATGTAGGAGCGGCTCGCGGGGTCGTCGCCGACCAGCACGACGACCAGGAAGGGCGCGCGGCGACCCGACTCGACGAGATCGCGGATCTCGTCGGCCATCTGGCCGCGGAGCTTCTTGGCGAGGCCGAGGCCGTCGACGACGACGGTCTCGATGGGCTGCGTGGGCTTCGTGTCAGTCGCGGGGGGCTGATCGCCGGACAATTCGCGCGGCTCCTCGGTGAAAGGAGCGGGCAGTATACAGACGCGCCGGTCGAGGGGGCGACGTCGGGGCAGGGCGTCGGGGCCGACTACGCGGCCGACTTCTTTCCGCCCTTGGGCTTGCTCTTGTCCTTGCCCTTGTCCTTGCTCTTGTCTTTGCCCTTGTCAGACGACTTCGAGTCGCTGCTGCTGTCGGTGGTACTCGACTCGGGCTTGCTGTCCGAGTCCTTCTTCCCACCCTTCGCGTCGCTGTAGCCGTCGGCGTACCAGCCGCCGCCCTTCAGCACGAAGGAGCTCTGACTGATCAGCTTGGTGACCCTGCGCGCCTTGCACTTGGGGCAGGTCTTCACCGGCGGGTCGGTCATGCGCTGCTCGCGCTCGAAGCCGTGGCCGCACTTGTCGCACTCGTACTCGTAGATGGGCATGGGCGGGATCGTCCTCGAAGGGGGCGATGGTTGGGCTCGGAGCATGTCCCCGGATCGGCACGGTGCGCGCGGCGTCGTGCGGATCGGCCCGCGTTGGCGGGCGCTGATGACCGGCGACGTCGCCGGCGCCGATCTCTCGGGGCCTTCCCCTGGCCCCGCGGGCACCTCCGATCGCTTGAACGGGCGCACGTTGTAGCCCAATCGCCCGCGGGTTTCGAATCGCCGCGCCGCGTCGTCACCCGACTCGGCGGGTCAAGCCGACGCCTGCTTCGATGGCGCGGGACGGGCGGGGTCGCGCCGTGCCCGGCGCTGTGGCCTCACTCGATGCCGGGCTTGCGTCCGGCGGGCGCGGCGATCGCCTCGCGAGCGCCGTTGCCGGGCGTCAGCACCGCGACCTTGCCCTCGACCATGCCGTCGACGAGCGCCTGGCCTTCCTCGCCGCTCTCGGTCTCGAGTCGCTCGATCAGCTGTAGATGGGTCTGGATCGCCGCGCGAAGCCCGGTGGCGATGCCGCCGCGCAGGCCCTTCAGCTCGCGGATCGACTCGGCGATCTGGTGGGCCCGCCGGTGAGCCGCGTCGATGATCTTCTCGGCGCGCACCTCGGCCTCGCCGATCAGCACCTCGCTCTCGCGCACCGCGGTCTGACGCATCTCCTCCGTCATGCACTGGGCCGACATGAGCGTCTCCTTCAGCAGCTTCTCCTGGTCGGAGAGGCGCTTGATCTCCTCCTCCATCCGGTGGATGCGGTCGCGGTAGGACTCGTTCTCGAGCAGCACCGACTCGTAGTCCTCGGAGACCATGCGGAGGAATGCCTCGACCTCTTCGGAGTCGAGGCCCGAGAAGCGGCGGCTGAAGCGGTGGGTGTGGATCTCGAGGGGCGTGAGTCGCATGACGAGTGTCTCCCGGAGGCCGGACGGGTGCGTCCAGCACGCGCGCGGCACACGGGGCCGCCCGTGGGCAACTCATCGGCAGAATTCCAGGATGCCTTGAGAGCTGCAGCTGACGCCGCAGCACGGGCCGTTTCGCGGCTCAGTGGTGGCCTGGCTCACGGCTCAGTCACGGCCTGGCTCACGGCTCAGTCGCGCCCCAGCTCACGCCTCAGTCGCGCCCCAGCTCACGGCTGCGCGCCGTGGCCGCCGCCACCGCGTCGTGAATCGCCGCGCGCACCCCCCCCGCCTCGAGGCGCTCGAGGCCGGCGATGGTGGTTCCCCCCGGCGAGGTGACCTGGTCCTTCAGCGCGCCGGGGTGGAGGCCGCTCTCGAGCGCGAGCTTGGCCGCGCCGAAGACCGTCTGGAACGCGAGCTGGTACGCCGCGTCGCGGGGCAGGCCCTGGCGCACGCCCGCGTCGCCGAGCGCCTCGAGCACGAGAAACACGTAGGCCGGGCCGCTGCCCGAGAGACCTGTCACCGCATCGAGCAGGCCTTCGTCCGCGCAGACCCAGGTGAGACCGACCGCGCCGAAGAGCGCCTCCGCCGCGGCGAGCTCGTCGGGCTCGACGCCGGGGCCAGCGAAGAGAGCAGTCGCGCCCGCGCCGACGAGCGCCGGCGTGTTCGGCATCGTGCGCACGATGCGGGCACCGCGGGGCAGTGCCCCGGCCAGGTGTGCGTGGGTGACCCCCGCTGCGATCGAGACCCAGAGCGGGCGGGTCGCATCGGGCTGGTCGGCGACGTCCGCGAGCACGGCCGGCACAATGCCGGGCTTCACGCAGAGCACGACCACGTCGCACTGGCCGAGCAATGCGCCCGCCTCGTCGACGGCCTCCACGCCGAGCGTCTTGGTCCACTGATCGCGCTGGGCCTGGACCGGGTCGGCGCCGATGAGTCGCCCCGTCTCGAGGCCGGCCGCGACCAGGCCGCCGGCCAGCGCCTGGGCCATGGCACCGCAGCCGATGAAGCCTACGCGGCGGCCGCCGAGCGCGAGCAGTGCGTCGGGTGTCTCGGTCATGACCTCTCCTGAGCGGGGGGTGTCAGCGGGGCGCGCGCTCGCCGAAGAGCGCCGTGCCCAGGCGCACGAGCGTAGCGCCCTCCTCGATGGCGATCTCGAAGTCGCCGCTCATCCCCATCGACAGGTCCGCGAGTGCGTGACCGCCGGGCGCGCTGCGCAGGCGGTCGCGCAGGGCGCGCAGCCGGGCGAAGACCGGGCGGGCGGCCTCGGGGTCGTCGGCCGCGGCGGGCATGGTCATGAGCCCGACCATGTCGACGTGCTCGAGCTCGGTGCACGCCTCGAGCAGCGCGGGCACGTCGGCCTCGTCGAGCCCCGACTTCTGCGCCTCGCCCGAGAGGTTCACCTGCACGCCGAGCGCGAGGCGGCGCCCCGCGGTGGCGGCGCGTCGGTCGAGGGCGCGGGCCAGCTTGGCCGAGTCGACGGCATCGACGAAGTCGAAGCACTCGACCGCGTCGCGGGCCTTGTTGCTCTGCAGGTGGCCGATCATGCGCCACGCGACGCTCGGCGCCTCGCCCTCCCATGCGAGCTCTACCAGCCGCGCGTCGAGCTCGGCGCGCATCGCGCGCGCCTCCTGCACGTAGTTGTGGCCGAGCTGATGGACGCCGGCCACCACGGCCGCGGCCACGCGCTCGATGGGCTGGCGCTTCGCCGCGCCGACCAGCGTGATCTCGGCGGCGTCGCGTCCGGCGCGCTCGGCGGCGGCATCGATGCGGG
>CAYYSY010000055.1:0-24987 GCA_964474355.1 uncultured Spirochaetaceae bacterium | reverse complement strand
GCGCTGGCGGGTGCGCGTGCCCGAGAAGCAGCTCGCGGGCGCAAAGTCGGGCGAGGTCGTGGTCGTCGAGGTGATGCCCGCGGCGGGGCGCGCTGCGCGCACGCGGGCCCGGCCCGCTGCGGAGTGGCCCAGCGGCCGGGTGGTCGAGCGCATCGGCCGGCCGGGCGAGCCCGAGGCCGACTTTCGAGCGGTGGCCTGGCATAGGCGCCTGCCCATCGAGTTTGCGCCGCAGGTCGACGCCGAAATCGAGGGACTGCCCGACGCACTTTCTGCTCGTGCCTTGGCCGGGCGCAAGGACCTGCGCGACCGGGCCTTCGTGACGATCGACCCGGTGACCGCGCGCGATCACGACGACGCCGTCTTCGTCGCGCCCGACGACGATGGCGGGGACGTGCTGCAGGTCGCGATCGCCGACGTCGCCCACTACGTGCGGCCCGGCACCGCGCTCGACCGCGAGGCCGAGCGCCGCGGCAACAGCGTGTACTTCCCCGATCGGGCGATCCCGATGCTGCCCGAGCGGCTCTCCAGCGACCTGTGCTCGCTTCGCCCCGACGTCGACCGGCTCGCTATGGTGGTCACGCTCCACGTCGACTCGGCGGGGCGGGTGCGGAAGCCCGCCTTCCACGAGGCCGTGATCCGCAGCCACGCGAAGCTCAGCTACGCCGATGCGGCGGAGGTGCTCGAGGGGCGGCGCAATGCGCTCGAGCCCGAGATCGCCGATCAGGTCGAGCGGCTGGGCCGCGTGGCGCTGCGGCTGCGCCGCCGGCGCGAGACCGAGGGGAGCCTCGACTTCGAGCTGCCCGAGCCGGTCGTCGACCTCGACGAGCGCGGGCGCGTGAAGGACATCCGGCGCTTCGAGCGAAACGACGCCCACCGGGCGATCGAGGACGCGATGCTGGCCGCCAATCGCGCCGTCGCGCGCTTCCTGACGGGAGGGGGCATCGCGACCCTTCACCGGGTCCACGAGCCGCCGGACGACGCCGACATCGACGCGCTCGGCGAGCTCTTCGTGCGCGTGGGGCTCATCGATCAGCTCCCCCCGCACCTCGACACGCGGGCACTACAGGGCGTGCTCGACGAAGCGCGGGGCCACCGCGAGGAGCGGCTCGTCCACATGCTGACCCTGCGCGCGATGAAGCAGGCGCGCTACGCCGACGCACCGCTGGGTCACTTCGCGCTGTCCTTCGACGACTACCTGCACTTCACGTCGCCGATTCGTCGCTATGCGGACCTGGTCGTGCACCGCACCCTCAAGGCGCGGCTGGCGAAGAAGGAGCCGGCGCAGGGCGAGGCGCTCGCGCACCTGGCCGTGCGGCTCTCGGCGCTCGAGCGCCGGGCGGTGGTGGCCGAGCGCGACATGCTCGATCTGAAGAAGGCGGCGCTGATGACCGGCCGCATCGGCGAGGACTTCGACGGGGTGGTGACGGGCGCCGGCGAGCAGGGGGTGTACGTGACCCTCGACCATCCCTTCGTCGAGGGGCTCGTGCCGGCGCGCTACCTGCCCGACGCGTGCCGCTTCGATGCGGCGGCGCATCGCTGGGTCTCGCAGCGCCACGGGCCTGCATTCGGGCTCGGAGATCGTGTGGAAGTCCGGGTGGTTTCGACGGATCAGCTGAGGGGCTGGGTGAACTTCGCGCTCGTCGACGAGGAGGGGGGCGTCTCGAGCATGCGGCGCCCTAGGAGGGAGCATCCTCGAGGGCGGCAAGCTCGTCCGAAAGCCGCTCCCAGTCGCGGTAGAGGCTCTCGACGCGGCTCTTGATGGCCTGCTCCTCGGCCTGCACCTCGAGCAGCCGGTCTGCATTCGCGTAGACCTCGGGGTCGGCGAGCCGGTAGCCGATCGTCTCGAGCCCCTCCTCTTCGGCCTGGATCTCGGCCTCGAGCTTCTGGATCCGGCGCCCCACGCGATCGCGCGCCTTCGAGCGCTCGCGGGCGCGCTGGCGCTCCTCCTTGGTCGCCTTGGTCGCCTTGGTCGCCTTGATCGCCTTGGTCGGCCTCGCAGGGGCGGGGCTCGCGGCGGGTGCGTCCGACTTCGCACGCGCGGGTGCCGCCGCCGCTGCGCCCGGGTCTGCCGCGGGCGGCTCGGGGCTCTCTGGCTTCCTGGCCCGCTCGGCCCGCGCCGCCTTGCGCGCGAGGTAGTCGTCGTAGTTGCCGAGGTGCGACTCGACGTGACCGGGCAGCACCTCGAGCACGCGGGTGGCGAGCGCATTGATGAACGCGCGGTCGTGGGACACGAAGACGAGCGTGCCGCCGTACTCGCCGAGCGCCTCCTCGAGCACCTCACGCGACTTCAGGTCGAGGTGGTTGGTCGGCTCGTCGAGGACGAGCAGATTCGAGGGACGCAGCAGCATCTTGGCCAGCGCCACCCGCGCCTTCTCGCCGCCCGAGAGCACGCCGATCTTCTTGTCGACGTCGTCGCCCGAGAAGAGGAACGCGCCCAGGTGGCTGCGCAGGCGCGGACCGTCTTCGGTGGTGGCGGTGCGACTCACCTCGTCGAGCACCGACGAGCCGAGGTCGAGGCTCTCGAGCTGGTGCTGCGCGAAGAAGCCCACCTCGACGTTGTGTCCGAGGATCCGCTCGCCGGCGTCGGGCGCCAGCGCACCGGCGATCATCCGCAGGAGCGTCGACTTGCCCGCGCCGTTGGGGCCCACCAGCGCGAGCCGCTCGCCGCGTTGCACGCTGAGCGAGAGCCCCTCGTAGACCACGTTGTCGCCATAGGCCTTCGATACGCCGTCGAGCTCGATGACGCGTTCGCCGCTGCGCGGGGGCTCGGGGATCCGCATCCGCATCACCCGGTTGTTCTGCTCGGGCAGCTCGATGCGCTCGATCCGCTCGAGGGCCTTGATGCGGCTCTGGGCCTGCTTGGCCTTCGTCGACTTGGCGCGGAAGCGCTCGACGAAGCGCTCCATCTGCGCGATCTCGCGATCCTGGTTTGCCTTGCGCGCGATCAGCTGCTCCATGCGCTCGGCGCGCAGCTGCTGGTGTCGGTCGAACCCCGCCTCGTCGACTTCGGCGCCTCCGATGCCGTCGAACTCGATGATGCGGTTCGCATGCTTGCGAAGGAACGAGCGGTCGTGGGAGACGACGATGAGCCCCCCGGGCAGGTCGGCGATCGCCTCCTCGAACCACTCGATCGCGGGCAGGTCGAGGTGGTTCGTGGGCTCATCGAGGAGCAGCACGTCGGGGCGTGCGAGGAAGAGCTTGGCCAGCTCGACGCGCATCAGCCAGCCGCCACTGAAAGACGAGAGCGGGCGGTCGAGGTCGTCCGTGCCGAACCCGAGCCCCGCGAGCACGCGCGCGACCTCGGCATCGCGCTCGAAGCCGCCGCCCTGGGTGAACTCGGCGGAGACGACGTCGTAGCGCTCGGCGACATCGGCGGGCACGTGATCGCCGCTCTCGGCCATGCGCGCCTCGAGCGCCCGCATCTCGCTCTCGAGCGCATCGAGGTGGGCGAGGGCAGAGGCCGCCTCGTCGCGGACCGAGCGCTGCGAGCTCGGGTCGATCTCCTGCTTCAGCAGGCCGATTCGGACGCCTCTCGGCCGCTCGCAGCGGCCGCCGTCCGGCGTGTCGTCGCCGGCGAGGATGCGAAGGAGCGTCGTCTTGCCCGCACCATTCGGGCCGACGAGGCCGATGCGATCGCCCGCGCGGACGACGAGCGACAGGCCTTCGAAGAGCACGCGTCCACCGATGCGTCGTGCCAGCTCTGTGGTGCGGATCAACACGGGGGCGGACTCTAACCGGGATGGGTCTAGAGGTCCGGCCGGACCTCCAGGTCTGCGTCGCGTCTCAGTCGTCGAGCCTGCGCCGGCGTACGCGCAGGTGCGATGGGATCGGGGGCCTCGCACAGAGGATGAACGCTGCGCCCGCGTACGCGAGGCCCGTGCGTCCGGCGCCGTCGCTCCACGCGATGAACGCGCCGAGCAAGGCCAGGGCCGCACCGCACGCGAGGCCGGCGACGCCGAGCCGCAGCTCGGCCCGGGCGCCGATCATCGGCGATGTCGACAGACGCCGAAGCACCACGCAGCTGAGCCCGATGGCGATGGCGGCGGCGGTGGTCGTCTGGTCGGGCGGCGGCTCGTGATCGGCGAAGCCCGAGAGCGCAGCGGCAGCGGCGGAGACCGCGATCGCGATCAGGAAGGTGCGGTGGATCTGACGGTGCAGGGCGTCGACCGCGGTCGGGCCGTCGGAGCCAGGGGTGGGGGGCGTGGCGTCGTGGGGCGGCTGAGGCTCGTGCAGCAATGGGGCATCTCCACAAGTTGCTGCCCGGCGGGCCATCGGGCATTCTCGACCTCAGTATGCGTTTTTCTCTCCAGGTCTACTACGCGGTCAGCGGGGTATTCGATGTCGCCTACAACGGCTTCGATGCACCGGTGCAGGTGCGGATCATCGGGGAGCGACAGGGCATCCCGACCCGCTATCTGGAGCAGATCTTCCAGCGGCTGCGACGGGCGCGCATCGTGCGCGGCAAGCGGGGCCCCGGTGGCGGGTACGTGCTCGCGCGCGACCCGGCCGAGATCTCCTTGCGCCAGATCGTGGAGGCGGTGGAGGGGCCGCTGGTGACCGGCGCGCCGCCCTCCGTTTCGGGGAAGGGCGACGAGTCGACCGAGGTGGCGGAGGGCTCGGCCCACCGGCCCGACTTCATCTGGCCCGTGCTCGCTGCGCGCTTCGCCGCGAGCCTCGACGCCGTGACGGTGGCTGACCTCTGCCGTGATGCAGCCCGTGAATCCGTCCCCAGAGCCGCTCACGACGCGTACAGCTACGAGATCTGAGCGGTGCCACCAGGCCTGCCGGGTGCAGCGATCGGGGGCTCGATTCCAGATGTGTTCTCCCGTAGAATCCGTGCCCGATCCCCCCGGAGGGCATCCGGGGTGACTCCTTCGTCGTCGGTGCGCCGGATCGAGGGCCTTCGAGACCGAGGGACCGGGTCGGATCCCGATTCTTCGTCGAGTCGATCGCTCATCCGGGTCGGTCGGCGTGCATCGAGGTTTCGATGGGGCGGGGCGGGTGCACGACGCCGCTTCCGGCCGCTCGCCCGGTGCGCGTCGCGTGCGCCGACCCGGCGGCTTCGACGAGACTGCCTTTCGTGAGCGTTCGACCATGGGTCGCAGCATCGAGCTGAATCCCAGCCTTGGCCCCGCGATCGTCCCGGGGCGAACCATGCACGAGCTGTATGCCCACGCGCTGGCTGCGGCGCCCGAGGAGTGTTGTGGCTTGATCACGGGAACGGAGACGCAGCCGTTCCTCGCGGCCCACCGCATCACCAACACGATGAACAAGATGCACCATCAGGATCCCGTGGCCTTCCCCCGCGACAACCACGAAGCCTTCTACATGAACGAGCCGGAGGTGATCGAGGTGACGCGGACCGCCGAGGACGAGGGGTGGGGCGTGACTGCGGTCTACCACTCCCATGTCGGCAGCGGGGTCTACCTCAGCGAGGACGACGTCGCGTTCGCAGAGCACCCGCTCTTCCCGTTCCCCGGCGTCGCTCAGCTGGTGGTGTCCGTTCTCGGCAAGGTGATCGAGGGGGCGGGCCTGTTCCTCTACGACGTTCAGCGCGGCGAGTTCGACCGCACCGGAGGGCACGCGATCGAGGTGTCGGACGAATGAGCCGGCGCGCCGCCGTTCGCGGGTTGGGAGTCGCGCTCATCGCCTGGTCTGCGGTGGGGCTCGGCTGTGCCGGCTCCATGTCCGGGATGCAGCTCGACGAGGTCTCCGACGCGCCGATCGCGTTCGTCTACTGGGACCCCGAGGCGGCGCGCCGCCGCCAGGAGCTCATGGACGAGGCGCGCTCCGGGCGGAGCTCGGCCATGCCGCGCAAGGCCGGCGTCGCGACCGCCGAGGGCATCGCGTCGCTCTTCGGACGAGATCCGGCGACGAGCGAGGGGCTCGGGCGCTTTCCGGGCCGGGTCACGTTCCTGAACCCGCGCACCGGCGAGCTCACGCGATTCCAGGGCGGGCCCGCCAACGCACGGCCGCTGGCCTGGTCGCCCGATCGAAAGCGTCTGCTCTTCACGAGCGCGCACCTCGGCAGCGAGTTCCAGATCTACGAGTACGACTTCGAGGCCGACCAGCTGCGCCCGCTCTCGCGCGGGCCGGCGATGCACCTCGAGGCGGACTACGCGTCCGATGGGCGCCTCGTGATGTCCTTCATCGAGTATCGGGCCGGCCGGAGCACAGCGGGCATGAGGGTGACCGATGCCCATGGCGCACGGGCCGAGCCCGTGGTCGACGGTGCGTATCCGTCCGGACCGCGATTCTCGCCGAACGGCGAGACCGTGGTCTACGTCCGGGCGGTGAATCGGCCGCCGCGCACCGGGCAGGATCGCGACATGTCGACGATCGTCGCACAGGGGACCAGCCTCTCTGCGGAGCCCGACGTGTTGACGCGGGGCCGGGAGCCGGCCTTCCTGCCCGACGGCTCGGGCATCGTCTACTCGACCGAGACCACCCAGGGCTGGCGCCTGCAGCGCATGCGGATCGATGGCGGCGGCCGCGCGCCGCTCGGTGGGTCGATTCGCGACGAGCGCACCCCTGCCGTATCGCCGGACGGAAGGCACGTGGTCTACGTGTCGCCGGGCGACGACGGCATCGAACGCCTCTACATCCGCCGCATCGACGGCAGCGGGGATCGCATCCTGCTGGGCGAAGGCGCGGCGGCGTGGCCGGTCTGGTGAGGACCGCGGCCTCGCATGAACCTTCGCGACGGATCGCCCGTCGCACTGACGATTCAACCTCCGAGGCATCGGATCGGGTCGACCCGACCGACGCCTCCCCACTCGAGTGCAAGGAAAATCAATGAGTACCCAAGCGGCTTCAGATCTCGTTCCCGTCCACGGTGGCCTCTCCGAGCCCGTCGATCGCGTCGTCCCCTTGAAGGATCGCGCGGCCTTCCTCGCCGAGGCCGAGCAGCTGCCCCGCATTCTCGTGAGCAACGCCGATCTCTCGACCGTCTACCGCATCTCCGACGGCGCGCTCTCGCCGCTGGAAGGGCCCATGAAGGAGGCGGCCTGGAACCTCGCGCTCGACCAAGGCGTGGTCGAGAGCGGGGGCGGTCGCTATGCGTGGACGATCCCGCTCGCGCTGCCCGTGACCGACGACGAGGCCGGTGCGCTCTCGGCCGGTGGCGCAGCGGCCGTCGTGAACGAGGCCGGCGACGTGATCGCGGTCGTCGACGACATCGAGGTCTACGACTGGGACAAGGCCCGGTACGTGAAGAGCGTCTACGCCACCGACCGGATGGATCATCCCGGTGGCCGCATGGTCGAGAGCGACCCGCGCACGAAGCTGCTCGGCGGCTCGATCCGATCGCTGCCCCAGCCTGTGAACCCCGAGTACGGTGAGTACATGCTCTCGCCGCGCATGGTCCGCGCGCTGATCCGCGATCGGAAGTGGGATCGCGCGCTCGCGTTCCAGACGCGCAACCCGCTGCACCGGGCCCACGAGTACGCGTTGGTCTACGGCGTCGAGTCGCTCACCGCCGCCGGTCACTTCACGGGCGCGGTGCTGAACCCGCTCGTCGGCGAGCTGAAGGGCGACGACGTGCCCGCGACGATGCGGATGCGCTGCTACCACGTCCTGAAGGAGAAGGCGCTGCTCGGCCAGGGCGACAAGGACGAGGCGATCTGGGACAAGGCCGGCTACGACATCAGCGAGATCTTCGAGCTGATCGGGCTCGACATCAAGATGTTCTACGGCGGTCCGAAGGAGGCCGTGATGCACGGCATCTACCGCCAGAACTACGGCTTCAGCGACATCGTGATCGGCCGCAAGCACGCCGACGCACCGTACGAGGACGGCGAGGCGATCTGGGGCGACTTCGACGCGCACCACATCTTCGATGCGCTGCCCGGCGAGCTCCACATCCAGCCGTGCAAGGTCGGCTTTGCGGCCTACTACGAGTCGCTCGGTCGGGTCGATCTCACCGAGCGCCACCCGGACGAGAAGCCCTTCTCGATCAGCGGCACGAAGGTGCGCGAGCAGCTGAAGTCCGGCGAGCAGCCCGACGAGCGCATCATGCGGCCGGAGACGTCGGAGATCCTGATCCAGGCGTACCAGAGCTGAGCGACGGCGGGCGCCCGTGTGATTCGGGGCGCCCGCGTTCGCGTACGATCGGCTGCGGACGGCGGCACACGCGAGACGCGCGCCGCGACTGAGTCACGCGAACCGGAGAGGCCAGGGAGGCGACGCATGCGAATCGGCGTACCGAAAGAGACCCGGGACCGCGAGGCGCGTGTCGGCATCGTGCCCGACGGCGTGCGCAGCCTCGTGGCAGCGGGTCACGAGGTGATCGTGGAGCACAGTGCCGGGCTCGGCAGCGGCTTCACCGACGCCGCCTACGAGGAGGCCGGCGCGACCCTGGTCGACACCGCCGAGGCATGGTCTGCGCCGCTCGTCGTCAAGGTGAAGGACCCGAACATGCAGGAGGTCCGTCACCTGCGCGCGGGCCAGGTCCTGTTCACCTACCTGCACCTCGCGGCGAACCGCGACCTCACGCTCGCGCTGATGGAGTCGGGCGTCGCGGCCATCGCCTACGAGACGGTCCAGCAGACCGACGGCGCCTTCCCGGTGCTCGCGCCGATGAGCGAGGTGGCCGGTCGGCTCGCCGGGCAGATCGGCGCGAACCTCCTGCGTGCCGATCAGGGCGGGAAGGGCCTGCTCCTCGGCGGCGTGCCCGGGGTGCCACGGGGGCGCGTGACGGTGCTCGGCGCGGGCATCGTCGGCATCAACGCCCTGCGCGTCGCTCACGCGCTCGGCGCCGAGGTCGACGTCTTCGACGTCGACCTGAAGCGACTCACCTACGTGTACGACCTGTTCCACGGTGAGCTGAATACCCTCTACTCGAACCCGACCAACATCGAGCGCTCGGTGCTCTCGAGCGACGTGGTGATCGGAGCGGTCTACACGCACGGCCGCCGCGCACCGATGCTCGTCGACGAGCGCATGGTCGAGGGCATGGAGCCGGGCTCCGTCGTCGTGGACGTCGCCGTCGACCAGGGCGGGTGCATCGAGACGATCCATCCCACGACCCACTCCGATCCGACGTACGTGGTGCACGACGTCGTGCACTACGGGGTCGCGAACATGCCCGGTGCGGTGCCCCGTACGTCGACCTTCGCGCTCACGAACACGACACTTCCGTACGTGCACGCGCTCGCGGGCGAGGGGCTCGAGGCCGCGCTGCGCGACGACGAAACGCTCGCGCGCGGGCTCAACGTCTGGGACGGGCGGGTGCACTGCGAGGGCGTCGCCGACGCGCTCGATCTCGACTACGTCCCCACCGAGGAGATGCTGGGTTGAGCCCGGGGCGCCGGGCGCTCTAGACCATCACGATCCGCGGCTCGGCGGCGCGCGCCTCGAACGCCTCGACGTCGGACTCCGCTGCCTCGTTCGCCGCGAAACCGAACGCAAGGACGATGCGCGCCGACTCGTCCTCGTTCGCGCCCTCGGCCACGCGCTCGCTGACCGCCCGCGCGAGCCGGCGCACGTGCTCCGCCGCATCGGGCTCGGGCTCGGGCAGGAGCAGTCCGAAGCGCCGATGGTCGAGCCGGATGAGGCTGTCGAAGCGGCGCAGCTCTGCCTTCAATGCGGCCTCGACGCGCTCGATCGCGTCCTGTGCGAGCTCCGCACTCGTCGCGGCCAGTGTCTCGAAGTCCTCGAGCCCGCAGGTGGCCAGCGCGATCTCGCCCGGGCGGCTCCCGGCGCGTGCGAGCTCCTGCGACACGCGGTCGCGCCACTCGTCGATGGCGTGATCGGCGCTCTCCGCTGGACCGGCCAGCGCACCGAGCGCCCGATCGAACTCACCCACGAAGTGCGAGAAGACCTGCAGGTCGTCGTCGTTGAAGCGACCCGAGAAGAACATGTCGGCCGTCAGCTTGTCGTAGAGGGCGATCGTGCCCACGATGTGGCCGTCGATCTTGAGCGGTGCCGAGAGCATCGACGAGACCGGGCCTGCATACGCGCCGAGCTTCGGGTGATGGGGCAGGTCGCGCACCAGCTGCAGGGTGCGCCTGCGGATCGTCTCGATCGTGACGGCCTTGTCGAGGGCGAAGAGTCCGTACTGGCCGTCGTCGTCGGCGCCGCCGAAGTACGACGCGATGCGGAATCGCTTCGATGAAGGATCTTCGAGCCGCACCACCACGTGCTCGGCACCGAGCAGCATCGAGAGCGAGGCGCTCGCCGTCTGCGCCATCTGCTCGCGGTCGGTCTGGCCCATGAGGCGCATGCCCGCCTCGTGGGCTGCGCTGACGCGGAGTGCATGTGCGGTAGCGCGGGCCTCGCGCTGCGCGCGCACGACGTCCTCGCCGATCACCGACGCCACCTCGGCGAGATTCGCCTCGAGCTCGTCGCTGTCGCCGGGGATGTGTCCGACCTGCACCGCGAGTACGCCTACGACGCGATCGTCGAAGGGCAGGGGCAGGGCGGCGTAGCGAATGCGCCCCTCGTCGTCGCGCAGCACGATGGGCTCGCCCGTGCGCGCGACCTCCCCGTCGAGCCCGTGACCGAGGGTGATCGCGGTGCGGGCACCGCTTCGGCTTCCCGACAGCGAGCTGGCAGCGAGGGTCAGCAGCGAGTCGTCGGACGCGTCGTCGGGGAGGTAGAGCGTGGCGACGCCGTCGCCGAGGCGCTCCGCCACGACATGGCAGATCGCGGCGAGCCGCTCGGCGAGGGGCTCGGGGCCGGCGAGCAGCGCGTGGACCTCGCGCGTGGCCTCGTAGCGCGCGGCCTGGGCGCGCAGCGCGGCGTGCTCCTGGGCGCGGTGGATGATCGCCGCATCGAGCGCGGCGAGCTCCTCCATGAAGGCAAGGTCGTGCTCGTCGAACGCCTCGGCGCGCGTGTTGTGATGCACGTTCAGCACGCCGAGCACGCGGCCCTCGTGCACGAGCGGCACGCAGAGGGCCGAGGCGACGTCGACGCGCTCGCGCACGATGCGGTAGCTGTCCGCGTCTGCGCGGCCGGAGATGAGCAGCGGCCGTGCCTCGGCCGCGACCCGTCCCGCGATGCCGTCGCCGAGCGGCACGCGGATCTTCGGCCAGAGCTCGGGCTCGACCCCGAACGCCACCTGGATGAAGAGCTCGCTGCCGTCGGGGCCGAGGAGCATCAGCGAGCCGCCCGCGGCGCCCGTGACGGCGACGGCGATCTCGAGCATCCGGGCGAAGAGCTCCTTGCCGTGGACGGTGAGGTCGACGCTGCGCACGATCTCGCCGAGCACCTCGAGCAGCTCCGACTGACGGTCGCCGGGGAGGGTGCCGTGCGACCAGAGCAGCCTCGCGGTCTGGGGCGAGACGATCTGGGGGCGATCGGATCCCTGCACGGCGAGGCGCTCGCGCAGGGACGGGACGTGGCCGTCATCGATCACGATGTCGAGGGGAGGGTCGGCGACGAACTCGTCCCATCGGAAGCAGGTCAGGGGGCGGCAGCGTTCGAGGAGCTCGAGGTCGACGCCGGCGAGCGATTCGGTCGCGCGGTCCGGGTCCTCGTCGTAGAGCCGGGCCCACTCGAGATCGGGATTCTCGAGGAGCTGCTGCAGCAGGCGCGCCGACTCGGGGCCGACGCCATGGAGACCGACGCGCCTTTTCTTCATCCGGGATCATCCTCGAGCAGCGGTTCGAGCTGCACGGTGAGGGCGACCGTCAGGGTCTCACCCTCGTCGTTGCCGAGCACGAGCGGTACGCGCACACCGCGCTCGCCCGATCTCTCGGCCGTGCCGACGGACACCACGCGCAGGTCGGGGCCGAAGCGCGCGCCGGGCGCGGGCTTCTCGTCGGCGAGCTGGGCCCAGGGCCGGTCGAAGGCGAGCTCGGTGCGGCTGGCTGCGTCGTCGGCCGCCGAGACCTCGGCGATGCCTTCGCCCTCGGACAGGATCGCCGCCTCCATCACGCTGCGTGGATCGCTCGCGGCGCCGGGCCCGGCCGACAGCGGCTCCGCCTCGAGGATCGCCTCGGCGCTGGAGGGATCGTCCAGGTGCACCACCGTCTCCGAGACGATCTGGGCCGCCGGCATGACCGGCGCCTCCTCGGGCATCGAGAGCGGCGTGCTTGGATCCATGATCGAGTCTTCGACGGGCTGGGGCGCCGGGGCCGGCCTCGCCTGTACGACAGGCTGGGGCGCCGGGGCCGGCTTCGCCTGTACGACGGGGGCCGGCGCGGGCTCGAGCGGTGGTTGCTGCGGCGCAAGGTCGGCGCCGCGCCGGTCACGGAGGTTGCGTACGACGCTCTTCGAGATCGTGGAGAGCACCTGCAGGACGCCCTGGCCCTGGCTCGCCACCGTCTCGAAGACCGGCGCCTCTCCGAAGCCGAGCCGCCGATGCAGGGCCTCGGTCTCATAGGGGTCGCCGAGGTCGCACTTGTTGTACTGCACGACGAAGGGGAGCTCGTCGAGGGATCGGCCATACGCACCGAGCGCGTCGCGGAGCTCGACCACCGACTCGACGTTCTCGTCGGCGCGGGACGGCTCGGCGTCGATCACGACGACGATGCCGTCGACGCGGTCGAGCAGCTGCTTGCGCGTCGCGGCGTGCTCGGGCCCGCCCGGCACGGCGACGATCTGCAGCTGCGTGCGCGCACCCTGCACGTTGCCGAGTGCGATCGGCAGCTCGTCGTAGTGGACCGTGGGGTCGAGCCGAGTCGGCACGCGCTTCAGCTCGCCGCGATGGTCGGGGCGGAGCTTTGCATGGATGGTCTGGACGCAGGCCGTCTTGCCCGAGCCCTCGACGCCCCAGTAGACGATGCGGGCGTTGACCTCGTGCGCGCTCTCGTTACCTGCCATCTCGATTCTCCCCCTGCCTCGATGTTCGGGCGGCCGGGCCGGCGCGTGCCGTACGCTCGCCGCGGGCCGACGTCGGCTAGATCTTGCCCTTTTTCTGCAGGATCCGCCGTGCCTGGGTGGAGATCTGCACCGAGACGTCCTTGCTCTTCATGAGCGTCCGCAGCTCCTTGTCCTGGAGGTAGTTGATGTACTTGACAGCCTGGGGTGTGGGGGTCTTCGGGTTCATGACGAGCGCGAGCTTGATCTGGTAGCTCTTGGTCCACTCCTTGTTCATGCAGATGATCCGCAGGATCTCGTCGCTCACGCCCCGCGAGTTCGCGATGGCGATGATCTCGCTGTCGGTGATCTTGGGGCTCCCGAGCACCGAGGTCGCGACGATCTTGTTGCGGTCCTTGATGAGCAGCGAGCGCGCCTCCTTGCCACCGACCCGCGCGAGCTTGATCTTCTGCATCACGCTCATCTTCTGGACCGCGGCGAAGAGGTTGTTCTCTAGCTCCTCGTCGTCGATCTCGTCTTCGGACGCGAGCGCCTTCGCGATCTCGCGGTTGTCCTCGCCGAGGAAGGCCAGGACGGCCGCTTCCGCCGCCTCCTCGCTGATCTCGTGCTCCTCGGGCTCCTCGTCGTCCGGGTGGTCGAGGCCCAGGAAGGTGAGGATGCGCTCGATGACGGCCCGGCCGGTCAGCGGGTTCGCGCCCAGGGCGTCGACGATCTCCTCGCATCGCAGCATGCGCTGCTGGTTGTTGCTCACCACTTCGACCACGCGGCGCAGCGGCAAGGTCGCGAGGAAGGCGATCGTCTGGTCGTCCGCGGCCGGGTTGAGCGCGAGCTTCTCGCAGTGATCCTCGTTCTCGCGATGCACCCGGGCGAGATACGAGAGCACCAGGCAATGGGTGGGGCCGGAGAGCACCGGGTCGAGCACGTGCTCGGGCAGCGTGTCGAGGCTCTCGCGCGCCGTCGCCTTGATGTCGGCCTCGGGGTCGTGGGCGAGGGCGAAGAGCACCGTGGCGAGATCGATGGGCTCGAGGGGCAGGGCGCCGCGGGCAGCCATTCGGCGCGCCTCGATCGGGGCGTCGCGACGCGCGTACTTCTCCGCCTGGGGAGAGAGGGTCAGCTTGACGCGCGTCTTGGGGGCAGCGGCGGACAAGATCGGGCGAGCTCCTGACGGACGGGGGCCTGCGGCGGAGTGCGCGGGAGCACGCCTCCGAAGTTCCACATCGGTCGATCCGGCCCTCGGATTGAGCGCGGAGCTGCGGGTCGCTGAGGGGCGCCGGGGGTGTCCCGCGCCCCTGTCAGGGCCGCCTCGCTAGCGGTTCTTCTCGAAGAGGATCCGGAGGCCCTCGAGCGTCAGGAAGGGCGCCACGTTCTCGATCGACTTCGTCTCGTTCGCGATCCGCCGGGCGAGGCCGCCGGTGGCGATCACCTTGGCGTCGGGGCCGATCTCGGGGCGGATGCGCTCGACCATCGAGTCGACGAGCCCGGCGTAGCCGTAGAGCAGGCCGCTCTGCAGCGCTCCCGTCGTAGTCTTGCCGATCACGCTCTTCGGCCGGGCGATCTCGACGCGGTGGAGCTTCGAGGCGCGGTCGAAGAGCGCCTCCATCGAGATGTGGATGCCCGGGCAGATGACCCCGCCGAGGTACTCCCCTTTCTTGGACACGCAGTCGAAGGTCGTTGCCGTGCCGAAGTCGACGGCGATGATCGGACCACCGTAGATCTCGTACGCGGCGACGGAGTTGACGATGCGGTCGGCGCCGACCTCGTGCGGGTTCTCGTAGCGGACGGGCATGCCCGTGCGCATGCCGGGCCCGACGACCTGCGGCGGCTTGCCGAAGAGCTTCGTGCAGACCCGCTCCCAGACCGGCACCACCGGTGGGACCACGCTCGAGAGGATGATGTCGGTGACGTCGCCTGCGCCGCGGTCTTCCTGATCGAAGAGGGCGTGCAGCGAGATCGAGAGCTCGTCGGAGGTCTGCTCGCGATGCGTCGAGATCCGCCAGTGATGCGAAAGGTCGAACGCATCGCCCTCGTAGTCGAAGATGCCGAGGGTCACGTTGGTGTTGCCGATGTCGATCACGAGCAGGGTGGGATCGCTCACGTCACTCACGCCTTGGGCCTCCCGGGTCGATCGAGCGCGCCGCCTCCGGTCCACGGTGGGGCCAGGCCGGCGCCGATGATGGCTGCGCTCAGCGCGCGAGCTCTTCCTGCCGTGCGGCTCGCTCGGCCGGCGGCTTCACGATGGTCACGTCGCCGGCCAGGACGCGCTGGATGCGACCGGCCTCGTCCTCGAGCTCGAGCGCGCCATCCGGGGCCAGGCCCCGGACCACACCGCGCATGACCTCGGGCTCGGCGGCGCCGACACCTCGCACCTCGACCCGCTCGCCGGGCATCCGGAAGCGCCGGTCGAAGCGGGGACGCAGCGCCTCGAAGCCTCCGCTCGCATGCGCGTCCAGCGCATCCTCGAGAGTATCGAAGAGCCGCCGCGTGAAAGCGACCCGGTCGACGGGCGCGCCGAGATGCGAGCGCAGGCTGGTGGCGAGGTGGCGGAACTCGTCCGGGAAGTCGCTCCGGTCGACGTTCAGGTTCACGCCGATGCCCATCACGACGAAGTCGACGCGGGTCTCCTCGGCGGCGAGCTCGAGCAGGATGCCCGATGTCTTGAGCCCGCCGAGCTGGACGTCGTTCGGCCACTTGATCGAGACGGCGTCGTCGTCGCCGACGGCATGTGCGACGGCGTCGGCGACTGCGACCCCGGCCGCGAGGATCAGGGTCGAGGCGTCCGAGACCAGGACGTCGGGGCGCAGCACGACCGACGTGTAGAGGTTCAGGTTCGCGGGCGAGTAGAAGCTGCGGCCGAGCCGGCCGCGGCCCGCCGTCTGCCCCTCGGCGACGACCGCGAACCCGTGTGGCGCGCCGCCGCGGCCGCGCTCCATGGCCACTCGATTCGTCGAATCGGTCTCTTCGAGATGCTCGATCGCGCTCCCGAGCCAGCGGTGATCGCGCCCGTGCGAGAGCTCGTCGGGGTAGAGCCGATCGGGCAGGCTCTCGAGCCGGTAGCCACCGCCGGGCTCGCCCTCGATGCCATAGCCCCGGCGACGCAGGGCGCTCACGTGCTTCCAGATCTGGGCGCGGGAGACCCCGAGCGCGCTCGACAGGGCCTCACCCGATCGCGCCTCGCCCTGCGCGGCGCGCAGGGTGGCGAGTACCTGGCGGACGCCCTCGCTCACGGCCGATCGACCATCGCATCGATCTCGAGGGCGACGTCGGCGCAGGGCGCCGAGTGGGTGAGGGCGCCGATGGAGATGCGGTCGACCCCGGTCTTCGCGTAGGCCCGCACGTTCTCGAGCGTGATGCCGCCGCTGGCCTCGAGGACGGCGCGACCCGCGAGCGCCTCGCGCATCCGGACGATCTCGGACGGGCTGCGGTTGTCGAGCAGCAGAAAGTCGGCGCCGGCGTCGCACGCCTCGAGCGCCTGCTCGAGCGACTCGACCTCGACCTGCACGCGGATGCCTTCGGGCGCGCCCGCGATCGCGGCGCGGACGGCCGGCTCGACGCCGCCTGCGGCCGCGATGTGGTTGTCCTTCAGCAGGATGCCGTCGAACAGCGCCTGGCGGTGATTCACGCCGCCGCCACAGAGCACGGCGAACTTGTCGAGCACCCGCCAGCCGGGGATCGTCTTGCGCGTGTCGACGATGTCCGCGCCGGTGCCCTCGACGGCGTCGACGTAGCGGCGGGTGAAGGTCGCGACGCCCGAGAGGCGTCCGAGGAAGTTGAGCGCCGTGCGCTCGGCTGCGAGGATCGCGCGGGCGGGCCCTTCGAGGTCGGCGAGGCGGCGCGCGGGCGCGGCGGCCTCGCCCTCATGCACGCGTGCCTTGAACTCGACCTCGGGTGAGATGCGCCGGAAGACCTCGCTCGCGAGGAAGAGGCCACACACGACGATGGGGGCCCGCGCCTCGATGCGCGCCTGACAGCGCGCATCGGCCGGGATCGTCAGCTCGCTGGTCAGATCGCCGGGGCCGAGATCCTCGGCGATGGCCTGACCGACGAGCCAGCCCCAGCCCGATGCGCCGGGGGGCGTCTTCTCTGCGGGACCCATGGGACGACTCCGCTCCGGAAAGGAGCCGAGTCTAGCAGGGCGGTCGCGTGGGCCGGGAACGCCGCCGGGGCGGCGCTCCTGGTCCGTCTCGCCGTTCGATCGGTCTGGACGATCGACTCGTTCAGCGCGGACTGCATGAGGCGGGGACGATCCATTCGTCCGTCTCGCCCTTCACGCGGCGGGGCGATCTACTCGCCCGTCTCGCCCTTCACGCCGCGGGGACGATCTACTCGTCCGAGTCGCCCTTCATGCGGCGGATCTCTTCCTTGATCGCGGCCTCGGCCATCTGTGGGATGACCTCCCAGGCGACCTGCTCGACGCGCTCGACCACCTGCTTGACGATGGTGTCCGAGAGGTCTGAGAACGCCTCCCAGGCCACGCGCTCGAGGGTTTCGTGCACGCGGTCGCGCATGATCGGCGTGAGATTCGGGCCGAGATCGGGCGCTGCCGGCTCTGCCTGGGCTGCTGCGGGCATCTCCATCGCAGGCGCCTCGGGCGCCATCGACACGGGCGCCGGCTCGGGGGCAGGCTCGGAGGCAGGCGCCTGCGGCGGTGCACCGGCGAGCAGGCCGTCCGAGACGGAGAAGTCGTCCTGGGCGGGGGCGGGCTCGGCCGGAGCCGGCTCGGGCACGGGCGGCGGGCTGAGGTCGAGCGCCGGCATGTCGGGGATGCTGTGCTCGAGGTCCGACGACGAGACGTCGAATTCGTTCGCTACGCCCTCGCTCGGAGCGGCGGGCATACCCGGCGGGTCGAGGTCGAGATCGGCCGGGGGCTGCTCAGTGGGGAACGCCGGGGGCGCAGGCGGCGGCGAATCGCCGAAGAGGTCGTCGGCGAGCATCGTCTTCATGGGGTCCGGCGCGTCGCTCGGCGCGGCATCGCCGAACGCGATCGAGTCGCTGGAGCTGTCGCCATCGCTCATCACGTGGGAAGGCGGCTGCAGCGCGTCGAGCGGGGTGCCGACAGCCGGCGCGGGCGCAGGGGGCGCCGCGTCGAGGTCGACCGGGGCCGCGGCCGGGCTGGGCGGATCACGGAAGAGGTCGTCGGCGATCTGCGTCTCGTCGCCGGCGGGCCCGCGGATCGGCTCGGGGCCGATGTCGAGGTCGTCGCTCCACGAGGGCGCGTCGCCGAGCAGGAGATCGTCGTCGACCTTCGTCGCTGCCTGCGGCGCTGGCTCGTCGTTCAGCTGGACCGTGGTCGCCCCTGCGTCGAGCGGCGGTGTCAAGTCGTCGGCGTCGAAGGCGAGGTCGTCGATGGGCGGCGTCGAAGCCGCTGCGCTGTCGGGCATGAGCGCGTCGTCGTTCGCCATGATGTCCGGGGCCGCGTCGGTCGGGGCCGACCCGGGCAGCGGCGGCAGCGTCCCAGCGGCGGCGGGCGGCGCCGCAGCCGGCGGCTGCTCGAGAGGCGAGGGCATCACGGGCGGCAGCGGCGGCGGGGCAGCGGCGGCGGGCGGCTCGGGTGCCGGCGGCGCCGGTGCGGCGGCGGGCTCGGCGAGGTTCTGCGCGCCATCGTCGAAGAACTCGAAGGAGTCGCTGTCCTGGGTCGCGGCTGCGACGCGGGTCACCGCCGGGCCGTCGAGCTTCGGGGCGGTCGTGGCGAGCGGGGGCTGGGCCGGGGCCTGCGCGAGCAGGTCGGTCACCCGGTCGACGAGGGCCTGGGCCTCGAAGGGCTTCGTGATGTGGCCGTCGCTGCCCGCGGTGCGTGCGCGGTTCTCGTCGAAGGCCTCGAAGGTGCCGGTCAGCAGCAGGACGGGGATGTGCCGCAGATCGGCGTCCGCCTTGATGGTCTCGCAGACCTCGTAGCCGTTCTTTCCCGGCATCACGACGTCCGCGAGGATCAGGTCGGGCTTCAGCTCTCGGGCCTTCGCCACGGCGTCGTCACCGTTGTCGGTGGTGGTGAGCTCGACGTCCTCGTTGGCGAAGCTCAGACCGACGAGCTTCTGGATGACGACGCTGTCGTCTGCGAGCAAAAGGGTCTTCGGCATTGGATCCCCCCGGATGGCGTGGCGCTGCCATGACGCACTGCGTGCGCAAGCGTACCTCTGGTGCGTATCATCGGCGCGTGAGTTCCCGGCATTGAATGGTTTTTTCGGTTCCTGCCTCGGAAGGGCCACGCAGCGCACGGTCAAGCCCGGAGCCACGTGCTCCGATGGGGTCTGGAAGCCGCGCTCGGGGGCCCCCGAGCGTTCCAGCCTCCAGGGGACCCGCGACGTTGATTCTCCGCGCTGCTGCGAGCACCGACATCGGTCGACGCCGTCAGGCCAACGAGGATCGCTACGCGATGGCGCCGGACCTCGGGCTCTACCTCGTCGCGGACGGGATGGGCGGGCACCGCGCCGGTCAGGTCGCCAGCGAGATGGCGGCGGGGGCCGCGATCCGGGCGGTCGACACGCTGCAGGGTGCGAGCGTTCCGCTCGCCGAGAAGCTGCGCCAGGCCTTCGCCTGCTCGAACCGGGACATCTTCACGGCCGCGGGCAGGGACCCGTCGCTCGAGGGGATGGGGACGACGATGGTCTCGGTGCTCGTCAGCGAGGAACGCCTCGCGCTCGCGCACGTCGGCGACAGTCGGGCGTACCTCGTCCGGGCGGGACGCATCCGCTGCCTCACCCAGGACCACTCGGTCGTAGGCGAGATGCTGCGCCGCCAGCAGATCAGCGAAGAGGCTGCACGCGAGCACCCGCACCGTCACGTCCTGACCCGGGCGCTCGGCGTGCGCAGCAGCGTGATTCCCGATCTCGCAGAGCTGACGCCCGAGCCCGGCGACGTGTTCATGATGTGCTCGGACGGACTCACGACCCATCTCGAGGATCAGGAGATCGGGGCGGTGATGCAGGGGCTCGATGATCCCCAGGAAGCCTGCGAACGGCTCGTGGCGCTCGCGAACGCGCGAGGTGGCTTCGACAACGTGACGACGCTCGTCGTCCGCTACGACAAGCCCTGACCCGGTCGAGCAGTGCGGGAGACGACGAAGCCCACGCACCGATCGCTCGGGCGTGGGCTTCGAGAGTGACTCGGTCGTACGCCGCGATCAGCGGTCGATCATCCCCTTCAGCTTCGAGCGAAGGCGCATCACCGACTTCGTGTGGATCTGGCACACGCGGCTCTCGGTGATGCCGAGAATGTTCCCGATCTCCTTCATGTTGAGATCTTCGTAGTAGTAGAGCGAGATCACGAGGCGCTCCTTCTCGGGGAGCGTCGCGATCGTGTCGCTGATGACGTGCTTGGTCTCGAGGAGCTTGAGCGACGCGAAGGGGTTCTCGGCGTGCACGTCCTCGATGATGTCGGCGAAGGTGCCCGTGCGGTCGCCGTCCTGGCCATTGCCGCGAATCTCTTCGAGGTTGACGAGCGAGATGCCGCGCACCTGGTTGAGCAGCACGTGGAACTTGTCGATCTCGAGGCCGAGGCTGTCCGCCACCTCTTCTTCGGTGGCGCTGCGGCCGAGGCGCTGCTCGACCTCGCCGTAGGCGCGCTCGAGCTTGCGGCTCTTCTGGCGCACCGAGCGCGGCACCCAGTCGAGCGAGCGGAGCTGGTCGAGGATCGCGCCCTTGATCCGGAACTCCGCGTAGGTCTTGAACTTGCAGTTCTTCTCGTTGTCGAACTTGTCGATGGCGTCCATCAGGCCGATGACGCCGGTGTTGTAGAGATCGTCGAGATCGATGTGCGATGGCAGGCGCACGGCGATCCGGTTCACGATGTATCGGATGAGCGGGCTGTGCTCGAGGACGATCGTCTCCTTCAGATCGGCCGGAATCTCACCATGTGCCTCGCGGGCCTGCTGCATCAAAGCTTCCATCGTCCCCTCGTTCTCCTCGTCGTTCCGCATCCGCTCACGACCTCTGTGTGCGCCTTCGAACCAATCCCCCCTGACCGGTTCGGGGCGCGACTGAAGGAGCACTAGAGCAGGGTCCATGCCAACCCGAGGTCCGCGCGGCGGCAACTCGCTCGAATGCGCCCGCAAGTACGGGGCAGACGCGACGGGAGTGCATCCACCCGCCCGATTTCAAAAGGGAAACCGAGAGGGCGCTACGACGCAGATTTCTTCACGGAAGAGGGCGGGGGTGCCGCCCCGGATGGCGGCAACTCGGGCGAGGGGACGAGAATCGTCAGCGAACCGACGCCAATTTGCGGCCGGTGTTACGAAATCGTCGCTCGCTCGTCGGCCGGCGCACGCGGAGCGGGGTGCTCCGCACTGCGTCCGGACCCGCACAATTGGACGGCCTACTTAGCGGCCGATCGGCCCCAAAAATTTAGGGGTCCGGGTCTCTGGACACGCAGAAACGGACCGTGCCGAGAGGGCGCCGCCGGCTCGCGAATCGGGTGAGGGCGCCTCACGAGGCGCCAGGCTCAGGCTTCGGGTGGCGTGAGCCCGCGCTTCTTGATCTTCTCGATGAGCGTCGTGCGATTCAGCCCGAGGAGCTGGGCCGCCTGGTTCTTGTTCCAGCCCGTCAGCTCGAGGGCCTGTGCGATCAGGTCGCGCTCGAGCGCCCCAACCGTGTCGTTGAACGAGAGCCCGGTCGGGGGCACCTGGGGTGCGCCCGTGCGCGGCGCCGGCGCGGCGCGGAAGCCGTCGGGCAGGTCCTCCTCGCCGATCTCCCCGTCGATCACCAGGACGGACAGCCGCTCGACCACGTTCTCGAGCTCGCGGACGTTGCCCGGCCAGGCGTAGTCGACGAGCCGCTGGAGCGCCCGGTCGCTGATCGAGTCGACCCGGGCGCCGCGATCCTGCCGGGCGCGGTCGAGGAAGTGGTGGACGAGCAACGGGATGTCCTCGCGCCGCTCGCGCAGCGCGGGCACCTGGACCGGCAGCACGTTCAGGCGGTAGTAGAGATCCTCCCGGAAGCGGTCTTCGGCGATCAGCTCGGGCAGATTGCGGTGCGTCGCCGCCACCACGCGCACGTCGACCGACTGACTCTTGGACGAGCCCACCGGCTCGAAGGTCCGCTCCTGCAGCACGCGCAGCAGCTTCACCTGGAGCGTCGGCGACATGTCCCCGATCTCGTCGAGGAAGATCGTGCCGCCGTCGGCGAGGGCGAAGCGGCCCTCGCGGTGGCTCACGGCGTTCGTGAACGCCCCCTTCACGTGGCCGAAGAGCTCGCTCTCGAGCAGCTCCTCGGGGATCGCGCCGCAGTTGACCGTGACGAGCGCCCCCTCGGCGCGATGGCTGTTGTAGTGCAGGGCCTGCGCGACGAGCTCCTTGCCCGTGCCGCTCTCGCCGGTCACCAGCACGGTGCTGTCGGTATTCGCGACGCGCTCGACGACCGCGAGCATGCGCTGCAGAGCGGCGCTCTTGCCGACGATGCTGTCGAACTTGTGCTTCGACCGGAGCTCGCGGTGCAGGCGCCGATTCTCGCTCTTCAGTCGCCCGTGCTCGATCGCCTGGTTCACGAGCTTGCGGATCACGTCGAGGCGGTCCTGCTCGAAGGGCTTCTCGAGATACCAGTACGCGCCTGCGGCGAGCGCCTCGATCGAGGTCTCCGGGCTGCTGTAGCCGGTCAGCACGATGCAGGGCAGGTCGGGGGCGTGGTCGCGGATCTGCCGCACGAGCTCGATGCCGTTGATGCCTGGCATCTGGATGTCGGAGAGCACCAGATCGACGGGTTCGGAAGAGACGACGCCCATGGCTTCCTGGGCATCACGGGCACAGACGACGTCGTACCCCACGCGCGCGAGGATGCGTTGCAGCGCTCGGCGGTAGAGCTCTTCGTCGTCGACGACGAGGACGTTGGGCTTTCGCAGGGGTCTTCTCCGCTGAGCGGAGGGGGCGGCGGCAACATAGAGGGGCCCGGCGCGCAGGGCAACCGGGGGGACACCTCAAGGCGTTCATTCCCGCAGCCGATGAGCGGGGCATGCAGGACTCCGACGACACGATGCGGCTCGCGGACATCTCCGCCTCGCCCGCCGCGGCCGATCGCAGCGACGCCTCGCCGATGCCCGCCTCGTCGCCGCCGGCCAGTCCGAGCTTGCTCGCGCGGAACCTTCCGCTCTCGTTGGACGCGTACGAGAAGGCCGCGCTCGAGCGCGCGCTGGTCGAGACCTGGGGCGACGCGGCCGAGGCTGCGCGGCTGCTCGGCATCGGCCGCAGCACGTTCTACCGCAAGGCCGGCAAGCACGGGATCAACCTGGGCGACCTGCGGAGCCCGGCGGCCCAGCTCGCCCCGGCCGAGGAAGGCGAGAGCGCACCCGACCCGATCGGGGTTGGGGCGCCGAAGACACTGGGGTAGCCTTCCCACTCCCCCCCGACAGCCAGAGCCCGACCCGGTTCGCGCAGGAGTCCTCCGCCTGGACACTCCCTCGTCGACCGTCCGCATCGTCCTCTTCGAGCGTCCCTCGGGCGCGTCGGGCGCCGCTGCGTCCAGCGTGCGAGACGCGCTCTCGAAGCTCGGCGCGGAGCTCGAGCTCGTCACGGCGACGGACGAGGGCGCCTGCGTCGAGGCGGCGCGCGCGGCCAGGACCGATCTGGTCCTGCTCGACCGCGTCGACCCGTCGCTGTGGAAGTCCGTGGTCGAGGCCGTCGGCGAGGGCGGCCCGCCCGTCGTGGTGATCGTCGACCAGGTCGAGGACGCCGGAGTGCAGGCGTTCCGTGCGGGCGCCGTCGACTGCGTCCGCGCCGACCGCGACGGCCTCGGCGCGCTGCCCGTCGTCGCCCTCGAGCAGATCGGGCGACATCGACCGGCGCGCGAGCGCAAGCGCGCGCAGCGCCGTATCGCATCGCTCGAGCAATTCAGCGCGGGCGTGGTCGAGCACATGGGCAGCGGGCTGCTCGTGCTCGATGACGAGGCGATGATCCGGTACGCGAACCCGGCTGCCGAGCGCATTCTCGGCGTCGAGCGCAGCGGAATCGACGGCGAGCCCCTCGCGTCGCTGCTGGGCGAGGGCGTCGAGCTCGACTGGGCCCGCACGGTGATCGCCGGGCAGAGCGGAGGCCAGGGGCACGAGACGCTCCTCACGCTGCCCGGCGGCACGCGCAGGCCCGTGATGCTGTCGTGTGCACCCATGGTGGCGGAGCCCATCTCTGCGCGCGGTGCCGTCTTGATCATCGAAGACCTGTCGGAGCTCAAGCAGCTACAGCGGCAGGTCCTGCAGTCGGAGAAGATGGCGTCGATCGGTCAGCTCGCAGCGGGCGTCGCCCACGAGATCAACAACCCGACGGGCTTCATCCACGCGAACCTGATCCAGCTCGCCGAGTACCTGGGCGACCTCGACCGTGTCTGGCCGGCGATGGATCGGCTGAAGCGCGCGGTCGACGACGGGGACACGGCGGCGGCCAAGGACGCCTCGGCGGCGCTCGAAGAGGTGCAGCGCGAGATCGACCTCGACTTCCTCCGAGGCGATCTCGGCCAGGCCGTGCGCGAGAGTCAGGAGGGGGCCGAACGCATCCGCCACATCGTGCAGGACCTGCGCGACTTCTCGCACCAGGACAGCGGCGAACTCGACAGCGCCGACCTGAATGCCTGCGTCGACAGCACCGCGCACATCGTCTGGACGATGATGCGGCACTCTGCGTTGCTCGAGAAGGACTACGGCGACCTGCCGCCGGTGCGCTGCTATCCGATGCAGCTGAAGCAGGTCTTCATGAACCTGCTCGTGAATGCGTACCAGGCAATCGAGGCAACGCCCGACCGCGCGCAACCCGGGCTGATTCGCATCGAGACCCGCGCCGCGGACGAAGGTGTGGTGGTGCGGATCTCCGACTCGGGCGTGGGCATCGAGAAGCAGCACATCGATCGCATCTTCGATCCGTTCTTCACCACGAAGGAGCCGGGCGAGGGGACGGGGCTCGGGCTCTCGCTCTCGTACGCGATCGTCGAGCGACACGGCGGTCGAATGCGCGTCGAGAGCGAGCTGGGCTTCGGTACAACCTTCGAGCTCTGGCTGCCGTGGGAGGCGTCGGTGCAGGCCGGGGTCGATGATGGCTGACGCCGCCACGCCGACCTTGCTCGTCGTCGACGACGAGTCGCGGATCCTGTCCGCACTGCGCCGCTCGCTCAGGCGCGAGGGATTCGAGATCGTGCTGGCCGGCTCGCCCGACGAGGCCCTCGACGTGCTCGGCGCGCGTCGGGTGGACTTCGTGCTCTCCGATCAGAAGATGCCGGGCATGGCGGGGCTCGAGCTGCTCGAGCTCGTCGCGGGGCGCTG
>CAYYSY010000054.1:0-6480 GCA_964474355.1 uncultured Spirochaetaceae bacterium | reverse complement strand
CTGGTTGACCAGGCCCCAATCGAGGGCCTCGGCTGCCGTCAGCCGCCGATTCGTCAGCATCAGCTCGAGCGTGCGGCGCGTGCCGATGAGCCGCGGCAGGTAGTAGCTCGAAGAGCCGTCCGGTGAAAGCCCGACCCCGGTATAGGCCATGGTGAACTTCGCCGACTCGGCGGCGATGGCGAGGTCGGTGGCGCACATCATGCTGAAGCCCGCGCCGGCGGCCGCGCCGTTCACCGCCGCGATCACGGGCGCTCGCATGCGGGCGAAGCGCGAGATCGCCGCGTGCAGGTACGTCGTCAGCTCCTTGAGCAGCGCACCGATCCGATCACCCGAGTCGGCGAAGCTGGCGAGGTCGCCGCCCGCACAGAACATCTTTCCCTCCGCGCCGATCACGACGGCGCGCACCGACGGGTCCTCGTCGAGGGCGATCGACAGGTGCATGAGATCCTTGCCCATCTGCAGGTCGATGGCGTTGGCGGCCTTCGGACGATTCAGCTTGACGTGGGCAATGCCGTCCTTCTGCTCGAGGAGAATGGTTTCGTACGACATGATGGCTCCTGGCGATGAGAGGGCGGGGGAGGCGCACGTGGCGATCCGGCGCGCCGTGAATGGGCACGCGAGAGTAGCGAGTGGGGGAGGGCGTGCGAGGGTGCTCGGAGCCTAGGCCGCGGTGAACGAGATCGGCACGTGCGCGTAGCCGCGCACGTTGCCCGAGTGGATGCGCTCGAGCCCCGACTCGTCGACGCGCCAGCTCTTCAGGTGCCGCTGCACCTCCTCGAGCGCCACGCGCCCCTCGAGGCGCGCGAGCGACGCGCCGAGGCAGAAGTGCGTGCCCTGACCGAAGGCCAGGCTCTGTTTGAAGCTGCGCGACAGGTCGAAGCGGTCGGCGTCGTCGAAGACGCGCTCGTCGCGGTTGGCCGAGCCGATCACCAACGCGACGGGGTCGTCCTTCTTCAGCTGCCGACCGAAGAGCTCGGCATCCTCGCCCATCGAGCGATAGAGGATCTGCGACGACGCCTCGTAGCGAAGCGTCTCTTCGACCCAGTTCGCGATCTCGCCCGGGTCGCGATCGACCTTCTCGCGCTCGCCCGGATTGCGCTGCAGGCAGACGAGCGCGTTGCCGAGCAGCTTCGTGGTCGTCTCGTTGCCCGCGACCGACATCAAGAAGAGGAACGCGACGATCTGGTTGTCGTCGAGCCTCTGACCGTCGATCTCGGCCTGCAGCAGCCCTTCGACGAGGCCGTCGTCTCCGCCCTTCGCGCGCCGCGCCTTCACGTCGTCGTGGAAGTACTGGAGCATCTTGCCCGACGCCGCCGCGCCCTCGGGCGGCACGTCGGGCTTGCCCTCTTCGCGGTGCACGACGAGGTCCGCAAGCCGTCGGATCTCGGCGCGGTCGGAGGCAGGGATGCCGATGATCTCGCTGATCACGTCCATGGGCAGGATGCCCGCGAACTCGTCGATGAACTCGGCCTCGCCGCGTTCTGCGAATGCCTCGATGAGCTCGACGCTGCGCGCGCGAATCGACGGCTCGAGGTCCTTCACGCGACGCGGTGTGAACACCTTCGAGACCAGACCGCGGATCCCGTCGTGGTCCGGTGGATCCATGCCGAGCATCGACATGATCCGTGGTGCGTGCTCGCTCATCGCCTCGAGGGCGACACCGCGGGCATTCGAGAAGAGCAGGGGCTTGCGAAACGCGTCGAGGACGTCGGCGTGTCGCGTCAGCGCCCAGAAGCCGAGGTCGTCGTTTCGATACAGGGGCGCCTCGTCACGCAGCCGCTTGTAGATCGGGAAGGGGTCTTCGTGGAAGTCCCATGCATAGGGGTTCAGCGCGAGGGGCTCGGCCATGGGGTGGGCTCTCCGGAGGCGCGTGCGGACCAGCGGGGGGCGCCACCGTGGCGGCGCACACTCGGCTTGCGACGCGAACATCACCCAAATACATTGCACGCGCAAGGTAAATTCGACCGTCTATGATCACCGGTCCGGCGCGCCCCGGTCCATCGTTCGAAGTGCAGAAGTACCTGCGCCAGAAAGGGAATTGCGTCATGTCCTCCCTCGACAAGATCGTCGTCGTCGGCGCGGGCCTCTCCGGCCTTCGCACCATCGAGGCGCTGCGGAGCGAGGGCTTCTCGGGCGAGATCGTCGCGCTCGGCGACGAGCCCGTCCTGCCCTATGACCGGCCGCCGCTCTCGAAGCAGTTCCTCAAGGGCGACTGGGACGCCGACAAGATCTCGCTCATGCGTGGGGGCACCGAAGAGCTCGAGGTCGACTGGCGCCTGGGCGCGCGCGCGGCGTCGCTCGACGGCGCCTCGAAGACGGTGAAGCTCGAGTCGGGTGAGACGGTCGACTACGACGGGCTCGTGATCGCGACCGGCACGCGAGCGCGGCATCTGCCCTTCGGCGAGGGGCTCGCCGGCGTGCACGTGCTGCGAAGCCTCGCCGACGCCGAGGCGCTGAAGGCCGACCTCGACTCGGCGAAGCACGTCGTCGTCGTCGGCGCCGGCTTCATCGGCATGGAGGTCGCGGCGACCTGTCGCGAGCGCGGCCACGACGTGACGGTGGTCGAGCCGCTGCCGACGCCGCTGGTGCGCGGGCTCGGTCCCGTGCTCGGCGAGTTCGTGGCCGACGCTCATCGTGGGCACGGCGTCGAGATCCGCTGCGGCGTCGGCGTGACGGGCTTCAGCGGTGAAGGCAGGGTGCGCGGGGTCGAGCTCGCGGACGGCACGACGATCGCCTGCGACGTCGTCGTGGTCGGCATCGGCGTCGTGCCCAACACCGAGTGGCTCGAGGGCAGCGGCCTCGACGTGACCAACGGTGTGCTCTGTGACGCGACCGGCGCGACGCCGCTCGACGGCGTGGTCGCAGTCGGTGACGTGTCGCGCTGGGCGAACCCGTTGCTCCCCGAGCCGCGCCGCATGGAGCACTGGACCAACGCGGTCGAGCAGTCGACGACCGCGGCCGGGCGCCTCGTGCACGGCGAGGCAGAGCCCTTCGCACCGGTGCCCTACGTCTGGACCGACCAGTTCGAGCTGCGCGTCGCCATCGCCGGTGAGGTGCACGAAGGCGACGAGATGGTGGTGACGAACGGGACCCTCGAGGAGGGGCGCTGCCTCTGCCTCTTCGGCAGCGGCGGCAGGCTGAATGCCGCCGTGGGGTTCAAGCGCCCGCGCCCTTTGCTCGCGATGCGAAGGCGGCTTGCCGAGGGCATCACTTGGGACGAGGCGCTGGCGGAGAACGACTGAGACGGCGCGCGAGTTGCCTCGCTCGCGGGGTGATCGCGGAGAGGCCCTGCTCTCGACGCGCAGCGTGGATGAGGGGAAGCCTCCTGGAAGGCGCATCCGATCGGCTTCGTGTCGGGCAGCTGACACGTGATTTCCGGATCGTGGTGCCACTTTTTCCTTGGTTTGCGAGGGCGAGATTTCGATTACGCTGGTGTCATTGAGCCGTGCTTGACCACGGCGCCACGATCGAAGGAGCCAAAGGTGAAGATGCGCGTCCGACTGCTCACCAGTCTCGTGATGATGATCACCCTGCTGCCTCTCACAGCGAGCGCCGAGAGTGAATTCGGGCGCAGTGGTGCGTATCTACGCGGTGGTGTCGCCGGGGCGTGGGACCTCACGAATCTGCTCGGCGAGTTCACCGACACCGGCGTCGGTCTCGGCGTCGCCGGCGGCTATCGCATGAACAGCTGGCTCGCCGTCGAAGGCCAGTACCACTGGCTCGGCAACACGGACATCGGGTTCTCCGGCAACGACATCGCGACGGTCAACCGGTGGGATACCACGGCCAACGTACGGGCCAGCACCTCGGGCCGCTTCCAGCCCTACGCACTCGTCGGGATCGGCTACGGCAACTACGAGATCTCGGATGCGGCCGACCCCAACAACTCGGTTTCGGCCGGCGGCTTCATCGCGCGCTTCGGTGGAGGGTTCGACATCTACATCACGAAGCACATCGCGATCTACGGCGAGGGCGCCTACGTGATGGCGACCGGCGACATCGACCCCTTCGACTACGCGACGCTGGGCGCCGGCGCGATGTGGCGGTTCTGATCTCGCGCGGCCGACGATCGGATTTCGGACCGGGCCCTCGTTCCGGAGGGCACCGCCCGCGTCGAGCTCGTCGCTGGCGACGGTACGCGCTGGCTGCTTCGCACGCGCGTCGATCGCACCGACGGCGGTAGGAGCAACAAGCCCGGTCTTCGGCTCAACGACCGATCACTCCTGCGCCGTGACGACCGCGCGCTGAGGGGGGCAGGCCCCGTTCCCGAGTGGGCCACCGAGGGGTCGGCCCTGCGCGGCCGCGGCTCTACTCTCCCCGCGCACGCCAATCGTGCCGGGAGTGGGGATGTGTCCCGTGCACGCCCATCGTGCCGGGAGTGGGGATGCGCCGAGGTCGCGCCATCGCAGCGGGTTGGTCCAGCGTCTTCGCGCTCGCCGGGAAGGCGTCACCCGACGCGCTCGACGTCGTGCCCTCGACCTGGGGCGTTTCGTGCCCGCACGCGTTCTCCTCGCCGCCGGCCCCTGGCTCCGGTGACGGCCTGCTCGAGAGCTGGCCCGAGGAGAACCGCGGCGCGCTCCTGAAAGACGGCTGCACGCGCCCGCTCCCCGTTTCGTCCGAAGTCGCCGGTTGCGGCGGCTTCCTGCAGGCCGCCGTCGTATTCGAGCGACCGCCCGGCGAGGTGATCGGACTCCTCAGCCAGACGCACCGCCGGGGCGAGTTCATCGACTCGCTGCACAGGGTCGAATCGGTCGAGCGCGGCAAGACGCACAGCATCGACGAGCAGGAGATCAAGGTCCTCTTCACGAAGCTTCGACACTACATGCGGAGTGAGTGGTCGGCCGAGCACGGCCTGGTCTCATGGACGCTGGATCCGAACCGCGATCACGACATCGATACGCCCGATGCGTACTGGCATCTCCACCCGCTCACCGGCGGGCGCACGCTCGGTATCTGCGGCAACCGGGTGAGTGTCGGCGGGATCATTCCCGCAATTACGCGGCAGCGGCTGTCGCAGAAGAAGATGAACCAGTCGCTGGGCCACATCCGCGGCTGGGTGAACTCGAACGGGACGTCCAGGCCAGGACCGAATCGACCTCGCATCCCCCGCAGCGCACGAGCTGGCTCGACGGCATGGGGCGGCGCGCCGTGCGCGCCAGTCTCCTCGACGCGCACCTCTACGAAGAGGTCGAGTGCGAAGAGGTCGAGGCCGACCGCCGTACGATGGGGCAGGCGACCGTCGTGGCGCTGCTATCGACGACCACGTCGGGCATCGGCAGCTTCGAGAACGGAGGCTGGGAGGGCATCGCATTCAGCGCCGCCGCGGGCCTGGTCGGCTGGTTCCTCTGGGCCTGGGTGGCCTGCCTGATCGGAACGCGGCTGCTTCCCCAGCCCCATGCGAGCTCGGATACCGGCGAGCTCCGGCGCACCCTCGGCATCGCGAGCGCGCCCGGCATCCTCCGCGGCATCGTCCACGAAGACGATCCCGCGGCCCATGTCACGTGGTCCGAAGAATGGACCCGGCACGGAGTCTGCTCTTGTAGCCGGGCATGGCCCGGCCTCCGCGCTTCGATCCGCCCTGCTGCCCCAACCCGGGCTGCGATTTCCATTTGGATTCAACGGGTTGGCGCTTCAAGAAGGCGGGCTTCTACGAGCGGATGACCCGCCCCCGTCTCATCCAGCGTTACCGCTGCTTGGCGTGCAAGCGGGCCTTCAGTTCACAGACCTTCTCCGTCACGTACTGGCTGCGCCGCCCCGACCTCCTCGAGGCCGTCTTCCACGGCGAGGTGAGCGGGTCCGGACACCGCCAGATCGCCCGCCAGCACGGCGTGTCCCACACCACGATCCAGCGCCTGGCCGAGCGCCTCGGGCGCCACTGCCTGCTGATCCACGAGACGTTCCGGAAGCGCGCGAAGGCGAAGCTCGCCTCGGAGCCCGTCGTCATGGACGGGCTCGGCGCCTTCGCTGGAGGCCAGTACTGGCCGGTTGAAGTCACGGGCATCGTGGGGGCGAAGTCCTACTACAGCCACGACTTCGTGGTGACGGAGAAGCGCCGCAGCGGGACGATGACCGAGGAGCAGAGAAGGAGAAGAGCCGAGTATGAGAAGAGGCTCGGGCGTCCCGATCCCGGTGCGCTTCGCAAGGACGTGCTCGAGCTGATGAGTGCTTGTCTGCCCGAGAAGACTCGAATCGAGCTCCGCACCGACGAGAAGAAGGAGTACGAGTCAGCCCTGAGACGGCTCCAGAACCCCGAAGTCGAGCACCTGACGACGCACTCGAAAGAGCCTCGCACACCGAAGAACCCGCTCTTCGCCGTGAACGCTCACCACATGTTCATGCGCCACAGCGGGGCGAACCACAAGCGGGAGACGATCGCATTCTCGAAGCGCATCCAGGCCGTGATCTACAGGCACGCGGTGTTCCAGGTGTGGAGGAACCTGGTGAAGGTGGCCTCGGAGCGCGAGCGGGGGAAGACGCCGG
>CAYYSY010000053.1:0-5864 GCA_964474355.1 uncultured Spirochaetaceae bacterium | reverse complement strand
GGCGCGGGGCAGCCTCGGGCCCCCCGCCGATGGGCGCCCGTGGAAGACCGCCATCGTGCTGTCGCATCCGCGCGGCGACTTCTCGGTGCACTATGCGTGTCCGCTGCTCGCCGCGGCGGGCTACGCGGTGCTCGGCTTCGCGACGCGGTACATCAACAACGACACCGACTGCCTGCACGAGAAGTGCGTGACGGACGTGGCGGCTGCGGTGGGCGAGATGCGCCGCCGCGGCGCCGAGGCCGTCGTGCTCTTCGGCAACAGCGGCGGTGGCTCGCTGATGGCGCTGACGCAGAAGGAGCGCGCGTGCGGTGACGGCTTCGTCGCGGTGGCGGCGCATCCGGGCGAGGGCGTCTTCATGGGGCAGGTGATCGACCCGTCGGTCGCCGACGAGAACGATCCGCACGCCGTCGTGCGCGAGCTCGACATGTACGACCCCGACAACGGCTGGCGCCCCTGGCCCGAGCCCTGCAGCTACGACCGCGCATGGCTCGCGCGCTATCGCGAGGCGCAGCTGGCGCGCATCGCGCGCATCGACGCCATCGCGAAGACCTCGATCGACGCCGCGCGGTCGAGCCTGCGCCGCGCGCGGGAGATCGACCCGAAGCAGGACGCCGCCGGGTGGCGGCGCGAGCGCGCCCGGGGCGTGCACACGAAGTACATGACGACCTACCGCACGCTCGCCGACCCGGCGTATCTCGATCTCTCGATCGATCCCGACGATCGCCCGATGGGCTCGCTCTTCGCGTTCCCCGATCCCCTCGACGCGAACTACGGCCTGGGCGGGCTCGCGCGGGTGATGACGGCGCGGGGCTGGCTCTCGACCTGGTCGGCGCTCTCGTCGGGCGCGAAGCTGGCTGACACGATGGCCTCGGTGACCGTCCCGACCCTGATTCAGCACCCGACCGCCGACACGGAGATCCGCGTGCACCAGGCGCTCGCGATTCGCAACGCCTCGCCGGCAGAGGATCTGACGTATCAGGAGCTGCGCGGGGCGCCGCACTACCTCGAAGGGCATCGGCCCGAGGCGTTGCGCGCCGTCGCCGAGTGGGTCACCGCCCGCTTCCCCTGACCCCAGCCAATCAGGCGTGGGGCAGCTTGCTCCGGTCGCCGATCTCGCCGACCGGCTTCGCCGGGATGCCGACGGCCAGCGTGTGCTCGGGGATCGACGCGGTCACGACGCTGCGCGTACCCACCACGCTCTGCGAGCCGATGGTCACGCCCTTCAAGACCGTCGTGTCGGCAGCGACCCACACGAAGTCGCCGATCGTGACCGGCGCCGTCTGCTCGGGGCGCGCGTCGTCGAGGTCGTGCTGGTCGCTGTCGAAGACCCGCGAGCCGAAGCCGATCATCGTCTCCCGGCCGACGACGAGGTGCTCCTTGGAGCTGAGGTGACAGCCGTTCATCCACGAGAAGGGGCCGAGCTCGATCACGGCACCCGGGAACGCTGCGATGTGGGTCGGGTGGACGTGCGACCTCAGCCAGACGCCCTCGCCGATCTTCACGTGGGCGCCGTCGGCGACGTGGAAGCGCACGCCACCCGGTCGGCGATCGGTCTTCACGTGGGGACCGATCTCGAGGCGCGCACCCACGCCGAGGTGGAACTCGGCGGCGGCGAGATTGGTCGATGCGGTCGGGTCGATCGTGAGCCCGGCGTGGCGACGCTGCAGCCGGCGCAGCCGGAAGCGATCCCACGCCTGGATCAGGCGCAGCAGCCATACGAGGTGTCGAGGCGGCACGGCGACACGGTAGCGCTGCGCACGCGCAGCGCGCGGCTCGTCGCGGAGATCGGGGTCAGAACCGGAAGCGCAGGCCACCCACGGCCGTGAAGCCGTCCATGCCCTTCGGATCGACGTGGCTGAAGTCACCGGTCAGATGCCAGGTGAACCCGAAGCGCGCTTCGGTGAAGAAGGCGATGCGGCCCTCGGCGAACGGGACGTGCAGACCCGCGAGGCCGAGGATCGAGGCCGAGAGGCCGACCTCGGAGTCGTCGGTCGACGTCTCTCGCGCGTGGACCGCGCCGAGGCCACCCCCGAGCCCGATGTAGGGCGAGATCGTCTTCGGCGAGAAGACGAAGCGACCGAGCAGCCGCACGTTGTAGAGGTCGACCGGCACGTGCTCGGAGCCCGTCGTCGGCGATGCGTCCTGGCGGCGGAACTCGAACTCGGTGCCGCCGAGGAAGTGCTTGGAGCCCCACATGTGGCCGCCGATCTCGCCGAGCACGGTCCAGCCCACCTCGCCCTGATAGGGCAGCGCGACGCCACCGCCGAGTCCGACGTAACGCTCCGCCGCGGCATCGCCGGGCAGGCCTGCGAGGCAGGCCGCGGCGGCGAGGGTGGACAGGGCGCAGGCAATCGCCCGCCGAGCATGGGTGGCCCGCATGGGTGGATCCTCCTGCCCCCGCCTATCGGCGACATCGGCCGCGAACCGGAGAACTCTTTTCGGGGCGAGGGGTTGCGGGGTGTCCTGCCTGCTGCCGCGTGGCCGCTTTCCCTTTGAAATCGGACGCTTGCGCCGCACCGGGCCCGGGCCCGAGCCCGCTGCAGCGGGCGGCTCGCACCGCGGAGGTGGCGACTCGGCCCGCCGGGCGAGGCAGCCCGGCGCTCACCGCGTCGCGCAGCCCGCGTCGCCATGCGCCGCGGTTGCCGGAGGGGACGCGACTCCGCAGGGAGCGGTTTGACGTAAGCTCGCTCGCTCGAGCACGCCCGGCGCGAACGCCGGCCGAGACCAGCGCCGAGCGGCGGAGGAAGAGCCCCATGTTGCAGAAGATCGGCGCCGCCCTGCTGCTCCTCGTCGTGCTCGTCGCGGCCATGGTCTACGTGTCGGGGATGGGCTGGCTCGGCGCGCGCGACGGCCGGGCCGAGGTCGTCGGCGAGATGCGCCCCGCCACCGAGGTGGCCGCGCTCGCGGATGCCCAGCGCGCCCGCGCCGAGTCGCTCGGCGTGTCGGCGCCCAAGCAGATCCTCTTCGGCGACTTCCACGTGCACACGACGTACTCGACCGATGCCTTCATGCTGAGCCTCCCCATCGCCCAGGGCGAAGGCGCGCATCCGCCGGCCGATGCCTGCGACTTCGCCCGCTTCTGCTCGGCGCTCGACTTCTGGTCGATCAACGACCACGCCGAGAACATGACGCCCGCGCAGTGGGCCGAGACGATCGACTCGATCCGCACCTGCAATGCCGTGGCCGGCCAGGAAGAAGAGCCCGATACCGTCGCCTTCCTCGGCTGGGAGTGGACGAACGTCGGCCAGACGCCCGACGATCACTGGGGACACAAGAACGTCGTCGTGCGCGGGCTTGGCGACGACGAGGTTCCGACGCGGCCGATCTCGTCGCGGGGTATGGCTGCCAGTGCACTCGCCGGGCCCGGCGTGTGGGTGCGGGGCATGATGGCGCTCGCGGGACGCGACGGGCGTTATCACGATCTGGCTCGCTTCCTGGCTGATCGCTCCCAGAACGTCCCATGCGAGGACGACGTGAATGTGCGCGAGCTGCCGCGCGACTGCGTCGAGTCGGCCGAAGATCCGGCGACGCTGTTTCGCAAGCTCGACGAGTGGGGATTTCCGTCGATCGTGATTCCGCACGGCACGACCTGGGGCTTCTATACACCGCCGGGCTCGAGCTGGGACAAGCAGCTGACGCGCGAGCAGCACGACCCCGACCGCCAGACCCTCGTCGAGATCCACTCGGGCCACGGCAACTCCGAGGAGTACCGTCCCTGGCGCGCCGTCCTCGAGGATGGCGCTGGGGGCTGGCTCTGCCCCGAGCCCACGCCCGACTATCTGCCGAGCTGCTGGCGCGCCGGCGAGATCATCCGCGGGCGGTGTCTCGAAGAGGGTGCATCGGCGGAGGAGTGCGAGGTGCGCGCCGCCGAGGCGCGGCTCAATGCGGCCAACGCGGGCGTGGCCGGGCACCTGACCGTCCCCGGCGTGACCGTCGACGAGTGGCTCGACGCCGGACAGTGTCGCGACTGCTTCACGCCCTCGTTCAACTACCGCCCGGGCAACTCGGTGCAGTACATGATGGCGCGCAAGGACTGGACCGACCCCGAGTCGCCGCGCACCTTCCGGTTCGGTTCGATCGCCTCGAGCGACATCCACTTTGCGCGCCCGGGCACCGGCTACAAGGAGGTTGCGCGCGAGGGCATGACCGAGTCGATCAACCGCCGGGGCGCCTCGTTCATCGACCCGCCCAGGACCGAGCCGGTGGCGCACTCGGTGCCCTTCGATCGAAGCGAAGCGACGAACATCCAGGGCTTCCAGCTCGTCGAGCTCGAGCGGCAGGCGTCCTTCTTCTTGACGGGCGGGCTCGTGGCCGCGCACTCGGCCGGCCGCGATCGCGACGCCATCTGGGACGCTCTCGGCCGCCGCGAGGTGTACGCGACCAGCGGCCCGCGCATGCTGCTCTGGTTCGACCTCGTGAACGCGGGCGAGGGCGACGCGGTGGTGCCGATGGGCTCGGAGGTGAAGCTCCAGCGCGCGCCGCGCTTCGAGGTGCGCGCTGCCGGATCGTTCGAGCAGAAGCCGGGCTGCCCCGACTCGAGCCGGGACGCGCTCGGCGCGGATGAGATCGCCCGGCTCTGCAAGGGCGAGTGCTACCACCCCTCGGACACCCGCCGCCCGATCACGCGGGTCGAGGTCGTGCGCGTCCGGCCCCAGCAGCGGCCCGATGAGCCGATCGACGCGCTGGTCGAAGACCCGTGGCGCGTGCTCGAGTGCCCGGGCACGGGCGAAGGCTGCCGCGTCGAGTTCGAGGACCCGGACTTCGCGACCGATCCGCGCGAGACCGTCTACTACGTGCGCGCCATCGAGGCGCCGGGGTTGGCGGTCAACGCCGACAATCTCCGCTGCGAGCGCGACGCCGAAGGCGCGTGCGTGAAGGTGAACCGCTGCGCGGTGCCGGGTACCGAGGGCGACGACTGCCTCGCAGAGATCGAGGAACGTGCCTGGTCCTCGCCGATCTACGTCGATCCGGTCGGGCTCTGAGCGATCAGACCGGCCGTGAGTACGAACGAGCAAGAGCACAGAGAGAGAAGGAGCCGGGGAACGCGATGACGAAGCTGGATGGAAAGGTCGCGCTGGTGACGGCCGGGGCGACGGGGAACGGCCTGGGCTGCGCCCAGGCGATCGTCGACGCGGGCGGGCGCGTGATGATCTGCGCCCGGCGCGAGGACGTGCTGAAGGAGGCGGCCGCGAGCCTCGGCGAGAGCGCCGACTGGGTCGTCTGCGACGTGGGCGATGAAGACTCGGTGGCCGCCGCCGTGCAGGCGACCGTCGACCGCATGGGCAGGCTCGACCTCGCCGTGAACTCGGCGGGCACCGGCGCCGCGAGCCCCTTCCTCTCGATGCCCACCGAGCAGTGGGACAACTGCATCACCACGAATCTGACGGGCGCCTTCTTCTGCATGCGCGCTCAGGCGAACGCGATGGTCGAGGCCGGGCAGGGCGGCAGCATCGTCAACGTCAGCTCGATCGCAGGCACCCTGCCGCACGCGTGGATGAGCCCGTACTGCGTCTCGAAGGCGGGCCTCGACATGCTGACCCGCTGCGCCGCCGAGGAGCTCGGCGAGCACGGCATCCGAGTCAACTCGGTGCAGCCCGGCGTCGTGCAGACGCCGATGGCCGGCATGCTCGCCGACACCGAGGTGTCGCGGGAGGAGTACCTGCGGCGCATGCCGATCTCGCGCATCGGCCGGCCCGAGGACGTGGGGAACCTCGTCGTGTTCCTCCTCTCGGACGACGCGAGCTGGATCACGGGCCAGGTGGTCGGCGTGAACGGGGGCCACGACCTGCGCGGCGGCCCCGATCTCAAGCCGCTCTTCAAGAGCTTCGGGATGGGCTGAGGGCCGATCGCCCCCGCGACGCCGC
>CAYYSY010000052.1:0-10106 GCA_964474355.1 uncultured Spirochaetaceae bacterium | reverse complement strand
TCGACCCGGCTCGACGTGCCGGCGCTGAAGCTGATACCGCTGAAGCTGGAAGCCCGAGACGTCTGGGATCCTGAGGAGGAATACTGGGGCGAAGCGGGCGAGCCGAGCGCCGAGACGACCTGCACGCTGCGCGTCGACCGGCTCGCGTCGGGGGGCGACGGTGTGGCCACGCGCGACGACGGCAAGACCGTCTTCGTCGAGGACGGCGTGCCCGGCGAGCTGGTCCTCGCGCGCGTCTTCGACGAACGCAAGCGCTTCGCCCGGGCGCGCGTAGGCGAGCTGCTCGAGCCGAGCGCCGACCGCGTGCGGCCCCGATGCCCGCATTTCGGCGTCTGCGGCGGCTGCACCTGGCAGCACGTCAGCTATCCGGCACAGGTGGCCGCCAAGGCGAGGATCCTTCGCGACGCCCTCGAGCGCATCGGCGGCTTCACGCTCGACTCGGAGCCCGCAATGACGGCGTCGCCGGTGGCCTACGGCTACCGCGGCCGCGCGCGCGTCCGCACGCAGGGCGGACGCGTCGGCTTCCGCGAGCGCGCATCCCATCGCCTCTGCGCCATCGAGGCGTGCCCGGTGCTCGCGCCCGCCCTGGAGGCCGCGGTCCTCGCCCTGCCCTCGGCGTTCCCCGAAGCGGCGTCCGAAGAGGAGAGGGAGTGGTCGCTCTGCGCCGGGACGTCCGGGGCCGTGTCGGTGGCGCCGGCCCCGGACGAATCGGCCCCGGCCCCTCCGCCCGAGGCGATCGAGCTCGAGGTCGGCGGTGATCGCATCGGGCTCGACGCACGCACCTTCAGCCAGGCGAACGTCGAGCTGCACGCGGAGCTCGTCCGCCGCGTGGCCGCCGCGCTCTTCGTCGGCTGCAGCGAGGCGGACGTGCGCGACTGGACCGTGCTCGAGCTGCACGCGGGGGTCGGGTTCTTCACGCGCGCATTGGCCGGCCGGGTCGGACGCATCGTCGCGGTGGAGGCCGACCGACACGCATGTGTGTGGCTCTCGAGGAACGTATCGGACGCGACCGATCGGGTCGAGGTGATCGACCGGTCGTTCGAGTCGGCGCGGGCCGCGCTCGCTGGACGCAACTTCGACGCCGTGCTGCTCGATCCGCCGCGCACCGGACTCGCACCGGCCGAGCTCGATGCCCTCGCCGGGCTGGCGCCACCGCGGATCGTCTACCTGTCATGCGATCCGGCGACACTCGCGCGTGACGCTCGCGGGCTGGCCGAGGCGGCCGGCTATCGGCTCGATCACGTCGAAGGGTTCGATCTGTTTCCGCAGACGCCGCACACCGAAGGGCTCGTGCGACTCATCCGGGCCGAGTAGCGCCCGACCCGTAGGCGGTCGGAGCACTCCGCATTGGCACACGCAGCGCCAGTCCCGGACGCGCGCGCACCGCTCGCGCGTTTCGGATCGGGTCATCGGATGTGAGGTTCGGATGAGGCCGCGAGAGGCCCGGAGACGGCCTTCAGGGCTCGATCAGGCCGTGACGCAGTGCGTAGCGAACGAGCTCGGTGGCCTTCCGCACGCCGAGCTTTCGCATGAGGCTCGTGCGATGCGCCTCGACGGTCTTCGTGCTGATCTCGAGCTCGACCGCGATCTCCTTGGCTGACAGACCGTCAGCAATGAGATGAAGCACCTCGCGTTCGCGACCGGAGAGCAGACTGAACGGCTCGGCGTCTGCCTTCTGCGGCGTGCGCAGCTGCTCGACGATCTCCTTGGCGACGACCGGGCTGAAATAGCTGCCGCCGGCCATGACCTCGCGCACCGCAGTGATGATCTCGTCGGCGCGTCCGTTCTTCAGCACGTAGCCATCGGCACCGAGCGAGATCGCGCTCTGGATGAACGGCGGATCGCTGTGGACCGAGAGGAGAATCGCTTTGACGGTCGGGTACTTGGACCGGAGTCGCTCGAGTGTCTCGAGCCCCCCGAGCTTGGGCATCGTGATGTCGAGGACGACTGCATCGGGCTGATGCTTCGCGACCTGGTCGAGCACCTCGCGCCCATCGCTCGCCTCGCCGACGACCTTCAGGTCAGGCTCAGATTCGAGAAGGCGGCGAAGACCTTCCCGAACGATTCCATGATCGTCGGCAACGAGCACTGTGACCATGGTCTGGAGGCTACCAACCGGCCTCTCTCGGGGCAATCGAGCCGGAGAAGGCAGGGATTTCCCGCCCCGGAAACGGGGGGTCGGACCGTTCCAGCAGAATCCGGGATCTCGGGCGCTGGGCCGCCCGTCGTTCCCGACCGCACCGCTCGCCGCCGCACAGCGGCTCGCCGGCCACCGAGCCGCGTCCACGCGGCTGGCCCCGGCGCGTGCGGCTCCGGTGGATGCCACAGGGAGAGCCCGACCCTTCTCGACCGGGGCAGCCCGCCCCGCGGCGTGGTGACAGCCCGCCGGGGGGCCGGTACGCTCCGCGGCGGATTCAGGGTCGTCCACCAACGCGACGGAAGCGATCGTGCAGCGAATCTCACGGCGCAGCGCCCAGATCGAACGTCCCCACGCCGCGATGTGCGGTCGCCGACCCCCTTCCGAGGCGTCGGGGCCGGTCTCCGACCCCTTCACCCCCCAGCTCCGGCTCCATTCTCGGGCGCTCTCGCCGCCGGGCGAGGGCGCATACACCCGCTCCAGGGGAGGAATCCATGTCGGCTGAAGTCCTGGCCCGTTCATCTCGCGGCACCCGCCGATCGCGTCGGCCGAAGCGCGGCGGAGGTGCCGGCCGCGGCGAGCGGGAGCGTCCAGAAGGTCCGTTCGTGCTCTACGTCGAGGGCCCGCGAGACCGGGACCTGCTCCGGATCTGGGCTCGCCGCCTCTCCCACGGGCTCGCCCGAGCGCTCGAGAGCTGTGTGGTGATCATGGGCGGCCGCCAGCCTGCGCGGGCCGCCGAGCACTTCGAGCGCGTGCACGGTGGTCGAGACGACGTGTCGGGGCTGATCGTGCTCGACCGGGACCATCACGACCCGGCGGACGATTGGGGCACGACCGCGCTGCTCGACCTCTTCACGTGGCCCCGGCGTCACATCGAGAGCTACGTGCTCGTGCCGGCCGCGATTCGCCGCGCGGCCGGGTGTGCCCCCGACGATCAGCGCTTCGATCGCCTGCTCGCCGAGCATCTGCCCGACGCCGGGGACGCGAGCGCCCTGCTCGACGTCGACGCGAAGCGGCTGCTCGCAGCCAAGGGACCGCTGGCGCGCGGACTCGGCCAACCGCTCTCGACCGCCGACATCGCCCGCTGCATGCGTCTCGACGAGGTGCACGCCGACGTGATCGGCGTGCTCGAGCGTGTCGGTGCGGCGCTGGGGCAGTCGGGCGCCGAGCCCGAGATCGTGGTGCGCTTCCGACCGGAGTAGCGGCCTGGTCAGGGGTCGATGGCGTCGTGCACCAGAGGGCGGGGCATCTCCTCGCCCCGCAGCCTCGCCTCGCGCATGGCACGCACGAGCTGGAACGCCCGCGGCACGAAGATCACGCCGATCAGCACGTGCATCGCCATGAAGATGACGTTGGTCCAGAGGGCATAGGCGTAGAGCGCCGCGGGGTCGCCGAACTCAGCGAAGAGGTTCGCCCATGCGATCTCGCGCGTCCCGAAGTTGGCAAACGACGGGATCATCAGCGCGACGTAGAGCACCGGGATGCGCGCGATGAGCGCGATCCAGTCGATCTCGATGCCGAAGGCCCGTGACGCGATGCCCTGCACCGCCACGTCGAAGATGCCGAACAGCACGAAGTAGCCGAGATAGGGCCACCAGTCGCGCAGCTTCACGCGGCCGACGAGCGCACCGAGCCCGATCGGCGTGAGCAGTCGCTGGAGCGCTCCGCGCTTCGACGCCCACACCGCGAGCCCGAGCACGCCCCACGACACGATCACGACGAAGGTGACGTCGGGGTTGCCGCGCGGTCCACCGGGAAGCAGCGGCAACGCGATGGTCGCCTGTGCGACCAGCACGACGAAGTGCGCGATGAAGGGGATGAAGACGACGGCGACGACGACTGCCAGCGGACGGCCCGTGAGCTGCCAGGTGCCGAAGAAGAACGCCGCGTCGGAGAGCGAGTTGTTGATCGAGCGGATCAGCTCCGATGCGCCCTTGACGGCCATGATCTGTCCGACCGGCGCATGCGAGAGGTATTGGCGGATCACCCGCGCCTGCAGCAGACCCCACACGAGGAAGAACACGAGCTTGTCGGCGACGACGATCGCGACGAAGAGCGGAAGGTTCGCGGCCTCGGTGGCCTCGGGGATCTTCTCCCACTCGATCGCCACGCCGAAGACGTAGAAGAGGGCCGCCCCCGAGATGGTCCACGGCAGCAGGCTTTGAATCAGCTTGCGGAAAGGGGGCATGGGCGCCGGAGCATAACCCTCGGTTGCGTCGTGAGGCACGCGCTTTTCGGCCGATCTCTGCGTTGCGAAGCCTCGACGTACGCGAGTACGCCGTCGGCTTCGCGCCTTGATCTCGGCCGAAATTCGCGTGCCTCACGACGTCCGGGGACCTGGGGTCATCACGCGCTCTTCTCGGTCCGGGGACCCGGTCTGTTCGCGGGGACGTTCCGCTTCGTGGGGGTTGCTAGCCTGCGCCCGATGCAGGCTCTCGCGCTCGACTTCGATGGAGTGCTCTCCGACAGCGCGGCCGAGGCGTTCGCCGTGAGCCTCGAGACGTATCTCGGGCTACGGCGGGTCGAGGGGTGGGCCGCGCTCGGGGCGCGGGTCGAGTCGTTGTCACGGGAGGAGATCCTCGACGAGCCGCTCTGCCGGGCGTTCGTCGAGGGGATGCCGCTCGGCAACCGGGCCGAGGACTTCGGTGTGGTGCTGCGCGCCATCGAGACCGGGGCGTCGCTCGGCGACCAGGCCGCGTACGACCGCGTCTTCGAGGCCGTCGGGCCGGAGTTCCGCCGCGAGTTTCACGAGCGCTTCTACCGGGAGCGCGAGGCCTTCCGCGCGCGGGCGCCCGAAGCGTGGCTCGGGCTCATGGGGCCCTACCCCGAGTTCCTCGACGTGCTCCGGGCGCACGCCGGCGACGCCCGGCTCGCGGTTGCGACTGCCAAGGACCGCGCCTCGGTCGACCTGCTGCTCGCCGAGTACGGCGTGGCGGACCTCTTCGCACCCGAGCTGATCCTCGATAAGGAGGCCGGGCCCGACAAGCGCGCCCACGTGACGGCGCTGGCTGAGCGCCTCGGCCTCCCCTTCGAAGAAATCACCTTCGTCGATGACAAGGTGAACCACCTGGACAAGGTGAGCCGGCTGGGTGCGCGCTGTGCTCTGGCGAGCTGGGGCTACAACGGCGAGCGCGAGTGGAAGCTCGCCCGCGAGCGGGGCTACGCGGTGCTCGAGCTCGGCTGCGCGGCCGAGCAGCTCTTCGGCGCCCGCTGAGCACGATCCAGGCCCGCGCCGGTGGCGCAGTCGTTTGAGGGGCCGGTCCATCCGGAGTACCCTGCCCCTGTTCCCCCCAATCGCGCCCTGGGTGCTGGACGTGGCGAGGCCGTCACGACCGCCGCGCCCAACCGCCGAGAGGCCAGGTCTTCTCGCGAGGGCCCCCGTGGAGTCAGCCGTGGATTCCGAGCTCCGCATGCACGCCGAGCGCACGCCGAACCCCAACAGCATCAAGTGGGTGATGAACCGCGCGCTGGCCACCGAGCCCGGCGGCGTGTCCTTCGCAGAGCGGGTCGGCGCCGATGCGTCCCCCGTGGCTGCCCGGCTCTTCGAGGTCGACGGCGTCGAGGGCATCTTCCTCGGGCCCGACTTCGTGACGGTGAGCAAGTCACCGGCAGCCGAGTGGACGGACCTCGCGCCGCCGGTCGTCGCCGCGCTCAGGGCCTGGGCGGAGGCCGCTGAGCCCGCTCTCGGACCCGGCTGGAAGCCCCCCGCGCGGGCCGAAGACGATGACACCGTGCGGCGGATCCGTGAGATACTGGAGAACGAGGTGAGGCCCTACGTCGAACGCGACGGCGGAGAGATCGTCTTCGCGGGCTTCTCTGGCGGTGTGGTGCAGGTGAGCCTGCGCGGCGCCTGTGCGGGCTGCCCGAGCTCCACCATCACGCTGAAGCTCGCCATCGAAGGTCGGTTGAAGGAGGCGATCCCCGAGGTCGACTCGGTGGTCGCTGTCTAGGTGCCTTCGGGGACGACACCGAGTCGTCCCCGCAACGAGAGGATCGAGCCCCCCAGAGCGACGTGCATGTCGGGCGACATCGTTCCCGACCGACGTCGACGAGCCGTGTCTGCGTCCGAGAGGCGCGAACGCGAGGAAGAGCAGGAGTCGTGTTGCCGTTCGGGGGGATCCATCGCCGTCACCGGAATCGACGCCGCTCGCGGCGCCGAATGAGCGCGCGCGGCCGTGCGACGCTGGCGGTGCTCGCGTTGGTGGCGGCTGCCGGGCTCGGCTTCGGTGTCGCGCGCATGTGGCCGGGCGCGGTTGGCGTCGCGTCGAAGCAGCCCTCGCCGCAGTCCTCGCCGCAGCCCGAGCGGCTCGCCGTGGCGCCTCCCGTGCTCCCGCCCGTGTCCATCGGCCTCCCGGTGCCGCCCGCGCCTTCCGCCCCGACGGCGCTCCTCGCGCGGCTGCCCGTCGACCGTTCGAGCTATGGCTCGAGCCTGGTCCCGGCGGTCGATCTCGACCCCGCCACCCCGCCGCGCTTCTTCGAGGTGCTCGGGGCCGAGGACGTCGGCCGGTCGATCGCGACGCCCGTGCGCGTCGAGTACACGTTCGACGCGGCGCTCACGGACGACGTGATCCGCGTGCTCCGGAGAGCGCGAGCCCAGCGTGGCCACGTGATCGTGCTCGATCCCCGCTCGGGCCGCGTGCTCGCCTACGTGGCCACCGACGCCGAGGAGTTTCCACCGACGCGCCCGTATCCCGCGGCGAGCCTCGTCAAGGTCGTGACCGCAGCGGCGGCCCTCGGGCTGTCGCCCGATCGCGCTCGTGAGCCCTGCCTCTACCGGGGAAACCCCTACCGCCTCTCCAAGTCGCGCGTGCGGCGCCCGAGCCGCGGTCACTCGTCGTCCCTCGAGCGCTCGCTGGCCCTCTCGAACAACCAGTGCTTCGCGCAGCTGACGGTGGAGGCGGTGGGCGAAGAGGCGATGCTCGACGCGATCGACCGCTTCGGCTGGACGAGCGAGCCCGCGCCAGGGCACGAGCGCGGCGTCGTTCATCGTGGCGAGGGCGACTACGACCTCGGCCGACTCGGCTGTGGCCTGGCCGGCTGCCGCATCACCCCCATGCACGCCGGGCAGCTCGCGACGATCCTCGCGCACGGTCTCCGGATCGAGCCATGGTGGATCGATCGCGTCGTCGATGGAGACGGCCGCTCGCTCTCACTGCCGCCTCCCGCGGCACCTCGGCGTGTCATGAGTGACGAGATCGCCCGCGAGCTGCGCGAGATGCTGGTGATGACCACCACGCGCGGCACCGCGAAGAGCGCATTCCGCGATCGGCGAGGTCGGCTGAAGCTCGGCTCGGTCAGCGTCGCGGGCAAGACGGGCAATCTCAGCGGTCACGACCCCAAGGGTCGTTACGAGTGGTTCATGGGAGTCGCGCCAGCCGATGCGCCGACCATCGCCATCGCGGTGCTGCAGGCCCAGGGCCATCTGTGGTGGGCGAAGTCGTCCGAGGTGGCCGCGGACGTGCTGGCGGACATCTTCTGCGAACGGGGCCACTGCGCCGCCGAGCATGCGGACCGCTTCACGGGCGATCTGCGTGGTGCCGCGACGCCGGTCTTCCTCTCGGAGACCATGCGCGAAGAGACCTCTGTCGCGCGCTGATCGGCCGTCATCTTTCAACGCCGGGTGAATCACTCGACACCGGAGAGTGTGGGCGTGTCCTCTTCGACCCGCCTATGGCATTCTCTCGGCTGGGTGTGGTGTGCGTCACGGTTCATCTACGCCCGACATCGAGCGCGCCGGCTGGGGGCGCTCGATGAACATCGCGTCATGACACGATCGTGTGTTTACGCGATCGCGTGTCGGAGGGGCGACGAGCTCCGAAACATACGCGGAGGGTCGGCTGGCGATTTTCGAGAATCGTCGGACGGTCGGTCTCAGTGTCGGTCGCAATCTCGGCCGAGAGAGTCGGCCGAGAGAATCGGCTGAGAGAGTCGGCCCGAGAGAGTCGGTCGAGCGTCGGTCGAGAGGGGAGGGGGCCTTGAGCGAACGCGCCACGAGTATCGGCATGCCGATCCCATCGGCGAGTCAGATATCGAACATCTCCGGATCGAACAGGCCCGAGGCCGCGGGGCATCGTTTCGGCCCGGACCTCACGTGCATCGAGTGCGGCAAGACATGGGATCTTCACCAGGTCGAGCCCACCAAGTGCACGCCGAGCCACGAGCCCGCACCCGCATTCACCCCGCGCCTCGAAGACGGCCTCTAGAAGACGGCCTCTAGAGGGCAGCTCCCGGGGCTCCGCGGTCACGCCCGCACGAGTCCGAGTGCCCGGCATCGCCGCGCTTCGATGCATCCGTGCATGTATGTATCTATGAAGGACGAGTCGAGCGCGGTTCTCGCGCTCAGCCGCTGATGATCTTGCTGTCCGGCGGCATCTGGTTCGCGACCACGATGCGCGACTGCTCCTGACGCTGCATCTCGCGGGCCTGCTCGATCATCTGCTCGACCGCCTCGTTCACCGCGGCGGGGAACTTCTCGAGGGCGGCCTCGAGGTTCGTGGCCTCGATGTTCGCTTGCACCGGCAGCGGCCCACGCGCCGACATGAGCGTCGTCTCCGCGATGAAGCGCACTGGCCGGTCGCTGTCCTCGCTGCCGTCCGTCTTGATCGGCGTGAGGCGGCGGATCGAAGCCACCTTCAGATCCGTGAAGACCTCCTCGCGATAGAGGTTGTCCTTGTCGACGCTCAAGTCTGCGAGGGGCTGCTGCGGATCGCTCACGGTGGATCTCCTGGAAAGAGATGGGGGACGCGGGCCGCCCATGGTCGCAGGTTCGGGTCGGTTTTCAAATCGACCCGGCCGCGCGCGAGAGAAAAGGCGACGTGCGTCGTCTCGAGTGGTGCGTGCGGCCCTCGGGGGTCAGGGCGTCTCGGAAGAGTCTTCCGCGATCTGGTCGAGGACCTCGCCGACCACCGCACCGAGTCCGAAGGCTTCGCCCTCCTTCATCGACTCGAGGTCGGGCAGACAGCCGACGATCTTCTCCAGCCCGTCGTCCAGCTCGGACGACACGTCGTCGAAGCGAAGCGCGAGCCCCGCGTCGCCGTCGTCCCGGCTCACCGTGGCCTGCACGATGATCGGCTCCGGCGAGTCTGCGCCGTAGAGGGCGAGTCGGAACCGGTCCCCCAGCGACACGTCCGCGTGAGGCTCGACGCGCATGCCCCGGGTCGAGAGATCGCGCCCGATCAGCATGCGCCGATCGCCCTCGTTCCTCGCGACGACCGGCACGGCGAAGCTCCCCCGACCGCTCGCTCGTCGCTCGTCGCTCGACACCTGCTGCGGCTCACCGAGCTCGACTGCCGCCTCGATCCGCACGGCGGGGTCGGTCTCGTCGTCGAGGAGCAGGCCGGGGATCTCCGGACTCTCGCATGCCGGGACGCGCGGACCATCCGTCGTCTCGCTGAGGCTCGCCGGCCCGACGGACCAGCGGTTGATCAGGACGCCGAGCCGCATGCGCTCCTCGTCACTGAGCGTTGGCGAGAACACGACCGCACTCATGCACGAGAGATCGCCTTCTCCCTCGACTCGACCCGTGCGGGCGACGCGGCCGGGCAGGGTGAGCGGCTCGTCGTGGCCTTCGCGGTCCGGGATCCGCACGTCGATCGACGCGCCCGCCTCGAAGGGCTCGCTGCTCAGCAGCCGGCAGCCGCGATTCGAGACGTCCATCAGCATCACCTGCGGCGCGTCGCCTCCGGCGGCCTGCACCGAGGTCGCCGAGCCGACGGCCACGCGCGGATCTTCGCGGCGCTCGCTGCCGGCGTAGAGGGCATGCGTGGCGAGCAGGCGCCACATGTGGTCGTGGACCGGCAGCCGCACGACGAGATGAAAGCCGGTTCGCCGAAGCAGGCGCCGCGTCGAGGCCGCGTCGTCGTGAACGGCGACGATCCGGATCGGGCGTCCGTGCGACGCATGCGGCGGGCTGCCGCGTCGAACCGCCGCAGCGCGGCGAGGCGTGGTGATCAGCAGACCCGTCGGCGGC
>CAYYSY010000051.1:0-10641 GCA_964474355.1 uncultured Spirochaetaceae bacterium | reverse complement strand
GCCGCGAGCCGCGAGCCGCGAGCCGCAGCCGTCATACCCCATCGTGTGTCGCCCATTCATGCGATTCACCCCTTTCAATCGCGCGTGACTTCATGTGAAGATCCCTATGCCACGAGAATCGATCTCCATGAAGCTGTCTCGATCCCATCGCATCGCCCTCGTGATCCTGTCGGGTGCAGCCTACGCGCTGCTTCTGCCGCCGTTCGCGTGGTCGCCGCTCGCCTGGGTCGCGCTCGTGCCGCTGCTGATCGTCCTGGCCTCCGAGTCCCCGACGCGGGCCGCTGCGCACGGGCTGCTCTGGGCGGCGACGGCCACGATCGGCGTGGCCTGGTGGTTTCCCGCGATGCTCGAGCGCTACTTCGAGCTGCCGAGCGCGCTGGCCTGGCTGGGGCTGCTCGGCCTGGGCGTCGTCGTGGACGGCCTCCCCTACGCAGCCTTCGGTGTCTTCGTCGGTTGGGGCACACGCCGTGGTGTCGTGAATCCGATCACCCTGGCGGCGGCCTGGGGGCTCGCAGAGTGGCTGCGAGCGAATGGCAGCGTGGCGAACCCGTTCGCGCAGCTCGCCTACTCGCAGACGGGAACGCCCTTCGACCAGGCCGCCGACCTGGCTGGTCCCTACGGACTCGGCATGTTGATCGTCGCCGTCAACGCGGCGGTCGCCGGACTCTGCCTCGACACGCTCGGTGGTCCTCGCCCACGACGGCGCCTGGCATGGGTGGGAGTGGTCCTGCTGGGGACCTTCGTCTACGGCCACGCGCGCCTGCAGCAGGACTTCGGGCACGGCGAGGCGGTCCGCGTCGCCCTCGTACAGGGCGCGATCGCCCGCGAGCTCGATTGGGATCGATCGCTCCGCGACCAGCGCCTCGATCGCTACCTGGAGCTCACCCGACAAGCGGCGTCGCGCGAGCCGGCCGTCGTGTTCTGGCCGGAGTTCGCCGTCGACTTCTACGTGCAGGAGGCGACCCTGCAACGCGCACGGCTGCTCGACGGCGTCAGGACCTTCGGCGCCGACCTCGTCCTCGGCGGCTCGCACTACCGCCGCACCTCGGCCGACGGCGCCGAGACCGAGACCGAATACTTCAACTCCGTCTACGTGGTCGACTCGGTGGGCCGCCTGCACACGAATCGCTACGACAAGCGCCGGCTGGTCCCCTTCGCTGAGTACGGCCCCTTCGGTGAGCTGCTGCGCGCGAAGACGGCGGTCTACACGCCGGGCCGAGAGCCCACGCTCCTACTCAGCGGGGGAGTCCTGCTCGGGGCGTTCATCTGCGGCGAAGCCCTCTACCCCGAGATCAGCCGCGAGCTCGCGATCGCTGGCGCAGAGCTGCTGGCGAATCCTTCCAACGACTACTGGTTCGGGCATCCTCACGCTCGCGCGCAACAGCTGCAGGCCGCTTCGTTTCGCGCCATCGAGAATCGGCGCTACCTCGTCCGGCCGACGTCGACAGGCGTGAGCGCGGTCATCGATCCGCACGGTCGGGCCGTGATTCGAAGCCGGGGCGAGGGGCCCGAGGTGCTCCATGCGGAGCTTCGGCCGTCGTCGGCCGTCACGCCCTACCACCGCATCGGCGAGAGACCCATTGCCGCCGCCGCTGCCTGGATGACCGGTGCCATCGGCCTCGGTCTCCGGCGCGGACCATCTCATCCGGCTCATCGGGAGGCAAGAACATGACTCGACTGCAACTGCTTCTGCTCGCCGCCGTCCTGGCGGTGGCTCTGGCCCTGCCCTCCACGGCGTTCAATCCAGGCACCGACAGCCGCGCCGAGGCCACGGCGCTGACCGGCGGCTCGACCACGGTGTGCGAGGGCGGAAGCAACCCGGGCGCCGCCTGCATCGACTCGGCGAGCTGCACCGGTGGCGGCGCCTGTACCGGGATCGTCGACGTCGAGGTCGTGGCCCGCGGCCTCCTCACGATCGTCACCGACACGCAGCCACCCGGCAATGGCTGGGCGGACACGAGCTACCCCGTGACGTGCAGCGAGCCCCTGGCGGGCACGACCTCGGACTGCGAGAGCAAGGACAACAGCCTGCTCACACTCGTGCTGGAGTTCACGCTGAACGGTGAGCGGTATCTCTTCGCAGAGAGCTTCAAGCAGCTGCCCGACGGCGGGAGCTGTGGCGCACCGCCCTGTGACTTCGTCGTACCCAGCTGGTCGATCGGTGGCGGCACGCAGGCCGGCTGGAGTCAGCAGGCCGTCGAGAGCATCCTGTCCGAGCAGGCTGCCTTCGATGGCAGCTCCTTCGTCAAGATCCGCTGGGGCGGCCTTCCGCCGGCCGTCGAGGACGCGGTGGGCGCCGTGGTCGGCAAGTCTCCGACGCAACGGATCGCCCTGTCACGCACCGACGAAGTCCCGACGTGTACCGATGCGACCCCGTGCAATCACGGCCCTCGCAACGATCGGTTCTCCGATCACTCCAGCGGCACCGACGTGCTCGCGACCGTGAGACGCTACAAGGTCGACGTCGCCGTCGTGGGCCCCTGAGCCCCAGTCCATGTGGGTCCGCACTCGCAGACTCGACACCCTGCTGCTGGTCGCGCTCACGGGCGCGTGGTCGGTGTGCTTCGCGCTCCACGCGAGCCAACTGATGCGCGGCGGTCTCGCCTGGATTCCGGTCGTGTTCGACACCGCTTCCTCGACCGACGCCCATCCCGCGGTACGCGCCTTCTGGCCCGGCGCCGAAGACCTCGCGCCCGACCTCGTGCCCGGGGATCGCATCGAGTCGGCGCGCGGACACGATCTGGCCGGCGCGCGCCCCCTCGACCTCGTCACGGTGCTCTACGCCGGACCCCAGGATCAGCCGATCGACGTCGTCGCGCGTCGCGGTGACGAGCGGTTCGACGCATCGCTGCGTCTCCAGCCGATCGCCTCCGGCTGGCGAAAGACGCTGGTCGCGCTCGGCCTCGCCGTGATGGGCTCGCTGGCTTTCTGGCGCACCCGCGGCTCCAGCCACGGGCGCGCCTTCTACCTCGCAATGATGGCCTACGCCTTTCACTGGACGGATTTCTGGGGCGGCCCGGCGTGGGTCACCACCGGGGCGGTCGCGTCGTTCGGCATCGCAACGACGCTGACCGCACCGCTCGCGCTGCGCGCCTTCCAGGCCTTTCCCGAGGAGATCGTGCCGCCGGCCGGGCCCGCCAGGTGGTGGCCGTGGCTCTTCGTGATCATGGGACCTGCGTTCACGGCATGGGCGTTCGGACTACCGCGCCCCGTGGCCCACGCCCAGAGCATCGCAGCCGGCATCAACCTGATCTTCATCGGCGCGCTGATCTCGCTGATGACGATGAACTACCGGGCGAGCGGCGTGCGCGGTCGCCGTCAGCTCACGTGGGTGGTCGTGGGCTTCTGGGTCGGGCTGGCGCCGATCTTCATCACGTCACTCGTCGTGCTGGCCGCACCCGAGCTCTGGTGGCTGTACGAAGCCTCGCTCGTGCTCGCGCTCGCGATCCCGATCTGCCTCTTCGTCGCGCTGGTGCGATTCAACCTCTTCGACGTCCACAGACTGATGACCGCGGCGATGATCTACTCGGTCATCGGCACCGTCGCCCTGGCGGGCTTCCTGCTCGTCGTGCCGACTGCATCGGCGCTCGCCGAGCCGTTGATCGATCCCGCGGTCAGTCAGCCGGTGCTCATCCTCGGCCTGGGCAGCGCGACGCTGCTCGGTCTGCGCCGGCTGGATGGACTGGTGCAGCAGAAGCTCCATCCCGAGCGGCGCGCGCTCGAGGAGGCGGCGGGACGCATCCGCATGTCCCTCTCCGGCTGCGAGAAGCCCGCCGACCTGCTGACGACCCTCGGAGAGCGGCTGCATCAGCTGCTCCGGGTAGAGACGGTGGCGATCTACGCGCGCGGCGACGACGCCTTCGCGCCCGTGTTTGCGCGGGGGTCTGCGATCTGCCCCTCCTTCGATGCGAATGGATCCCTCGTCGGACGACTCGGTACGGCACAAGAGGCGTTGGAGCCGACTCGGATCCGGCCGGAAGAAGCCGAGCGCGCCGAGTGGGCTGCGCTCCAGTCGATGGGCGTCGAGCTCGTGCTGCCGATCTCGCTGCGGGGCGACCTGGCGGGCTTCGTGTGTCTGGGCGCCAAGGCCTCGGGCGACGTCTTCACCACGCCGGAGATCGCGCTCCTGCTGGGGCTCGCCGACAAGGTGAGCGACGAGCTTCTTCGTTTCGCCCAGGCCGATGTGCATCGCCAGACGCGGGAGCTCTCCGAGCAGCTGAGACGCTACGTCCCCGCCGCCGTAGCGCGCGAGATCGACGCGGGCCTCACGCTCGACCCGGGCGAGCGTGACGTCACGATCCTCTTCGTCGACGTGCGGGGCTACACACCCTTCTCCCAGGGCCAGCGCCCGGACGCGATCTTCGCCGCGGTCAGCCAGTACACGGATCTGGTCTCTCGGATCGTCGACGATTGCGGCGGCGCGGTCGTCGAGTTTCACGGCGACGGACTCATGGCCGTCTTCGGCGCACCTCGCCCCCTCGAGGCGAAGGAGGCGGCGGGACTCCTCGCGGCCCGCACCATCTCCGAGGCGGTGCCCAAGCTCGACCTGCGCACGGCCGAGGGCGCCGCACACTCGTTCGACGTCGGCGTCGGCGTCGCTACTGGTTCCGCGTACGTGGGCCCTCTCACCACCGCGGATCGGACCATCTGGGTCGCCCTCGGCAACACCACGAATCTAGCCGCCCGTCTCGAGGCGGCGACCCGCACACTCGAGGTGGCTGTGGTGACCGACGACGCCACTCGTCTGGCAGCCGGGGACGAAGGCGTCGCCTTCGTCGCGCACCCGGCCCTCCGTGTGAAGGGACGCAGTGCGCCCATCGATGTCTGGACCTGGTCTGGTGATCAGGAGGAGCTCGCGCCATGAATCGAAGATCCCCCCGACTCTGCGCCTTGCTGGGTGGCCTCGCGCTTCTCGGCTTCCCACTGAGTGCCAATGCGGATTTCACCGAGTACGAGGACAGCCCGGCGAAGGATCCCAACGACGCCGAGGTGAACCCGCTCCCGAGCGCCGCACCGGTGCCATGGGACGGAGCCCCCTACGCCTCTGCGTTCCCGAACGGAGTGAAGCTGGTGCGCGGCTCACTCGACACCTCCGACATCGACGCCTATGCGTTCGAGTTCACATCGGGGCAGCTCGTCCTCGGCGCGCTCTTCGAGGATGCGGCGGGGGAGCGCCACGACACCCAGCTCGGGATCTTCACCGGAGGTACCGGACCGGCACTCGGGCGTGACGACGATGGGGGCAGCGGGTTCCTCTCGCGGTTCGGCTTCACCGTCGCCACGCCGGGCGCGCACGAGGTCGGCGTGACCGGCTTCGGCGACGACGCATTCGACGGCAGCCACGCGGAGGCCGTTCTGGGCCTCGTGCCCTACTGGCTCGTCGTCGCCGCCACGGCGAATCCGCCCGCGCTCACCGAGGCAGAGGGCAACGACACTCCTTGGACAGCGACCCCGCTGCCGCCGGGCGGTGGCCTCCTCGGCGCGACGCTGAGCCAGGCCGACGTCGACCATTTTCGAATCGATCTCGAGGCCGGAGACCGGTTGGCGATCTCGGTCTTCGACTTGAAGGACGGCTCTTTCGAGAGCGCTGCGGGCGAACGCAACGATGTCGAGGTGGGTGTACTCGATCCGTGGAACGTGCTGGCGGCGGGCGGCAGGAACGATGACGGGGGACCGGGCCGAATGAGCAACTTGCTCTTCACCGCGACGGCGGACGGCACCTGGACCATCGCCGTGAGCGGGTTCGGAGACGACGCCTTCACAGGCGCGCATCAGGAGGAGGCGTTCGACTACCTGCTGGTCGTGGCCCGGGAGCGGGCCTGTCCGAACGTCGTGCCGCTGATTTCGAACATCGTCGCCTCGACCCCGAACGCGTACGAAACGGCGAACCTCCAGGGCGGCGATCACTACTACACCGATCGCACCGACAACGGCAGGCACGTGCTCGTAGACGTCCCCGATTCGGTCTCGTGCTCACAATGGATCAAGACGGCGAACAACGACAAGAACGTCGCCGACCCGAGCCACCTCGGCTTCACACTGGCCCAGGACGCATCCGTCTTCGTCGGGTTCGACACGCGGGCTACGGGAGAACCGAGCTGGCTGGCGACGGACTTCACGCCATCGACCGACATCATCGACATCGCCGACCCCTCCCCGAGCCAGGAGTTCCGCATGCTCCGACGCGACTTCGCCGCGGGGTCGGTCACGCTCGGGGGAAACCAGGCCCCCGGCGCCGGCTCGAACTACGTCGTGTTCGCCCGGCCCCTCCCGCTGCAGGATCCCACCCAGGCGCTCGAGATTCCGCCCGGCGTCAATACGGTGACGGTGACCATCGCGGGGGTCGTGGTCGAAGTCGTCCGGGGCCCCGGCCAGAGCGATGCCGACCTGGCCGCTGCGCTGGCGGCCGCCGTCAACGCCGACCCCACCCTCGCGGCGGCCAGGATCTTCGGCCTCGCGTCCGCGGCGACCTTCGTGACCACAGGCGTCATCGAGAGCAGTGACTTCACGACGCCCGTGCCGCTCCTCTCGCTGCCAGGCCTGAGCGCACTGGCGGCCCTCCTGGCTTGCAGCGTCTTGGGAGCTGCCCGGTGGAGATCGCATCAGGAGGTGTGCTGACGGTGACGCAAGTGCGGACGCGCCCGCGAACGGGGCCTGTTCCCCCTCGCGCCGATGCTTGCAGACCAGCGCACGAGCGCACGGCTTCGGGGGGGGGGCCGACCCGTCGGCGACGATTCGAGTGAGCCATGGGTGCGAGGACTTCAGCGTCTTGGCCGGCCGCCCGAAGAGAGATGGACTCAGCCAGGCCGGCCGTGGATGCGCTCCACGAGGGCCACCACGCGACTTCAGCGCTCGGACACGATTCCGGGCGCAGGGCCGGTCACCACCCAGGGAGCCTCGAATGCACCCGATCGGAAGGATCATTTCCGTCGCGGCTGCCGCCCTCGCGATCGGGATCGCGGCGCCGGCCGACGATTGCAGACGGCCGATCACGGGGCTCGAATCGTACGAGCGCGAGCTGAAACGAGCCCTTCGGGACGAGCCCGAAGATCTTCCCAAAGAGCTCCAGCGATACGGCAGGGCGCTCGACTCCGGTGACGCGGCCCAGGCGGATCGGATTCAGCGCAAGATCCGGTCGGCCCGTGTGGCGCTCGAGACGATCGCTCCCGCTCCAGATCTCGCACGGCTTCACGCCGACCTGATCGACTACTACTCGGCCGGCGTCGCCGTGCTCGACGCCCGCACCCGCGGCGACGACCGGGCTCGTAGTGCTGCCGAGCTCGAGACCTGGCTCGGTCTCAAGAGGTTCTTCACCAACCTGCGGTCTCTGTTCGTCGAGCACGGCTGCAACCAGGGCGACCTCGAGGCGCTGGATCAGCACTACCTGCCCGCCATCGACGAGCAGATCGAGCGAGTCCGCAGCGGTCAGGATCCGCTCGGTCGCTACTGAGCCCAGGAGTCGCGCAGACACGATGACCGCCGCCTCCCAATCCGCATCCAGGCTCGCCGCGCCCGACTCGCGTCCCCTCGTCGTGACCGTGGTCGTGGTGGGGTATCTGCTGATCTGCACGCTCGGCGGCCTGAACGCGCTCGTCGTTCTGGTCAACGGCTCGACTCGGGTCGTGCTCGCAGAGTCGCCTGCCGAGAATCCCTTCGAGCGGATCGAGCGCGCCGGCCAGTACGGCCACCTGCTCCCGGCGCCGCGTGATCCGGAGCTCGTCGGCCTCGAGCGCATCGGATCGGTCGGCTTCCTGGTGGTTGCGATCTGCGGCGTCGCAGGCGCCCTCGCCCTGCAGAGACGCAAGAGCTGGTCACGCGGCCTGCTGTGGACGACCACGGCCGGTGCGATCGCGGGTCACGCCGCATACACCTTGCGCGTGCTGCAGGTCCAGAGCGCCGAGATCATCGACGTCGTCGAGCGGCAGCAGGCGTTCCAGCTCGTGGCGTCGGTGTCGCTCATCAACGTCGTGATCCAATCGATTCCGCTCCTGATCCTGGCGGCGTTGCTCCGGCATCCGGCGGTGCGGGCGTATGTCTTTGGCCCACCGGGCGAGCAGGCGCGCTCTCCTCGCTGACCGCAACTTCACGGACGCAGGACGAAACGTCAGCGAGCACTGGAAGGTGAAGGTCGGCACCGTGCGTCGCCGGGTTGCAGAGGGCAGAGCCACGCAGCGTCTGCATGCTGTCTACTCGCGGGTACGCGCCTTCAGCCGTCGCCCGGGGTGCACGCCTTCCACCAGGGCCCCGTCTTCCACCACGAGCACCCCGCTCACCAGCACGTGCGCGATGCCGTCGGACTCCTGATAGGGATCGCGGTATGTGGCGCGATCGATGACGGTGTCGGGATCGAAGATGGTGAGGTCCGCATCGGCGCCCTCCTGGAGCCGCCCCTTGCGGCGGAAGACCGCAGCGTGCCGCTCGAGCCGCCGAGCCGGAAGCAGCGTCATCTTCGAGAGCGCCGTCATGAGATCGAGCACCGGCTCTTCGCGCACGTAGCGTCCCAGGATCCTCGTGAACGCGCCGTTGTGCGGAGGCACGTGTTCTTCGCGGCTCTTCATCGCCAGGAGATCGCTCACGATCATCACTCCGGGCTCGGCGATCGCGCGACGGGTCCACGCCTCCTCCAGGTAGTGGTGGATCACGGCGCCCGAAGGGTGCCGGCGCCGGTACTCCTCCCACATGGCCTCGTCGAAGCGCTCGCCCGTCGCGGCCCACTCGACGTCCTCGTACGTGATGTCGAAGATCGTCTGCCAGTCGCGGCCGAAGACGGCCGCCGAGATCAGGGTCGAGCCCGCGTTGTAGGGGAGCACCTCGGTGGTGACGTCGACGCCCCGAGCGCGCGCGGCGCGAATCTCGGAAAGGAAGAGCTCGGTGTTCTTCATCCCGTTGTGGCTGATGTGGCAGACGTGCAGCGGCGCGCGGGCTCGCTCGGCCAGTGCGAGCACCTCACGCAGGCCAGCGGGGTCGCCGTTGATGCCCCGTCTCACGTGCACGAAGACGGGTGCCTGCCGCTGCCCCGCGACGTCGAAGATCATCGCGAGCTCGTCTTCGTCGACGGCCTCGCTGACGTAGTCGAGAGCGAGGCCGATGCCGAGCGCGCCACGATCGAGCTCCTCGTGCAGCATCGATCGCAGCCGCTCGCGCTCGTCGGACGTGGCCGGCTCGGTGAAGGTGCGCGCGAGCGCCGCGTCGCGGCCCGCGAACACCGCCCGCACAGCCGTCCACCACCCCTTGAGGCCCACCGGCCAGGGCGAGGCCGTCGCATCGGGGACGGCCAATCCGTCCTTCACCAAGAGCCGCATGCTGAGGTAGCCCGCGGATGCACCGAAGTGCGAAAGCGGCGCCTGGTGGATCTCCCCGCCGTACTCGCCGACCGGAAACGCCCCGGCCTCGAGCTCGAGCGCGGTGGTCACGCCATCCATCAGCTGGAAGTACTGGCCAAGGGAGGTGGGCGAGTGCGTGTGCAGATCGATGAAGCCGGGGGCGACGACGAGACCGGCTGCGTCGATCTCGCGATCGCCCTCGAGCGCCTCGGTCGACACACGCGCGATCCGGTCGCCGCGGATGCCCACGTGACGAATCGCGTCGAGCCCGGTTTCGGGGTCGATCACGCGCCCGTTCGAGATGACGAGCGAGTAGTCACCCGCGGCAGCCACGCTTGCCGTCAGACAGATCAGCCAGAAGATCGAATTGGCCACCGGATGCATGAGGGGGAGGCTAGGCCACGCCGCTCGAGCGCGAGATCAGCACACCCGAAGCGAGCATGGGGGTGCAGGCCGGGAGGCCTGAGTCCGGCGCGCCGAGCCCGAGAGGGCCAGGCCGAGACGCCCGATCGCGTCGGTCCCTCGGCCCGCGGCTGGCTCATCGCTCGTCGTTGGAAGGCTCCGCCGTCGCCGCCGCGAGGTCGGCCTTCAGATCGCGGGCTGCGAGCCAGTAGTGCAGGGCCGACCAGAGATTGCCGGTGACGACGACGAGGATCAGCGCGTAGCGCAGCGAATCGCCGCCGAATCGCGGCACGAGCGCATCGCTCAACGCCCCGACGAACGAGGGCCCCAGACCGAGTCCCACCAGGTTGATGATGAAGAGCAGCACCGCCGAGGCGACCGCGCGCATGTGCGGCTTCGCAATGCTCTGGGTCATGGCGAAGGTCGGGCCCAGGTACATGGCGCCGAGGATCACGGCCGGCACGAGCGCCGCGAGCGCCACGTAGCGGTCCCCGATCAGGTAGACCGAGGCCGCGATCGGGACCGCGAGCAGGGTCGACATACCCGGGATCCAGAGGCTCCAGCGAACGTCCGTCTCGCGCAGCCGGTCGACGAGCCAGCCGCCGAGGTAGATGCCGACGCCGCCGGCGAGGCCGACGAAGAAGAGGTAGCTCGACAGCTCCTTCAGCTTGAAGTCGTGCAGGCGAATGAAGAACGCGGGGTTGAAGAGCGCGACGCCATAGCCGACGAAGGCGTGCAGCGCGCCGGCCATCGAGAGATGGAGGAACGAGCGGCGCGAGGCCATGTAGCGGACGACGTCGGCGACCGAGCCCTCGACCTTCGGCGCGACCGCGCCGTGAGACGCCTCCGCCAGCCCTCGCTTGCGCGCGTCGATGCGTGGCTCCGGCAGGGTGAAGTGCACGAGCACGGCGAGCGC
>CAYYSY010000050.1:0-7445 GCA_964474355.1 uncultured Spirochaetaceae bacterium | reverse complement strand
CCGCCCTTGCCGCCCGGCCTGCCCCCGCTCTTGCGACCGGCTCTCCCCTTTACGCGTCGCGCCATGGCGGCGGAGGGTGACAGAAGCGGCGTGCCTCGGCGACGGTGGGCGCGGCGCCGTTGCCAGACGAGCGGAATCCTTCAGTCGAAGCCCGCGAAGAAGGCGCGCGTGCGTTCGTTGACGCGGCACCCACGTCGCCGTAGGATCCCGGCCCGCCGTGCCCGGGTGGCGGAATTGGTAGACGCGCCAGACTCAGAATCTGGTGTTCGCAAGGACGTGCTGGTTCAACTCCAGTCCCGGGCACCACACCTGCCCCCTCCCCAGCTTCGCAGACGACGCACTCAGGCCGTGAGGCCCAGCAGTCGCTCGGCATTGCCGCGCAGGATGGCGTCGCGTTGCTCGGGGCGTCCCTCCGTCACGATCAGCACCTTCGCCAGGGTCGCCGCCAGATGGTAGAAGGCCCAGTCGGTGCCGTAGAGCATCCGCTCGCCGCCCGTGGCCTCGAGCATCCCGGCCAGCTCGGTGACACCCTGACCGTGGATGTCCAGCCAGGCGTTGCGATGGCGGAGTGCGATCGGAAGCATGTCCGCGCCATCGCGCGCACCCGCGTGCCCCAGCACGAAGTCGACACCGGGGAAGGACGACAACGCCCCCTCGATGTGCCGTGGCAGGGCATAGCGATGGGTCGACTCCGGCTCGATCCCCGTGCGCCCCGCATGGAAGAACACCACCAGGCCCAGCCGATCGCAGGCCTCGTAGATGTCCCGCAAGCCTGGGTCGTCGGGATGGAAGCGCTGCATCGTCGGGTGCAGCTTCACGGCCCTCGCGCCGGCAGCGGCCTGGCGCTCGAGCTACGCCACCCGATCGGGGTCTCGCGGATGCACCGACGCGCCCCGCAACAGCCGCCGCCCCGCGCCCGACTTGTCGACGGCGGCCATCCAGCGCTCGGCGAGGTCGTCGCCCACGGGCAGCCCGAACGCGATCGGCAGGATCAGCGCTTCGCCGACGCGGGTCGCATCCATCTCCGCGGGCAGATTCGGGATCGTCTGGGTCGTCGCCGCATCACTGCCCCACACGAGCTGCGCGAACGCTCCCTTGCGGAGCTCCCGGAGGTCATCCTCGGTGAAGTTCGCGTTGATGTAGACGTCGAGGTCGAGCTCGCAGCCCGGGTCTCTCGCATCGCAATCGAGCAGGTGCGTCACCCGGTCGGTGCGCGCGTGGAGGTCGATCTCCGGCGCCACGCCCATCGACATGCCGAGGTGGCAGTGCACGTCGATCGCGGGCGGAAGGTCCTCCACCGTGCAGCGCAGTCGCCCCTGCGAGTCGAGCTCGAACCACGGCAGCTCGGCGAGGCCGCGATAGCCCCGGTAGCGATGGGCCCCGAACGGGCCCTCGCCCGAGCTGATTCGCTCGGTCTGGCGCTGCCGGGCGAGGCCCGCGATGTCGGCGGCGGTGTAGCGGGACGGATCGGACTCCCCGCCGCAGCCAGGCAAGGCTGCAGTCGCGAGGCCCCCGGCCAGGCCCAGCAGGAGCTCACGGCGCGACAGGGTCGTGGATCTGGACATGCGAGGATCAGTGCAACGCCAAGGCCGCCCCGCCCGGCCCCCGGAAATCGCTCTCGGGGCCCTCACGACGCGCTCTAATCCTCCGAGTGCGGTTGACCCACCCCTGCGCGCGAGTAGCTTCCGCGGCCATCGGGGGTCTGTGACTCCCACCCCAGGCCCCGCGCCCGGCACGGGCACCGTGGGCCGCCGCATGCAGGTGAGCCATCCATGAGCGAAGACGGGTCCCACGACCCGGGTGCCGACGAGCTGTCGGCCCCCTCCCAGACCCCGCACGGTGGGCCGACCACCGAGGTCGAGGACGCGAGCGGCGAGCGCTTCGTCGTGCCGGCCAGTGTCCCGCTGCTGCCGGTGCGCGACATGGTCGTGTATCCCGGCGTCACGGTGCCGCTCACGATCGGCCGGCCGAAGTCGCTCTCGGCCCTCGAGGCCGCGGGGCATCAAGGCTTCATGCTGATCGCCACCCAGCTCGAGGCCGCCAACGAAGACCCGACTCTCGACGAGCTCTACGAGACGGGGACGCTCGTGCGCGTGTTGCGCGTGGTCGACGCGCGTGAGAACAGCAAGCAGGCGCTCGTCGTCGGCATCGGGCGCGCGCGCATCGCCTCGCTCGAGGCGACCGAGCCGCATCTCCGGGCGCGCCTCGAGTACCTGCCCGACGTGCCGGGCGAGGACGACGACGAGGCGCCCTGGCATCGCGCCATCGAGCTCGCACAGCGGGTCATCGACCTGCGCGAGGACTACCCGAACGAGTGGAAGGCCTTCATCGCGAACGTGCCGACGCCCGGCATGCTCGCGGACATGCTGACCTCGAACATCGCGCTCTCGCTCGAAGACAACGTCGAGATCCTGCGCGAGACCGATCCGATCGCGCGGCTCGGGATCGTGTGCCGCCACCTCGAGCGCGAGGTGACGATCGCCGAGACCCAGCAGGCGCTGCGCAGCGAGGCCGACGCCGGCGTCGACCAGAAGCGCCGCGAGCGGATGCTGCGCCGACGCATGCGGGCGATCGAGGCCGAGATCGGCGAGGGCGACGCCGGCTTCCGCGAGGTGGACGAGCTGCGCGAGAAGCTCGAGAGCGCGGAGCTGCCCGACGAGGCCTACGAGCAGGCGGAGCGCGAGCTGAAGCGCCTGAGCGCACTGCCCCAGCACGCGCCCGACCGGCACCTGATCCGCACGTATCTCGAGTGGATGCTCGAGCTGCCCTGGTCGGTCGAGACCGACGATCAGCTCGACCTGCACCGCGCGCGCGAGGTGCTCGACGCCGACCACCACGGCCTCGACAAGGTGAAGGAGCGCATCCTCGAGTTCCTGGCCGTGCGCAAGCTCGCGCCCGACTCGAAGGCGCCGATCCTGTGCTTCGTCGGTCCGCCCGGCGTGGGCAAGACGTCGCTCGGCAAGTCGATCGCGAGCTGCATGGGCCGCAAGTTCACGCGCGCCTCGCTCGGCGGCGTGCGCGACGAGGCCGAGATCCGCGGGCATCGCCGCACCTATGTCGGCGCGATGCCCGGCCGGATCATCCAGGGCCTCAAGCGCGCGGGCTCGCGCAATCCGCTCTTCCTGCTCGACGAGATCGACAAGCTCGGCAGCGACTTCCGGGGCGACCCGTCGAGCGCGCTGCTCGAGGTGCTCGATCCCGAGCAGAACAAGAGCTTCAGCGATCACTACATCGAGACGCCCTTCGACCTCTCGCACGTGCTCTTCATCGCCACGGCGAACACGCTCTCGACGATCCCGGCGGCGCTGCTCGACCGCATGGAGGTGATCGAGCTCTCCGGCTACACCGAGGCCGAGAAGCTCGTGATCGCCGAGAAATACCTCGTGCCCCGACAGCTCGAGGCGCACGGTCTCGAGGCGAGTCACATCAAGGTCGCGGACGACGCGATCCAGAAGGTGGTCGCCGAGTACACCCGTGAGGCAGGCGTGCGAAACCTCGAACGCTTCGTCGCGACCCTCATGCGAAAGAGCGCGCGCAAGGTCGCCGAGAACGGACTCGACACCGAGATCGACGTCGACGCCGAGTTCGTGTCCGAGGCGCTCGGCGCCCCGCCGCACCTCCCCGAGACGGCCGAGCGCACCTCGATGCCCGGCGTCGCCGTGGGGCTCGCCGTCACCGCGCACGGTGGCGACATCCTCTTCATCGAGGCGACGAGCAGCCCGGGCGGCAAGGGCCTGAGGCTGCGACTCACCGGTCAGCTCGGCGACGTGATGCGCGAGTCCGCGGAGGCGGCGCTCTCGTGGGTGCGCGCGCACGCCAAGGACCTCGGTCTGCCCGACGCGGCCCTCGCACCCGGCGAGATCCACCTGCACGTGCCGGCGGGCGCGGTGCCGAAGGACGGCCCTTCGGCGGGCGTGGCGCTCATCACCGCGATCGTCTCGGTGCTCTCGAATCGCAAAGCCCGCGACAAGGTCGCGATGACGGGCGAGATCTCGCTGCGCGGCCGGGTGCTGCCCGTCGGTGGAATCAAAGGGAAGCTCTTCGCGGCGTCGCGCGCGGGGATCGAGCGGGTCGTGATCCCCCGCCGCAACGAGAAGGACCTCGCCGAGGTGCCCGACGAGGTGAAGGACGGGCTCGACATCCGCCTGGTGGACACGATCGACGAGGCGCTGGCGCTGACCCTGCCCGCGGATGGCGCGGCCGCCGAGGCGCACTGACGCCCGCGTCGCCAGGGCGAGGGCCTGGGCTCAGTGGAGTCCCCCCGGTCCGCCTTGGCCGCCGAGGCGCACGGACGCTCGCGCGGGCCGCTATCCTGCCGCCGTGCGCGTTGCCCTCGTCCACGACTGGCTGACCGGCGTCCGCGGCGGCGAGCGCGTGCTCGACGTCATGGCCGGCGCGTTCCCCGACGCCGAGATCTTCACGCTGCTGCACGTGCCGGGCTCGACGACGCCGCGCCTCGAGTCGCGCCCCATCCACACGAGCCCCCTCGACCGCCTGCCCGGGATGGCCCGCCACTACCGCAAGTGGCTGCCGCTCTTTCCGTGGGCCATCCGCCGGCTCGAGCTGCCGCCGGTCGATCTCGTGCTCTCGAGCAGCCACGCCGTCGCAAAGTCGGTCCGCGTGCCGCCCGGCGCCCTGCACCTCTGCTACTGCCACACGCCCATGCGCTACGCGTGGGATCAGGTCGACGCGTATCTGGGCCGGGGCGTTCGCCGCGCGGCGGCGCGGCCGCTGATCAGCGCACTCCGCGCCTTCGACTTCCGCCACAGCGGCCCCGATCAGATCCACCGGTTCCTCGCCAACTCGACGACGGTCGCCCGCCGTATCTTCGACGCGTACGGGCGCGAGGCGCGGGTGCTCCCGCCGCCGGTCGACCTCGAGCGATTTCGGCCGAGCGGGGAGAAGCCGGGCAGCGAGTACCTGCTCGTGAGCGGCTTCGTGCCCTACAAGGCGGACGCGCTCGCGATCGAGGCGTTCGCGGCATCCGGCAGGCCCCTCGTGGTCGCGGGCGATGGTCCGCTTCGACACCGCATCGAGCGGAGTGCGCCGCCGAACGTGCGCTTCGTGGGCCGGGTGAGCGACGACGCGCTCGCGCGGCTCTACGCGGGCTGTCGCGCGCTGATCCATCCCCAGGTGGAGGACTTCGGGCTGATCGCCGTCGAGGCCCAGGCATGCGGCCGACCGGTGATCGCGCTCGGACGCGGGGGCGCGATCGACAGCGTGCGGCCGCTCGGCGGCGACGCACCCGCGACGGGCGTGCTCTTCGACGAGCAGACACCCGCGGCGCTCAACCGCGCCGTCGAGCACTTCGAGGCCAGTGAGGAGAGCTTCGACCCGGCTGCGATCCGGCGTCACGCAGAGCGCTTCGGGCGCGAGCGCTTCGTCGCCGCGCTGCGCGAGGAGGCCGACGATCTCGTGACGAAGCATCTGCGACCAAAGGGCGTCCGCGAGCTGGAGCGCCGCCGATGACGGGGCCCCGCATCGAGCTGGTCGACCTCGCCCGACTCCACGCGCCGCTCCGCGACGATCTGCTCGCGGCCGCGGCGCGGGTCTTCGACGCAGGCACGTTCGTCCTCGGCCCCGAGGTCGACCGATTCGAAGCCGACTTCGCGCGCACCGTCGACGCGGCCCACGCGGCGGGATGCGCGTCCGGCACAGACGCACTCGTCCTCGCGCTGGAGTCGCTCGGCGTGGGCGCGGGCGACCGCATCGTCTGCCCGGCGTTCTCGTTCTTCGCCACCGCGAGCGCGATCGTGCGTGTCGGCGCGACGCCCGTCTTCGCCGACGTCGATCCCGTCGACTCGAACCTCGATCCGGCGAGCGCCGAGGCGGCCTGCGCTGCGGTGGGGGACGCCCGAGCGATCGTCGTCGCCGATCTCTACGGCCGCGTCGCCCCCGTCGACCGAGTGCGCGAGCTCGCGGGCACGATCGGTGCGTTCGTCGTCGAGGATGCCGCGCAGGCGATCGGCGCGCTGGACGCAGACGGACTCGCAGCCGGTAGCCGCGGCGACGTGGGCTGCTTCAGCCTGTATCCGACCAAGAACCTCGGAGCCCTCGGCGATGGAGGCATGGTCGTCACGTCGGATGCCGAGCGGGACGCGGCCCTGCGCCGGATTCGCAGCCATGGCGTCGCCGAAGATGGCCGGCACGAAACCATCGGCCTCAACAGTCGACTCGACGCCCTCCAGGCGGCGCTGCTCTCGGTGAAGCTCCCCTACCTCGAGAAGTGGAGCGAGGCGCGCCGCAGCCACGCCGCGGGCTACCGCGATCGATTCATCGCCGCGCTCGGCGACCCCGGCCGCGTGGGATTGCAGCTGCCGCGCGAGGACGCCGCGGCGGAGCGCCACGTCGCGCACCAGTACGTGATCCGCGTCCCTGCGGATCGGCGGGACGCGCTGCGCCGCCACCTCGACGAGCGCGGCATCGCGAGCGCCGTCTACTACGACACGCCCCTGCACCGGCAGCCGGCGCTGGCGCGTGTGGCCGAGACGCCCGTCCCCCTGCCCTGCGCGGACGCGGCCGCGAAGACCGGCGTGGCGATCCCCGTGCATCCCGATCTGCGGCCGGACGATCTCGATCGCGTCGCCGAAGCCGTGTGCGACTTTCTCAGTCGGCGCTGAGCGACCGGATCTTCGCGCGCAACCGCCGGCGCTTGCGCCAGGCATCCGGCAGCGCCGCAATCGCCTGCCCGTAGGCCGGCAGGATCCCCGGGTCGCGCAGCACCGCGAAGCCGAGCCGCAGCCCCTCCCAGAGAGTCAGCGCGGGGAGTCGGCGCACGAACCCGCCCGCCGTCTCGTTCTTCAGCAGCTGCAAGTAATGATTCTTGAACGAGTGGCGCCGGATCCACACCGGCTGCTGGAAGCGCTCGCCCTTGCGCCAGCCACGGCGATGCACCGCCACCGCACCGGGCACGTAGCGCACGCGCATGCCGAGCCTCGCGGCGCGCCAGCAGAGGTCGGTGTCCTCGTGATACATGAAGAAGCTCTCGTCGAAGATCTCGCCGTCGAGCGCGAGTCGTTCGAGCGCCGCCGTGCGCACCGCGAGCGCGGCGCCGCTCACCGCGAAGACGTCCCGCGGCGCGTTCCACTCGCCGGTGTCGGGCAGCTCGCTCGCGACGTCGCGGGGACGCGCGTGCGCGGGCATGTGGATGCCGGCGCTGTCGATCAGCTCCCGCCCCGGGCGCAGGAGCTTGCCGCCGGCGATCGCGACGTGGGGCTCGTCCGAGAAGACCGCGAGCAGGCGTGCGAGGTGCTCGGGATCGAGCGCGATGTCGGCGTTGAGAATCAGCTGGACGTCCGCGGGCGCGGGCGCGCCGCACTCGGCTGCGAGCAGTCGGTTGGCTGCCGCGGCGAACCCGACGTTGTCGCCGTGCAGCCACTCGACGTCGGGATGACGTTGCGAGAGAGCCGACCGCTCGGGCGAGGCCACGTCCTCGGGCGTCTCGA
>CAYYSY010000049.1:0-19785 GCA_964474355.1 uncultured Spirochaetaceae bacterium | reverse complement strand
GGAAGTGCGCGTGCGCAGCCTCGGCCGCAGCCGAGTCAGCGAGACGTGTCACCACCTGCTGGGCGAGTGCCTGCTTCAGCTGCATCGGATTGCCGCTGCCTGCGCGCTGCTCTTCGGCAGCTGCCTCGAGCGGCGCCCATTCCGCGTCCCCCGCCGCGAGGATGCGGATGTAGTCGAGCATCGACTCGTCCGAGATGCTCATCACCTTGCCGTAGATGTCTTCCGGCGCGTCGGTAACCGCGATGCAGTTCCCCAGACTCTTCGACATCTTCTCGCTGCCGTCGGTCCCGACTAACAACGGAAACGTCAGAACGGCCTGAGGAGCCTGCTCGTAGTGCCTCTGGAGGTCGCGCCCCATCAGCAGGTTGAAGGTCTGGTCCGTCCCTCCGAGTTCGATATCTGCCTCTAGCGCCACCGAATCGTAGGCCTGCACGAACGGGTAGAGGAACTCGTGCGTCGAGATCGGCTCGCCCGCCTTGTAGCGCCTCGCGAAGTCGTCGCGCTCGAGCAGGCGTGCGACGGTGACCGTCGAGCAGAGCTTCACGAAGTCACTCGGCCCCATCGAGTCCATCCACTCGGTGTTGAAGCGCACCTCGACGCGACTCACGTCGAGCACCTTCGCGACCTGGTCGACGTAGGTCTCGGCGTTCTTCTTGACCTCGCCTTCGGTGAGCGCCGGGCGCGTCTTCTTCTTGCCCGACGGATCGCCGATGCGCGCCGTGAAGTCGCCCACGAGGAAGATCGGCGTGTGCCCGAGCTCGAGGAAGCGCTTCAGCTTCATCAACACCACGGTGTGCCCGAGGTGCAGATCGGGCGAGGACGGATCCATCCCGAGCTTCACGCGCAGGGGTCGCCCCTCGGCCAGCGCCGAAGCCAACCGCGGCCGCAGCTCGTCCTCACCGTGCAGCTCGACGGCGCCTTCTCGCATGACGGCGAGCTGTCGCTCGACCTCGGCCTCCGTTGCCCGATCGCTCATCGCCCTCTTCTCTTCTCCGCCTTCTCTGGGTTCTCTGGGTTCTTTGGGTTCTTTGGGTTCTTTGGGTTCTCGGGCTGACCGGTCTCGTCTCGAGCGGCCCGAGCGACCCCGCGAGCCGGTCACGGGATCAGCCCGCTTCGACTGCCCCGGCGAGCCACTCCAGCCCACTGCCCGTCAACACGCCATCGAGCCGACGGTCGTGAACGTCCATCGGCACCTCGTCCACGATCTGGAACGAAAAGCCGAAGCCGACCAGCCAAGGTGCGCCGCGAGGAGACGCCTCGAAGCAGCGATCGTAGTGCCCCCCGCCTCGCCCGAGCCGCCCGCCCAGGCGATCGAAGGCGAGCCCGGGTACCAGCACCAGATCGCCCGACCTCCATGGCTCGGGCAGCGCTTGGGACGTCGGCTCGAGCAGACCGTAGCGCCCCGCTACCAGCTCGTCCCAGGCGCCGACGGGAGCGAACTCCATCGAATCCTCGCTCGGACAGCGCGGAAACAGCGCTTCGTGGCCCGCGCGGACCGCCCAATCGAAGATCGGCCTGGCATCGGGCTCGCCCCGCGTCGATGCGAAGAACGCGATGCGCCCTGCCCCGCGCCACCGGGCATCGTCGGCGAGCGAGCGTGCAGCGGCGCGGCCTTCTCCTTCGGCGTCGTCTGCGGAAACTCTCGCACAGCGCACACGCAGCTCTTCGCGCATGCGTCGCTTCGCATCGTCGAGGGGGGATCGGCGCGGATCAGCCGTCACGAGTGAGGTCTACTCGGTGAGGGTCCCGAGGATCCCGTGCGCAGCGTCGTCCTTCGAGAGCTCGCCGAGGGGCAGCAGCTGCGGCGACCCGGATCCATCGGCGGCGCCGACGAGGTGCAGGTCTTCGGGAAGCCTCGCGAGGGCAGCCTCGGCAGCATCGGTGAGCTGCTTCAGGTGCTCCTCCTCGACCAGCGTGGCCGAGTCGGACTGGGCGTCGCGGTGGGTGATGACCTCGCGGGCGAGGTTCAGGCAGGCGAGCATGGCGATGTCGAACGTGTCGACCATGCCGGTGCGATCACGAATCTGCGCCATGGTCTCATCGACGCACTCGGCCACGTGCTGCAGCCAGTCTTCGTCGGCGTCGCTGCGGACACGGTATTCCTTGCCCGCGATGTGCAGTGCCACGGTTCGCTTGTCCACGGCTGATCGGTCCCCCGGTCCGGCCTCGCCCATGGATGGCGGGCCACCTTCAGCGCGTCGCCGTCAAGGCAGCCAAAGAGGCTCACCCGTCGTGGCTCACCCTCGGTGCTCCGTCGATCTGGGCAAAGGCCGCAGACTCTGCGCGCCCTTCGAGCTCGTCGAGCTGGTCGATGATCTGATCGATCCGTTCGAGTGCGCGCCCGCGCTTCTCTTCACCGGACTTCACCTGTGCCTCGAGTTCGACGACCTGTCGTTCGCGATCGGCGAGCGCCTTCTCCAGCGCGTCGATGCGCGCGAGCAGCGCACCTTGTCCATCTACCAGCCGGGCCACTGCGCGCGCGAGGCGCGCCATCGTGTACGGCCCATCGCCTCGACGCGGCTCCATGCGCTTCATCTCACCAGGCGGCCGATCACCGGGCACACCGACTGCGACGTCGTCGGTCTTCTCGCTCTTGGCTCGCTTGCGTCGGGGGGCACCCAAGCTCATGTGACAAACCTACCACGAACGATACGCGTGGTGGATGCCTCGGGATCGATTCACCCAAGAAAGGATGGTGATCCGCGTCACGGCGAGATCCGTGCCGGGTGTTGCAGCACGAGCTGCTCGATCAGCCCGCGCGATGCCCGGGCGTCGAACGCGACTGCAGACGCGTGCTCCCCGTCAGGTAGCGGTCGACCTCGCGTGCGGCCTCGCGTCCTTCGGAGATCGCCCACACGATTAGCGATTGGCCGCGCCGACAGTCACCTGCGGCAAAGATCCCCGGCTCGCTCGTCGCGTAGCTCTGCGTATCGGCCTGCACGTTGCCACGGCCATCGTACGCGACTCCGAGGTCGTCGAGCAGCCCCTCGTGGACCGGACCCAGGAAGCCGAGCGCCAGCAGCACGAGATCGGCCTCGATCCTGAAGTCGCTGCCGGGCACCTCCTCCAGCTGGGGGCGGCCCGTCTCGTCGACCTTCCCGAACCGCACCTCGACGCCCTCCAGCGCCTGGACCCGGCCGTCCCTTCCCACGAAGCGCTTGGTCATCATCGCATATTCGCGCCTGCCACCTTCGTCGTGGGAGCTCGAGCTGCTGTATTGGAGCGGCCACCAGGGCCAGGGCGTCGACGGATCGCGCTCCGCCGGGGGACGCGCGAGCAGCTCGATGGAGGTGACCGAATCGGCCCCCTGGCGATGCGAAGTCCCCACACAGTCGGAGCCGGTGTCGCCGCCGCCGAGGACCACGACCTTCTTCTCCGTGGCGAAGATCGCGTCGTCGCCTTCGATCACGTCGCCGTGGCAGCGCTTGTTCGCCTGGGGGAGGAAGTCCATGGCGAACTCGATGCCCTCGAGCTCTCGGCCTTCGACCGGCAGGTCGCGCGACTGCTCGGCGCCCATGCAGAGGAGCACGGCGTCGAAGCTCTTTCGAAGATCGGCCGCCGTCAGATCCTTGCCGACGTCGACGCCGGTCTGGAACGACACGCCCTCGGCCTTCATCTGCTCGAGCCGGCGATCGATCACCCATTTCTCGAGCTTGAACTCGGGGATGCCGTAGCGGAGCAGGCCACCCACGCGATCGGCCTTCTCGAACACCGTGACGCTATGACCGGCGCGGCAGAGCTGCTGGGCCGCTGCGAGCCCGGCCGGACCGCTGCCGACCACCGCCACCGAGCGGCCGCTTCGCACCTCGGGCACGGTCGGCTTGACCCAGCCCTCGTCCCAGGCCTTCGTGATCGTCTTCAGCTCGATCGACTTGATCGTGACCGGGTCGTCGTTGATGCCGAGGACGCACGCCGCCTCGCAGGGCGCCGGGCAGACGGTACCGGTGAACTCGGGGAAGTTGTTCGTCGAGTGGAGGCGCGAGATCGCGTCCTCCCACTTGTCCCGATAGATCAGGTCGTTCCAGTCGGGAATGATGTTGCCGAGCGGACAACCGCCGCGGCCCGAGTTCGGGTTCGTGCAGAAGGGCACACCACAGTCCATGCAGCGCGACGCCTGGGCCTGGAGCGTCTCGTCGGGGACGACCTCCATGACCTGCTTGAAGTCACCGACTCGCTCATTGGCATCGCGGTAGGTGAACGCCCTTCGCTTCTCTTCCAGGAATCCGGTGGGCTTTCCCATCTCGTCCGTCCGTTTCGCGCGGGTCTGGCCCGCGATCGTGCAGCAGTTCTCGGACCGCCGGCGCACATCGAGCGTCGCGCGGGGCCCACTCGGCCGATCGGCCGCTCAGCTCTTCATCTTCGCGAGCGCCGCCTTGTACTCCTGCGGGAAGACCTTCACGAACTTCGAAGCAAAGGTCTCCCACTTGCGGAGCACCTCGTCCGCGCGCTTGCTGCGCGTGTACTGGAAGTGCTTGCGGAGCTGACGCTGGATGTAGTCCACGTCGGCGTCGTCGAGGGGATCGAAGTCGATCAGGTCGTTGTGGACCTTCTCGCGGAAGTCCCCGGCCTCGTCGAGCACGAAGGCGATGCCGCCGCTCATGCCCGCCGCGAAGTTGAGACCCGTCGGCCCGAGGATGATCGCCCGACCTCCAGTCATGTACTCGCAGCCGTGATCGCCGACGCCCTCGACCACCGCGTGGGCGCCACTGTTGCGCACGCAGAAGCGCTCGCCGACCACGCCATGGAAGTAGGCCTCGCCGCCGGTCGCGCCATAGAGCAGCACGTTGCCGGCGATGATGTTCTCGTCGGGCTCGAAGCTCGAGCCCTCCGGCACCCGCACGATCACCTTGCCGCCCGAGAGGCCCTTGCCCGTGTAGTCGTTCGCATCGCCGTCCACGGTGATGGTCACGCCCTTCGGCAGCCACGCGCCTAGGCTCTGCCCCGCCGACCCCGTGAAGTGGATTTCGATCGTGTCCTCGGGCAGGCCGTCGAGCCCGAACTTCCGGCTGATCTCGTTGCCGAGGATCGTGCCGGCGGTGCGGTTCGTATTGCCGATCGGCAGATCGATCTCGACCTTCTCGCCGCGCTCGAGAGCCGGCGCCGCCAGATCGAGGAGCTTGTGATCGAGCGCCTCTTCGAGGCCGTGGTCCTGGGTCCGGGTGTGATGCAGGTCGTGATCGACCCCGGGCTTGTGCAGCAGATCGGACAGGTCGACGTGCTTCGCCTTCCAGTGCGTGATGCCGTCGCGCATCCTGAGCTTCTGGGTCTGACCGATCATCTCGTCGAAGGTCCTGAAGCCGAGCTTCGACATGTACTCACGCACCTCTTCGGCGAGGTACGTGAAGTAGCGGGTCACGTGATCGGGCGAGCCCGCGAACCGCTCGCGCAGCTCCATGCGCTGGGTCGCGATGCCGACCGGGCAGGTGTTCAGGTGACAGACCCGCATCAGGATGCAGCCCATCGCCACGAGCGGCGCCGTCGCGAAGCCGAACTCGTCGGCGCCGAGCAGCGCGCCGATCACGACGTCGCGGCCGGTCTTGAAGCCGCCGTCGACCTGCACCCGGATGCAGCCTCGTAGATCGTTCAGCACGAGGGTCTGCTGGGTCTCGGCGAGGCCGATCTCCCAGGGGCAGCCCGCGTACTTGATCGAGGTCTGGGGGGACGCGCCGGTGCCGCCGTCGTGGCCCGCGATCAGCACGAGGTCGCTCTTGCCCTTCGAGACGCCCGCCGCGATGGTGCCGACGCCCGTCTCGCTGACCAGCTTCACGCTGACGTTGCCGTAGCGGTTCGCGTTCTTCAGGTCGTGGATCAGCTGCGACAGATCCTCGATCGAGTAGATGTCGTGGTGCGGCGGCGGCGAGGTCAGCCCCACGCCCGGCGTCGAGTACCGCGTCCTCGCGATGATCTCGTCGACCTTGTGCCCGGGCAGCTCGCCGCCCTCACCGGGCTTCGCGCCCTGGGCGATCTTGATCTGCATCTCGTCCGAGTTCGCGAGGTACGCGCTCGTCACACCGAAGCGGCCCGAGGCCACCTGTTTGATCGCACTGCGGCGCGAGTCACCGTTCGGGTCCGGCGTCCAGCGCGCCGGGTCCTCGCCGCCCTCGCCGGTATTGCTGCGACCGCCGAGGCGGTTCATGGCGATGGCGAGCGTCTCGTGCGCCTCGGCCGAGATCGAGCCGTAGCTCATGGCGCCGGTGCAGAAGCGCTTCACGATCTCCGAGGCAGGCTCGACCTCGTGGATGGGAATCGGGTTCTGCATGAAATCGAAGTCGAGGAGGCCGCGCAGCGTGCGCAGGCGCACGGCGTCGTCGTCCGCTGCCCTGGCGTACTCGCGATAGCTCTGCCACGACTCCTCTCGCACGGAGTGCTGCAGCTTCGACACCGAATCCGGGTTGAACGTGTGCTGCTCGCCGCGCAGCCGCCACTGGTAGAGGCCGCCCGGATCGAGCTCGGGGTACTCGTACTCGTCGCCGGCGAAGCCTGCGTCGTGGCGCATCTGCGCCTCTCGCGCGAGCACGTCGAAGCCGACGCCCGCGACCCGCGAGTGCGTGCCGGCGAAGGAGTAGTCGACCACCTCGGCACCGAGACCGACTGCCTCGTAGATCTGCGCGCCTCGATAGCTGCGCAGGGTCGAGATGCCCATCTTGCCGAAGATCTTCAGCAGCCCGAGATCGATCGCATGGAGATAGTTCGCGACCGCCTTCTCGTACGTCAGATCCTCCGGGACGTACGTCGCGTCCTCGACGATCTTCGCCGCGCTCTCGAAGGCGAGATACGGGTTGATCGCCGCGGCGCCGTAGCCGATCAGCATCGCGAAGTGCGCGACCTCGCGGGCCTCGCCGGTCTCGACGACGATGCCGCAGCGCGTGCGCGTCTCGCAGCGGATCAGGTGATGGTGCACCGCGCCCGTGGCCAGCAGCGCCGGGATCGACGCGAGGTCGGGGCCCATCGATCGATCCGACAGGATGATGACCGTCGCGCCCTCATCGACCGCCTTGGCGGCCTGGGCGCAGATGTCGTCGAGGGCCGACTTCAGCCCCTCGCCGCCCTCTGCGACCTTGTAGACGATCGGCAGCGTTACCGGCTTCACGTCCTCGAGCTCGCTCTGACGAATGCGCTCGAGCTGATCGTCCGTGAGCACCGGGTGGTCGAGCCGCAGCAGCCGCGCGTGCTCGGGCGTCTCGTCGAGCAGGTTGCGTTCGCGGCCCACGGTGGTCTGGATCGTCATCACCGGCCGCTCGCGAATCGAGTCGATGGCCGGGTTCGTCACCTGGGCGAAATTCTGTTTGAAGTAGTGGTAGAGCATGCGCGGCTTGTCGCTCAGACAGGCCAGCGCGGCGTCCTCACCCATCGAGCCGAGAGCTTCCTTGCCGTTCGCCAGCATCGGCGCGACGAGCAGCTTGAGATCTTCGAGCGTGTATCCGAACGCCTTCTGCCGCATGAGCAGCGTCTCGGGGTTCGGCTGGTGCACCGCGTCGACGTCGGGCAGGCCATCGAGGCGGATCGCGTTCTGGTCGACCCAGGTGCGGAAGGGCTTGCTCTGGACGTAGCGGTCCTTGATCTCCGCATCCTCGATGATGCGGCCCTCTTCGAGGTCGATGTAGAACGTGCGGCCCGGCTGCAGGCGACCCTTTCGCTCGATGTTCTCGGGCGCGATCGGCAGGGTGCCGACCTCGGATCCCATCACGACCCGGCCGTCCTTGGTGACGATGTAGCGGCTCGGGCGCAGGCCGTTTCGATCGAGCACGGCGCCGATGCCGCGGCCGTCGGTGAACGTGATCGAGGCCGGACCGTCCCAGGGCTCCATCATCGACGAGTAGTACTCGTAGAAGGCGCGCCTGTCGGGGTCCATCTTGTCCTGGTTCTCCCACGCCTCGGGGATCATCATCATCATGGCGTGGGGCAGCTCGCGGCCACCCAGGTAGAGGAATTCGAGCGCGTTGTCGAAGCGCGCCGAGTCGCTGGCGCCCGGCACCATCACCGGGAAGAGCTTCTTCAAGTCGTCCCCGAAGAGGCTCGACTCGAGCGACGCCCTGCGTGCGTTCATCCAGTTCTCGTTGCCGCGGATCGTGTTGATCTCGCCGTTGTGGGCGAGATAGCGGAACGGCTGGGCCAGCTCCCAGGTGGGGAACGTGTTGGTCGAGTAGCGCTGGTGCACGAGGGCGAAGCGGCTCTCGATGTCGGGATCTTGCAGGTCGGGGAAGAACTGCGGAGTCTGGTGCGCGAGGAACATGCCCTTGAAGAGGAACGTGCGGCTGGAGAGACTCGGCACGTGGAAGTACGCGCCGCGCGCGTCCATCGCCTTCTCGATCACCCGGCGCAACACGTAGAGCTTGCGCTCGAACGCGTCCTGGTCGAGGCCGTCGGGGGCGCCGATGAAGATCTGGCGGAACTGGGGCATCGCGCTGCGGGCGATGTGACCGATGGTCCCGGGGTCGATGGGCACGTCGCGCCAGCCGAGGAGCGTGAGGCCCTCGCTCGCGATGGCCTTCTCGATGGTGCCGAGCTGCCAGTGCCGCTCGCTGCCATCCACCGACAGGAAGACATGGCCGCTCGCGTACTGCCCGAGGGCCGGCAGACCGAAGCCCGCCTCGTCGGCGACCTTGCGCAGCCACTTGTCGGGGGTCTGCATCAGCAGGCCGGCCCCGTCACCCGAGAGACCGTCGGCCAGGGCCGCGCCGCGATGCGTCAGCCGGCAGAGGATGTCCGTCCCCTGCTCCACGATCTCGTGGCTCGGGCCGTTCTTGATGTCGGCGACGAAACCGATGCCGCAGGCATCGTGCTCCAGAGCGGGGTCGTACAGGCCCTGTTTCGGGGGCAGACCGAAATCAGTCATTGCGAATCGCGTCCGAGTCTGTGCGGAGGCGCGCGGGTCGGCTCCGAGGGACTGCCTGGATGCAGCCGGGCCGGCCTGGACAGGCCGTGGCCCTGAAGCCCTAAGTCGCCGCGCGCCTTACGTTTTTTGGAGAGGAGCACGCTATTACAGCGCCCCTGGAATGTCAACGGGGCCGAACCCCGCGGCGTGGCGACACGCGCCATTCACAGACGCGCAACTGCCCGGAAAAAAAGGAAGAACGCACCCACGGCCGCGACGAGGCGTCGGATCGATGCACGCTCGCTGGCACCGCTGCCGCGAACGAATCCCCCCCCTCTGGGAACGCATGCGGTCGGGCAAATGCCTCGGCACGAGCCGGGCCCGCGCATGCCGGCCTGCGCGCACCGCACGTCCTGCCCAGTCGGCGGTGGGGGCCTCAGCCGGGCATCCGCTTCGCGTACGCCTTGTCGACGACCTGATAGATCCGATCGAGGCCGAAGCTCGGTCCCGCCTCGATGTCGAGCTTGAAGCCTTCGGGAATGGCCGAGTGCTTCCGGTACTCGAGCGCCTTCGGGCGGTAGACGCCTCCGGGCTCGCGCTTGCGCTGGGCGTTGCCCGGCGGAATCGGCCCCTCGATGCGATCCACGACCGATTGATGGATCCGCGCGCCCCGCGGCGGGCGCCGCAGTCGGCGTCCAGTCATCTCGCCGGAGTCGTGCATTCGGCCCAGGCCATCGCCGCGGGTCGACGCGGGCAGCTCGAGGCCGAGCCCCTTCGGCATCTTCGACGCCATCCAGTGGAGCGCGACGTTCGACATCGCCTTGGCGCCGCGGCCATCGGTATACGCCCCACCCACGTCCGAGTGCATGCCGGCGAACCACACCTCCTCGACGGTCTGCGGCCCGATCGGCAGAGGGTGGTGCGCGAATGCGAACTGATGGGGCCAGAACGTCCTTCGCACGTCGTCGATGGAGAGCGCCTGAAAGGCGTAGCGAAGGTCGGGGGCGAGATCGGTCCGGTGGTAGCGATGGAAGGTCTGCTTCTTCTTCGACTTGCCGAGCTTGACGCCGACGGCGCCGACCGTGTCCCAGACACCGATGCAGTGGATCGGGCACGCCCGCAGCCCGATGCGCTCGGCCAGTGAATCCCGGCGCTGCTGGAACACCGACTGACGGTTGATCTCGTAGATGCGCCAGGCCTTGGCGGCGTCGAGCTGCTGCTGCTTCACGCGGCGGGTGCCCGCCCCCTTCTTCTTCTTGATCGTTCTCCTCTTCTCGTTCTTGCGAACGAGCCCGACCATCGAGACGAAGTTGGCGAAGCTCCTCACGGTGTACGCACCGCGGCTGAACCCGAAGCAGTAGACCTTGTCGCCCTTCTCCCAGTTCGACGCGAGGAAGTCGTAGCAGTCGAGGATGTGAGCGTTGATGCCGGTTCCGAACGCCAGCCCCGGGAAGTCGCCGAAGTCGGTCCCGAGCCCCCGGCGATAGAAGCAGACGTTGTTCAGCCCCGGCTTCTTCAGCGCCTGGTGGAGCTGCCAGACGTTCGATCTCGCCTTGGGCTCGTTGTTCGTTCCGTCGGCACAGATCACGATGTTCTTGCCCACTTCGGCTACCTTCGGCGACCCGCTCGGTGAAGGGCGCGGGCGCACACAAAGGGTTGCCGACCGCGGGCAGTCGATCGAGAGCGGGGGATTCCCCTCCCCTGGTGGACGCAGGGGCGAGGGGTGGATCCATGGGACGTCAGTGAGCTGCGGCGCCCCGACCGTCCATGCAGGGCGTCGAGCGTCCCGGCCTACAGGTACCCGAGCGCCTCGAGCTGGCGCTTGGTGTCCTCGTCGAGCTGCACCTCCTCGCCGGTGCCGAAGTGCGCCCGCAACACGTCGCGCTGCGCGCGCAGCTCGTCCAGCGTGTGCCGGATCTCTTCGCCGGTGCCTCCGTATGCGTCGGAGAGATCGACCTGCTCGTGCGGATCGCTGCCGAGCTCGTAGAGCTCATCCCAGTACCGGGTGTCCCAGAAGAACGAATACTTGCCGACTCGCACCAGGGGCTCGACGCGAACACGGTCGTAGAGCTTCCAGTCCCCGATCCGCAGCGCGGACTCTCCCGACTGGTACCACTGACTCCACACGAATCGAGGCGCCTCCTCGGCGCCGGTCGTCAGCTGCTGGAACGACTTGCCCTGGATGTGCGCTGGCGGCTGGATGCCGACGTACTCGAGAATCGTCGGCATCACGTCGATCATGCGCACGACCGCATCGATGCGAGTGCCGGGCTCGGCAGCGTCCGGATCGCTCGCGGGGTAGCGGACGATGAGCGGCACGTGCAGCAGCTCCTGGTACAGCCGCTCGTGTCGGATGTGGCCGTGATCCATGAACTCTTCGCCGTGATCGGAGAGGAGCACGACGAGCGTGTCGCGGCCGAGGCCGGTCTCGTCGAGTGCGGCGAGGAGCGCCCGAAGTCGGTCGTCCGTGTACCGGATCTCCGCCTGATAGAGCTCGTCGATGTGGCGCACGTGCCCCGGATCGTGCTTGTCGACACTGCCCCAGAACGCGTCGGCCGGCTTGTCTCCCGCATCGAAGACCGCCGTGAGGCGCTCGTGGGTGCCGGGGATCTGGTCCTCGAAGCCGGGCTCCACGAAACCCTCCAAGTACCGCTCGGGCGGTGCATACGGCCCATGCACCTTGAAGGTGTGCACGAAGAAGAAGAAGGGTGGAGCGTCCTCGCCGCGGTCGCGCGCCAGCTCCCTCAATGCAGTGGTGGCCCGCTCGACCGCGGCGCCACCCGGGTCGTACACCGTGAACTCCCCGAAGTGATCGAAGCCCCGCGCGAACCCGAGAGGCGCCGTGACGTTACCGCCACCGGTGTAGGCCTCCGTCCGGTAGCCCGCGCCATCGAGGATCGTGGCGAGCGTGGGGACACTCTCACTCAGGGGCGTCGTATCCTTGACGAAGTTCTGCACCCGGTGCACTTCGGGGTAGAGCGAGGTCATGATCGACATGTGCGACTCGGCCGTCTTCGGCGAGTGCGAATAGGCATGCTCGAAGAGCACGCCCTCCTTCGCGAGCGCGTCGATCCGGGGGCTGGTCGGCCTCGAGAACCCGTACGCCGACAGCCGGTCGGCCCGCAACGTGTCGATCGAGATCAGCAGGATGTTGTAGGGACGGGTTGCGTGAGGCCCGGCGGCGGGTAGCTCGAACGAGACTTCGGGCAGATCGACGTCCCGGAGGAGGGGCGGGAGATCGCCCGGGAGCTCGGACTCCGAGCAGCCGGCAAGCAGCATCACGGATGCGATCAGCCCCAGGATTCGCCAGGTCCCTCGTTCGCTCATCGTGATTCCCCCCCAGAGAAGTGCGTCGGCTCGACGCCTAGCTTCGCATGTTCCGTGGCTCGCGTGGGTCACGCCGTCTCAATAATGACTCGTGCCGGACGCGAAATCGCTTCGATCAAGTGCCCGCCCCCCAGCGCGCAACCCCTTCAGGCGAGTCGACGAGCGCCCGCATCCGGGCCGGCAAGTTCGTGAAGAGCCCGTCGACGCCGCGATCGAGCAGGTCGGTCATCAGCTCCTCGTCGTCGACCGTGTAGACGTAGACGCCGAGCCCACGCGCGTGGGCCTCGGCGACGAAGTCGGGGCTCGCCAGCACGAAGTGCGGGTTCACCGCCTCCGCCCCGACCTTCTCCGCCCGCTCCCAGACGCGCTCGGGCGCGCGCGGTGAGACGAGCGTCGCGAGCCGCGACGCAGGCTCGAGCCGGCGCAGCTCGCGGAGCACCGGATCGAAGAACGACGAGAACAGCGTCCGCTCGAGCAGTCCGCGCGACTTCACCTGCTCGAGCACGATCGGCTCGAGCCCCGCGTAGACATCGTGCTCGCCGCGCTTGATCTCGAGATTGAACGGGATGCGCTCGCCGAAGCGGTCGAGCACAGCCGGCAGCTCGGGCACCGGGAGGGGGCCCGCGTCGCCACCGTGGCTGGCATCGAGATCGGAGACCTCGGCTCGCGAGAGATCGCCGATGAAGCCCTCGCGCCCGAAGTGATCGAGCTCGGCGTCGTGGCTGATCACGACCGCCTCGTCGGTCGTGAGATGCAGGTCGATCTCGATCATGTCGGCCCGCTGCTCGACGGCGAGCGTATAGGCAGGGAACGTGTTCTCGGGCAGCTCGCCGGATGCGCCGCGGTGCGCGATGACGATGGGAGGCTTCGAGAGATCGAGCCGCTCGCCGCTCATGCTTCGCCCCCGCGCCACCGACCGAGGCGCGGGCGCCATCGCCGGCGAAGCCGATCATCGAGGCCGCGCGCGCTCATGCTTCGCCCTGGTGCCAGTCACGCGACCGGTCCACGGCGCGCTTCCAGTGCGAGTAGATCTCATCGCGCTCTTCGCTCGAGAGCTTCGGAGCGAAGCTCGTGCCGCCGGTCGCGGCGGTCTTGGCGCGCAGATCGTCGCGGTCGGCCCAGAGCCCCACCGCCAGCCCGGCGAGCGCCGCTGCCCCGAAGGCCGTCACCTCGAGCACCGAGGGCCGCTCGACGACCGCCCCCAGCAGATCGGCCTGGAACTGCATCAGGAAATCGTTCTGACAGGCGCCGCCGTCGACCTTCAATCGGTCGATCACAAGCCCCGAGTCGTGGGCCATGCAATCGACGACGTCGCGCGAGCCGAACGCGATCGACTCGAGCGCCGCGCGCACGAGATGCGCCTTCGTGGTGCCCCGGGTCAGCCCGACGATCGTGCCGCGGGCGCGCTCGTCCCAGTAGGGCGCGCCGAGACCGGTCAGCGCCGGCACGAAGTGGACGCCCCCCGTGTCTTCGACGCTCTTCGCCAGCGCCTCGCTCTCGGCGGCGTGCTCGATCAGCTCGAGCCCGTCGCGCAGCCACTGGATCGCGGCCCCCGCCACGAAGACGCTGCCTTCGAGCGCATAATCGACCTGGCCGTCGAGACCCCACGCGAGGGTCGTGAGCAGCCCGGTGTCGCTCGCCTTCGGCTCCGTGCCGGTGTTCATCAGCAGAAAGCAGCCGGTGCCGTAGGTGTTCTTGAGAGAGCCGGGCTCGAAGCAGCCCTGCCCGAAGAGCGACGACTGCTGATCCCCCGCCATGCCCGCGACCGGCAGCTCGCCGCCGAGCCACTCGGCCGACGTCTCGCCGAAGACGCCGCTCGAGTCGCGCACCTCGGGCAGCATCGAACGGGGCACGTCGAGCGCGTTCAACATGACCGGATCCCAGTCGCGGTCGTGGATGTTGTAGAGCAGCGTGCGCGACGCGTTCGAGTACTCGGTGGCGTGCACGCGCCCGCCGGTCAGCCGGTAGAGCAGGTAGGAGTCGATCGTGCCGAAGCAGAGCTCACCTCGCTCCGCTCTCGCCTGCGCGCCGTCGACCGCGTCGAGGATGAAGCGCACCTTCGTGCCCGAGAAGTACGAGTCGATGACGAGCCCGGTGCGCGTCTTGACCTCGTCCTCGAGCCCGCGCTGGCGGAGGTCCTCACAGATGCCGGCGGTCTGCCGCGACTGCCACACGATGGCGGGGTGGATCGCACGCCCGGTGTCGCGCTCCCACACGACCGCGGTCTCTCGCTGGTTCGTGATGCCGACGGCCGCGATCTGCTCTGGCGTGATGCTGGCCTTCTCGATCGCCCCTCGGGCGGCGCGGAGCTGGCTGTCCCAGATCTCCTCGGCGTCGTGCTCGACCCAGCCCGGCTGGCGGAAGTGCTGCGGGAACTCGTACTGGTCGAGGGCGACCACACCGCCGCTCTGGTCGAAGACCAGCGCACGCGAAGAGGTCGTGCCCTGATCGAGCGCCAGGATGAACTCTCTCACGCCTTCCCCCCTTGCGGACGAAGGCGAGGCGCCCCGTCCTACTCTTCTTCGAACAGCGCGTCGACGAACTCGTGCGCGTCGAAGCGCCGCAGATCGTCGACGCCCTCGCCGACCCCGACGAAGTGTACGGGGATGCCGAGCTCGTCGGCCAGCCCGATGATGACGCCGCCCTTCGCCGTGCCATCGAGCTTGGTCAGCACCAGCCCCGTGACCTCGGTGACCTCGCTGAAGAGCTTCGCCTGGCTGACCGCGTTCTGGCCCGTGTTCGAGTCGAGCACGAGCAGCCGCTCGTGGGGCGCGTCGGGCAGATCGCGCGCCATCACGCGCGCAATCTTGGCGAGCTCCTCCATGAGGGGCTTCTTCGTCTGGAGCCGGCCGGCGGTGTCGACGATCGCGACGTCGGCATCGCGCGCGATCGCCGCCTTCACCGTGTCGAACGCCACGGCGGCCGGGTCGCCGCCCGACTTGCCCGCGACGACCTCGCAGCCGACGCGCTCACCCCAGACCTGCAGCTGCTCGATGGCCGCGGCGCGGAACGTGTCGCCCGCGCCCAGGATCACCTTGCGTCCCGCCGCCACGTGCTGGGCCGCGAGCTTGCCGATCGTCGTCGTCTTGCCCGCGCCGTTCACGCCGAGCACCAGGATCACGTGGGGCTTGCCGCTGACGGCCAGCACCTCGCCGGTGGGCTGCACGCGCTGGAGCTTCTCCTCGATCGCCTGGCGCAGGATCTGGCGCACGCGGTCGCCATCGGCCCCCACCCCCTCGGCCCGCACCTTCTCGAGCAGGTCTTCGGCGGTCGCGACGCCGAGGTCGGCCGTGAAGAGCAGCGCCTCGAGCTCGTCGAGCAGGTCGGCATCGAGCTGGCGACCGCCGAGCAGGCCGCCCAGCCGGCCGACCAGCACCTCGCTCGTGCGCGACAGCCGCTCGCGCAGCGAGACACGACGCGGAGGCGGAGCGGGCTCGGGCTCGGGCTCGGGGACGACTTCGGGGGCCGGCGCGGGCGCGGCCACGGGTGCGGCAACCGGCTCGGGCGCCGCCTCCGCGACCACGGGCTCGGGCTCGGCTGCGGCGGGCGCGGTCGGCACCCGCTCGAGCGGCGCCGCCTGCTCTTCGAGGGCGGGAGGAGCCGCCTCCGCGGGCGCCGCGCTCGCGCGCGAGCGCCCGATGGCGCCGGCAACGAAAGCGACGAGGAGGACAGCCGCGAAGACGCCGCCGAGGACGATCAGATCGGCGCCGACGGCCCCGGTGACGAATGCGATGAGAGAGGCCAGATCCATGGGGCGCGGATCATAACAGCGCAAGCGAGCCACGGAAGGCGTCGCGGTGTCCGTTCGGCCTGCTGATCTAGCCGGCTCGTTCCGCCGCCCCGACGAGCCCGAGCACCGCTCAGACGAGCTCGACGCGCCGCTCGAGCTGCTCGAGCACCGCCCCCTTGCCCGGCACGCCGCCGGGATGCATCTCGTCCATCGGCGCGATGCCCATCGCGCGCCGCGCTTCTTCGAGGGGCATCGGCAGGATCGCTTCGTAGTCGACGCAGGCGAGCGGAGGGGTCCGCTTGCCGTGGAGGTAGGCGTTCCGGACGAAGCGGAGCCAACGCAGCGGCTGCGAGGGCTTGAGCGTCACGAGCCACAGCATCACCAGACGCAAAGGCAGCAGGGGGACCTGCCCCGCCGTGAAGGCCAGCACACCGACCTCCCCGGTGATCTCACGGTCGTAGCCAGAGCAGACGTGGAAGAGGTCGTGGCTGTTGGCCATCCGCTTCACGAACCAGATCTGATCCTCGCTCCAGCCGAAGCGCGCCCCCTTCTCGTCGATGTCCGCCGCCTCGAGGAAGTAGTCGGCCGAGCCCATCCCGTCGCCCCCCATGTAGTCGAGGTAGGCGTCGGCGAAGCTCCCCTTCGGCAGCGCTTCGAGTCGCTCGCGGTCGCAGAGCAGCTCGTTCAGCTCCTGGCGCGGTCGCTCATCGAGGAGCCGGCGCCCGACCGGGTCGCTCGCGAACTCGTCGAACTGCTTCTGCACCGTAGGGCCGGCGAGCGCGAACATCGCCTCGAAGCTGTTGGCGAGATCGCTCGGTGTCGTGATGAAGCGCAACAGACAGCGAAGCCCGTGGCGCCACTGGCGACGGAGCGGCTGCTGAGAGGCATGCGGGGCGTCGGGCGTGATGGCGGCCTGGGTCATGGCGACGGCTCCTCGTCGGGTTCGGGCGTGTCGAGACCGAGCTGGCGCCGTACCAGGCGAGCCACCTCGGCCTTGTCTCGGGCGAGCTGCTCCGCGGGATCGCTGTCGCCCCGGCCTTCCTGCCAGGCCGAAGCGGAGACGAAGAAGGTCGAGGCGCCCGCGACCATCAGGATCAGCCGCATGGCGTCGATGCGATGCGCGCCGGGCGGCGGGACCAGTGCCTCGATCTCACGCACGAGATCGCGAGCACGGCGCAGCACGGGGGGCGGCTGCCCGGGCTCGGCGTCGGCGACCTCGCGCAGGATGATCCGCGCGAGGCTCGGGTGCTCGACGAGGTAGTCGAGGTTCTCGCCGACGGCGCGCTCGATGAGATCGTCGGACGACCCGCTTGCCAGGATCTTGCGGATCCGGTCGACGAGCGGCGCCACCAGGCGGCCCAGCACCTGGTCGTAGAGGTCGGTCTTGTCGCTGAAGTGATAGAAGAGCGTCGCCCGGCGGATGCCCGCCGCCTTCGCGACGGCCTCGACGCGCGTGCCGGCGAAGCCTCCGCCCGCGAACTGGACCTCGGCTGCATCGAGGATCCGCGCCCGCGTACGCTCCGCCTTCGACGTGCCCGAACCTCTGCCTGCGCGCTTTTCGACCATGCGGTCGAAAATAATGTCGGATCACGACGCCGGCGTCGAGGCTCGTCTCACCTCAGGTCAGCTCAGGTCAGCTCAGGTCAGCTCAGGTCAGCTCGACGCTCACCAGCTTCGAGACACCCTTCTGCTCCATGGTCACGCCATAGAGCACGTCGGCGACCTCGATGGTGCGCTTGTTGTGCGTGATGACCAGGAACTGCGAGTGGGCCGCCATCTCGGTGATGAGCTGGTTGAAGCGGCCGACGTTCGCGTCGTCGAGCGCCGCGTCGACCTCGTCGAGCAGGAAGAACGGCGAGGGCCGCACCTGGAAGACCGCGACGAGCAGCGCGAGCGCCGTCATCGTCTTCTCGCCGCCGGAGAGCAGGTTCACGTTCTGCAGCCGCTTGCCCGGGGGCTGGGCCATGATCTCGATGCCCGCCTCGAGCACGTCCTCGGCCTCGGTCAGCTCGAGGCTCGCCTTGCCGCCGCCGAAGAGCCTCGGGAAGTTCTCCGAGAAGCGCTTCGACACGGCCTCGAAGGTCTCGCGGAACCGCTTGCGGCTCGTGCGGTTGATCCGTGCGATGGCCTCGCGCAGCGAGTCGATCGTCTGCTGCAGGTCCGCCTGCTGCTCGTGCAGGAAGCGGTGTCGCTCGGCGAGCTCCTCGTGCTCCTCGATCGCGCCGAGGTTCACGTCGCCCAGGCTCTGAAGCGTCTTGCGGAGCCCTTCGAGCGTCTCCTGCCGCTCCTCGCGCGGGGCGCGGGCGAGCTCGGCGTTCTTCCGCGCCTCCTTCGCGGCGTTCGCCGCATCGTCGATGAGGGGCGCGCCCTCGGCGGCCTCGCCCTCGGTCGCCGCATCGCCCTCGCCGCGGAGGGCCGCCGCCACCGTGGCCTCCGCCTCGGCTGCAGCATCGGCGGCCGGATCGGCAGCAGCGGCCTCTCCCGACTCGCCCTCGGCCCCGCCGCTCGTCTCCGCGTGCACCGTCGCCACCGCCTGTGCCTCTTCGGGGTCGAGCGGCGGCAGCTCCCACGACGACAGATCGACGTGCCAGCGCTCGCGGATCGTCTCGACCTGGTGGGTGAGCCGCATCTCGCTCTCGCGCAGCGTCAGCTCGGCACCCGCCGCCGCCTCCTGGCGACCCGAGAGCTGCGAGCGGAGCTCGCGCATCGAGTCGTCGGCCTCGCGCACCCCGACGGCCTTCGCCTCGTAGTCATCGCGCAGCGACTCCGCCTCGAGCCGAGCCGTCTCCTCGGCCCCGAGCTTCTCGTTGAGGCTCGCCTCGGCGACCTCGACCTCGGCGGCGAGGGTCTGGCGCCGTTCGGCGGCGAGCTCGATCTCGCGCTCGCGGCGCTCGATCCAGGTCTGCGTGTCCCGGGCAGTGTTGGAGGCGCGCTCCGCCGATTCGCGCAGGCGGTCGCGGCTCTCGACGCGCCCCTCGTGGGCCACGCGGAGCTCCGTCACCCGCTCCCCCAGGCGCGACACCTCTCGATTCAGGCTGCCGAGCTGCAGCCCGATCGAATCGAGCCCGCGCTGCTTGGCCACGCGCTCCTGGCGCGCCTCTTCGAGGGCGGTCTCGATGCGGGTCTGCTCGTCGGCGAGCGCCTCGGCCTCGGCGAGCAGCTCGCTGCGCTCGGCGACGCGATGCTCCTGGGCCTCGCCCAGCGTCTTCACCCGCTCGGACGTGCGCTCGAGGTCCTTCTCGTGGTTGGCGACGGCGAGCGCCGACGTGTGGTGGCGGTTCCGCAGGTTGTCGAGCCCGTCGCTCGCCTCCTGCAGCTCACGGATCGCGGTCTCGTGGGCCGCCTCGCTGCGCGCGGTCTCCATCTCGAGCTCGTCGACCTCGGCCTCGAGCTCGCGCACCTCGCGCACGCGCGAGATGAGCCCGCTCGACGCGGCCTCACCGCCACCGCGGATCGCGCCCTCGGGCGTCACGGTGTCGCCGAGTCGGGTCACGAACGTCGCTGGCAGGCGACCGTTGCCGAAGTGCTCGAACACCTCGCCCAGGCTGTCCACGAGATAGACGTCGTGGAGGAGCGTGCGGGCCGTCGACTCGAAGCCCGCGCTCGCGCGCACGAGATCGGCGAGCGGCGTGCCGAAGGGCACGATGCCCAGCCCGACCGGCGGCCCCTCGCCCGCGACCAGGAAGACGCCACGGCCGGCGTCGGCCTCTCGCAGCGCGTCGAGTGCGCGCAGCGCTCCAGAGCCGTCCTGGACGACGATCGCCTCGGCTCGCTCGGCGAGCACCGCCTCGACGGCGCGCTCGACCTCCGGATCCGCTTCGATCAGTTCGCGCACGAGCCCCTTGAGTCCGAAGCGGCTCGCGGTTTCCTGACCACGCCGGAGGAGATGACGAGCACCCGCGCCAATGTCCTG
>CAYYSY010000048.1:0-13796 GCA_964474355.1 uncultured Spirochaetaceae bacterium | reverse complement strand
CTCCATCGAGGTCATCTGGAAGCCGCCGTCGCCGACCACGGCCCAGACCTTCTTGTCGGGGTTTGCGAACCGGGCGCCGATGGCCGAGGGAAAGCCGAAGCCCATGGTCCCGGCGCCACCCGAGGAGATCCACTCGCGCCCGTTGCGGGTCCGGCAGAACTGGGCCGCCCACATCTGGTGCTGGCCCACGTCCGTGGTGATGATGGCGTCGCCCTGCGTGATGGCGTGCAGCCGATCGAGCACGTGCTGCGCGCGCAATCCTCCCTTCTTCGGGTACTTCAGCGGATAGTCGCGCCGCCAGCGGTCGCACTGGCGCAGCCAGGCCTCGGTCTGGGCCATCTCGATCAGCGGGATCAGGTCCTCGATCACGAGTCGGGCGTCGCCGAGGATCGAGACGTCGGGATCGATGATCTTGCCGAACTCCGCCGCGTCGATGTCCACGTGGATCTTCACCGCGCCGGTGCAGAACTCGGAGAGCTTGCCCGTGATGCGGTCGTCCCAGCGTGCACCGATCGCCATGATGAGGTCGCAATCGGCGACGGCCTTGTTGGCGTATGCAGTGCCGTGCATGCCGAGCATGCCGAGGTGCAGCGGATGCGTCTCGTCCGCGGCCCCCTTGCCGAGCAGCGTGTTCACCATGGGCGCACGCAGCTTCTCGGCCAGGGTCACCACCGCCTTGCCCGCGTCGGAGATCACGGCGCCGTGGCCCACGTAGAGCAGGGGGCGCTCGGCGCTCGAGAGCAGCGCCGCCGCGCGCTCGATCTCGAGCGAGTCTGCGCGGCCGGGCACCTCGTAGCCGGGCAGGTGCACGTCGTCGACGAAGGGCGCGTCACACGGGCCCTGGGTCACGTCCTTCGGGAGGTCGATCAGCACCGGGCCCGGGCGGCCCGTCGTCGAGATGTGGAAGGCCTCGCGCGTGATGCGGGGGATGTCGTTCGCCTCGCGCACCAGATAGCTGTGCTTCACCACCGCGTAGGTGATGCCGGTGACGTCGGCCTCCTGGAACCCGTCCTTGCCGAGCATCGGCGAGATGGTCTGGCCGCAGAGCACGATCATCGGCACCGAGTCCATGTGCGACGTCAGCAGGCCCGTGACCGTGTTGGTCGCCCCGGGCCCCGAGGTCACGAGGACCACGCCCGGCTTGCCCGTCGCGCGGGCGTAGCCGTCGGCCATGTGGGTGGCGCCCTGCTCGTGGCGGGCGAGGATCAGCTTGATGTTCGAGTCGACCAGGGCGTCGAAGATGGGCATGGCTGCCCCGCCGGACAGGCCGAAGACGTACTCGACGCCCTCGCGCTCGAGGCATTGGATCAGTTTCTCGGCTCCGGTCGGGAGTTTCGTGTCCATGATCTCTCCGGGAGGTCTGAGTGGCCATCCAGATGGGCGATTTCGGGTACGCTGTCCGAGGGATCGGCCGAGCGGATCGCGAACATACACGAAATTTCCCGAGAGCATCATAGTAGGAGCTCTGAGGGGGTCGAAAGCTCCGTTTGGTTCCGCACGATCGTCTCCCCGAGCTGTGATGCTGCCAGAACATGGCCACTTCAATCGTGAGATGGATCCAGATTGGGGCATCGATGCTGCAAACGTGGGCTGAATCGGCCGATGGTCCTCTCGAGGCCACTCGATTCGAGCTGCCTGACCCGAGGGGAAGCTCGGGTCCGATCGGACCGGGCCAGGGCTTCGGGACCGTGTCGCCTGCCGCGGCGCGGCGTCAGCGCTCCATCCCGATGTCAGCCAGCCGTACGGCCGGGTTCCATCCGCCCCCGGATCCGCCCGGCCGCCGCCTCCGCCAAATGCGCCCGACAACGGGGGATCGCCCGGCCTCTCCTGGTGGGAGCGCCCTCCAGATCAGCGACCGGTCGGACGAATGGTATGCTCGGGCACCACGCGGGCCTCGTGCGTCGAGGCCAGGGTGTGACTGCAGGCAGAACGGGCTCGCCGACCGCGAGCCCATGAGGTGCGGGTTCATGACCGGGTTCATCAAGAGCGGATTCGTGAAGGATGGCTCCACGACGGCTGTTGCTCGGCGCGGCGGACTCGCCGCGGCCTGTCTCGCAATCGCGCTGGCGTTCAGCGCCCCCGCGGCTGCCGAGAGCGAGTACGACGCGCCCGACGCCGGCAACCCGGTGCGGATCACGGCGTACGTGCTCCATCCGGTGGGCGTGATCTACGACTACCTCATCCTGCGTCCCGCGTGGTGGGTCGGCTCCTACGAGCCCTTCCGCACGATGTTCGGTCGCGACAGCTAGAACGCGCTCGATCCGTCACTGACGATTCGACCCATTCTGGTGCACATCGGAGCCGGTGGCGCCGCTCTGCGTCGTTCTCCGACGTTCGCAGACGACATGGGTTACTGCGGCGCAAGCTCGGCGTCGCCGGGCGCAGTGGGCAAGTGTCGCCGATGGCGCTCCGTTGTTACCCTCAGGCTCCCTCGTTCGAATCGCGCGGATTGGCGATTCGACGCCGGCTCCGCTCAAGATTCGACGCGTGTCGGACGTGACGTTCGAGGGGACGGTGTCCTGAATGCAGGGCACCGTGGGCCGTGGCGAGGAGCCGCGGCGAGCGCCCGCGGCGCGTGGAGACTGAAGAGCACTCGATGGCCATCGAACTGAAGCAACAGCTCAGGATGTCGCAGCAGCTGGTGATGACGCCACAGCTGCAGCAGGCCATCAAGCTGTTGCAGCTGAATCAGCTCGAGCTGGTCGGTCTCGTCGAGCAGGAGCTGCAGGAGAATCCCGTCCTCGAAGAGGCGGCCCCCGACGAGCAGGTGGACGCCGAGGGCGCCGATCCCGAGATCGATGCAGCGGGCGAGCAGGCGCAGGCCGAGTCCGAATCGAGTGATTCCGGCGCCGAGACGGCCGATGAAGTGAGCGCCGATCCGGGCGAGCTCGAGATCGCGGCCGACCTGGCCAGCGAGGATCTGAGCCGCGCCGACGACTCCGAGCAGTCGGATCCCTCCGATGCCGAGAAGATTGCCGACATCGAGTGGGAGAACTATCTCGAGTCGAACCCGCAGACGGGCCTCGAGACGCGCGTCGCCGGTGGCGATGACGAGCGTCCCAGTCTCGAGCAGACGATCAGCAGTCGGACGACGCTCACCGATCACCTCGAAGGACAGGTCGGGGTCTCGGACTTCGACGACGAAGAGACCGAGATCGGGCACTGGATCATCGGCAACCTCGACGAACGCGGCTATCTCTGCTCGACGATCGAAGAGATCGCGAAGCAGTGCGGCTGCGATGTCGAGCGAGTCGAAGCGACGCTCGTGAAGGTGCAGCGCCTCGATCCGCCCGGCGTGGCCGCCCGCGATCTGCGCGAGTGCCTGCTCGCCCAGCTGCGCGTGCTCCGCATTCGCGACGGTCTGGCCTTCGACATCGTCGACCAGCACCTCGACCTGCTCCAGAAGCGTGACTTCCGCGGACTGGCCCGGGTCACGGGCGCGTCGCCCGAGGAGGTGGCCGCGGCAAATCGCGTGATTGCGAGCCTCGAGCCGCGGCCTGCCCGCGACTTCGGGGGCGACGAGCCGGTCTACATCACGCCCGACATCTACGTGCACAAGATCGGCGACGACTTCCACGTGCTGCTCAACGAGGACGGGCTGCCGAAGCTCAAGATCAGCAACGTCTACCGCGACGTGCTCCAGCACCAGAGGGGCGAGTCGAGCGACGCCAAGGACACCCGGAACTACGTGCAGGACAAGCTGCGCTCGGCGCAGTGGCTGATCAAGTCGATCCACCAGCGGCAGCGCACCATCGTCAAGGTGATGCAGAGCATCATTCAACATCAGCGCGAGTTCTTCGAGCGCGGCGTCGCCTATCTCAAGCCCCTGAACCTGCGCGACGTAGCCGACGACATCGGCATGCATGAGTCGACGGTCAGCCGGGTCACGACGAACAAATACGCCCATACCCCGCAGGGGATCTTCGAGCTCAAGTACTTCTTCAATTCCAGCATCAATCGAGTCGACGGCGACGCGATCGCCAGCGAGAGCGTCAAGGAGAAGATCCGCAAGATCATCACGAGCGAGGACCCCAAGCGGCCCCTCTCGGATCAGCGGATCGCGGAGATGCTGAAGGCGCGCAACATCGACATCGCCCGGCGCACGGTCACGAAATACCGCGAGTCTATGAACATCCTCTCCTCGACGAAGCGCCGGCAGGTGGGATAACTTGCCGCCGCCCAAGGGCGGAGGAGCCATGAAGATCATGGACATCCTGGTCAAGGAGGCAGTCCTCCTCGACCTGGAATCCGATACGAAGGATGGCGTGCTGGCCGAGATGGCCAGCGCGCTCGGCGACGCGGTGCCTGCCGTCGATCGCGAGAAGCTCCTGCGCGTACTCGTCGAGCGCGAGGCGCTCCAGTCCACGGGCATCGGCGAAGGCGTCGCCATTCCCCACGGCAAGATGGGCGGCCTCGATCGCCTGCTCGCCTCGTTCGCGCGCTGCAAGAGCGGCCTCGACTTCGAGTCGATCGACGGCCAGCCCACGCAGCTATTCTTCCTCCTCGTCGTGCCCGAGCACTCCGGCGGCCAGCACCTGAAGGCGCTGGCGCGGATCTCGCGCTTCCTGCGCGATGGTGGCTTCCGGGAGCGGCTGCTCGAGGCCGAGAAGCCCGAGGACGTGTTCGTCGCCATCGCGGACGAGGACGCGCGCTTCTGAGCCGCTCCTCTCGGGCTTCTTCATCGAGGCCGGGACGCATCCCCCTTCGAGCCTCGTGATCGAGTCGCGCGTCGGAGCCTGGAGTCCGAGCTCGCGGCCGCTGGGAGCGGGCATGGAGAAGCAGATCCACGGAGCACTGGTCGAGGTGCTCGGTCTCGGCGTCCTGCTCGTCGGGCGCAGCGGGGTCGGCAAGAGCGAGTGCGCGCTCGAGCTCGTGCAGCGCGGCCATCGTCTCGTCGCCGACGACGTGGTGCGTCTCCGCCCGGAGCAACACGAGGGGAGCACCCGGGTCGTGGGCTACGCGCCCGAGCTGATCCGCCACTACATGGAGCTGCGCGGCGTCGGTCTCATCCGCATCCCCGACCTCTTCGGCGAGCAGTCCGTGCTCGACGAGGCCCCGATCGATCTCTGCTGCCGCCTCGAGCCCTGGCGCGAGGGGTCGCGCTACGACCGGATCGGTCTGGAGCGGGAGACCGAGAGCTTCGCGGGCGCAGAGGTGCCCAGCCTCGAGCTCCCCGTGCGGCCGGCAGGAAACATGGCGACACTGGTGGAGGTGGCCGTGCGCGATCAGCGGGAGCGCAAACGGGGAAACAACGCTGCCCGTCGTCTCGATGACCGGCTTCGCAGCCGGTCGGCGCCGGCCGGCGACGAGGGGGGCGCGTGAGCGATCAGGACAGGCGGCACGGCCGGGGCGAGATCGTCTTCGTGAGCGGTCTGTCCGGCAGCGGCAAGAGCACGGCCATGGCCGCGCTCGAGGACCTCTCGTACTACGGCGTCGACAATCTTCCGGCACAGCTCGTGCCCCAGTTCCTCCATCTCTGCGAGCAGGCCACGCCACCGATCCTGCGGATCGCGCTGGCGGTCGACACGCGCGAGGAGCCCTTCCTGCGCGAGTTTCCGGCCGTCGTCGAGCGGCTGCGCGAGCGTGGGGTACGCGTCCGCACGCTCTTCCTCGACTGCGCGAACGAGGTGCTCGAGAAGCGCTACCGCGAGACGCGGCGCGTGCACCCGCTTTCGCCGGCGGGGAGTGTCGAGCAGGGCATCGAGCGCGAGCGCGAGCTGCTCGTCGACCTGGCGAGCCTGGCGGACCACCGGCTCGATACCTCGGATCTCAACGTCCACGAGCTGAAGGGCGCGATCGAGCGCTGGGTCGAGGGTGAGACCGCCCGGCCGATGATCGTGAACCTCGTGTCCTTCGGTTTTCGCTACGGTACGCCGCCTTCGCTCGAGCTCCTCTTCGACATGCGATTCCTCCCGAACCCGTACTTCGAGGAGTCGATGCGCGCGAAGACGGGGCTCGACGAAGGCGTCGCGAGCTTCGTGCTCGAAGATGCACGGGGGCGCGAGCTCTTCGATCGTCTGACGTCGTTCCTCGGGTATCTGCTTCCGAAGTACGACGGCGAGGGGAAGGCGTACCTGACGGTGGGGGTGGGCTGCACGGGTGGCCGGCATCGCTCGGTGGCGATCACCGAGGCGCTGGCCAGATGGCTCGTCGATCAGGGGCGCGAGGTGAACGTCGAGCACCGCGACGTGCAGAGGTGACCCGGATGTCCGTCGAATGGGCTGGCACGGGGCAGGGCGGCTTCGATCCACGCGGGCACTGCGTCGCGATGGGGGGGAATGCATCATGAAGGTCGGAGTCGTGATCGTCACCCACTACGGGCTCGGCGCGGAGTTCCTGCAGGCGTTGCGGCTCATCGTGCCCGAGTCGCCCACGTTCTACGCCGTATCGCTCGAGCCGAACGAGGCGATCGACGAGATGCGCGAGAAGCTGAAGCGCACGCTCGAGACTGCGGACCAGGGCGAGGGCGTGCTGGTGCTGACGGACATGTTCGGCGGCACGCCGTCCAACATCTCGCTGTCCTTCCTCGACGACTTCAACATCGAGGTGGTGACGGGCTTCAATCTGCCGATGCTGATCAAGCTCGCGACCCAGCGCGAGGAGAAGAGCGTCGGCGACCTCGCGCACTACATCTGCGAGTACGGCCGCCGGAACCTGTCGTGCGCAAGCGAGCTCGTGCCCCACGGAGCGCCCGAGTGACGGACGGGTTGCGCGTCGAGGCCGAGTTCACGGTGCGCAGCTCGTACGGGCTGCACGCGCGGCCGGCGGCGCGATTCGCGCAGCTCGCCGCCGAGCTCGGCTGTGAGGTCGAGATCGGCAGGCCGGGCGGCGAGGAGTGGGTGAACGGGTCGAGCGTGCTCTCGATCCTCTCGCTGGCGGCCGGGCAGGGCACGACGCTCGTGATCCGGGCCGAGGGCACGGGCGCGGACGACGCCATCCAGCAGCTCGGCGCGATTCTCGAGGACGCCGAGACGGCCTGACGGGCCGCGCAGGGTTTGAACCCCAGGGGCGTCTAACCTACCCTGCGCCCCCCGTTCGGCCCCCCGAATCCGATTCCACGGGCTCGACAGACCCCGTTTCGCGGTGAATCCGCAGGAGCTCCTCTCGATGGCAACCCGCAACTTCTTCACGTCCGAGTCCGTCTCGATGGGCCACCCCGACAAGATGTGCGATCAGATCTCGGACGCCATCCTCGACGCGATGCTCGCCGACGACCCGGCGTCGCGCGTCGCATGCGAGACGGCGACGACCACGGGCCTCGTCTTCGTGTGCGGCGAGGTCACGACGCAGTCGAAGGTCGAGATCATTCCCCTCGTTCGCAGCGTCGTACACGACATCGGCTACACCGGCAGCGAGATGGGCTTCGACGCTGCGACGTGCGGCGTGATGGTGTCGCTCGGTCGCCAGTCCCCCGACATCTCCCAGGGCGTGTCGGAGGGCGAGGGCCTCCACAAGGAGCAGGGCGCCGGCGACCAGGGCATGATGTTCGGATTCGCATGTGACGAAACCCCGGAGCTGATGCCCGCGCCGATCCGCCTCTCGCATCGGCTGATCGGGCGCCATCGTGAGCTGCTCGAGTCGGGCGAGCTCGACTATCTGCGCCCCGACGCCAAGAGCCAGGTCACGATGCAATACGACGACGACGGCAAGCCCGTCCGCATCGATGCGGTCGTGCTCTCGACCCAGCACTCCGAGGACGTGAAGCACGAAGATCTGAAGCGCGACGTCATCGACAAGCTGATCCGTGACACGCTGCCTGCGAACCTCGTCGACGACGACACCAAGATGCACGTGAACCCCACCGGCCGCTTCGTCGTGGGCGGACCGATGGGCGACGCGGGTCTCACGGGGCGCAAGATCATCGTCGACACGTACGGCGGCATGGGTCGCCACGGCGGCGGCGCCTTCTCGGGCAAGGACCCCTCGAAGGTCGATCGCAGCGCTGCCTACGCGTCTCGCTACGTCGCGAAGAACCTCGTGGCCGCCGGCGCCGCGACTCGCTGCGAGGTGCAGCTGGCCTACGCGATCGGCGTCGCCGAGCCGGTGTCGGTGCGGGTCGACACCTTCGGCACCGGAAGCCACAGCCGCAGCGACCTCGAAAAGATCGTCCGAAAGCACTTCGACCTGACCCCCGCAGGGATCATCGACACCCTGAACCTCCGGCGGCCCATCTACCGGGCGACGTCCTACCACGGCCACTTCGGCCGAGAAGACGAGGGCTTCCCCTGGGAGGCCAAGGACAAGGCCGAGGCCATCGCGGGCGACCTCTAGGGGTCGACGCGAGGCCGAGCTTGGCTGCCCGGAGCTTCTGCGATACGTAGAGGCCCCACGAAGCCCCCCTGGAGACCCGCCATGCGCTCATCGAGGCTTCGCTGCGTCCGCCCGGCGCTCGTCCTGGCGGTCGCGTGCGCGTCGGGCCTGGCGCTGGCCGCCGAGGCCCGCGCGGGCTCGGGCGAAGCCACGGCCATGCGCGTGCTCCTCTATCGCGGACCCGGGCCGATGCAGGTCGAGGCCGGCGGTCGGCAGGCCACCTTCGAAGCAACGAGGACGGGTGTGCGGCGAGATGGTCGCGAGACCCGGAGCGTCTGGGACGTGCCCGCCCGTCGCGGAGCGGCCGTCGCGGGACGTCGCGTGCACGGCAGCCTGCGGGTGACGGTGGATGCGTCTGCCGGGAGCGCCGGCTCGCAGCTCGTCGTGGTGAACACCGTCGAGCTCGAAGACTACGTCGCGGGCGTGCTGGAGGGCGAGATCCCTGCGAGCTGGTCGCCCGAGGCGCTGGCGGCCCAGGCCGTGGCCTCGCGCAGCTACGCGCTCCACGAGCGGGCGCTCCGGGCAGATGCGCCCTGGCACGTGACGGCCACCACCACCCATCAGGTCTATGCGGACAGCGCCGGCGTGCACGAGGCGATCCGCCGCGCCGTGAAGCAGACTCGCGGCGAGGTGCTGACACATGGGGGCCGGCCGATCCTCGCGGTCTTCCACAGCGCCTCGGGCGGGCGCACGGCCAGCGCCGACGAGGTCTGGGGGCGCTCGATTCCGTATCTCGTCTCGCGGGACGTGGTGGGGGAGGAGGATTCCCCCGATACGTACTGGCGCGCGGGCGTCTCGCTCGACACCTTCGGCCGGCTGCTCGACTCGGCCGGCGTCGGCGTCGGTGTGCCGAGGAGCGTCGTGATCATCGAGCGCACGCCCAGCGGCCGCGTGGCCCGGCTCGAGGTGGTTGGATCGAAGGGGCGCAGCCGGCTCTCGGGCCGTGAGCTCCGATCGATGATCGGCGAGTCGACGCTTCGCAGTACGCTCTTCGACGTTCGGCCCGGCGACGGTCGGGTGGTGTTCGTCGGGACGGGCCGAGGCCACGGCGTCGGCATGAGTCAGTGGGGCGCCCAGGCCCTCGCACGTGCGGGCCGGCGCTACCCGGAGATCCTCCAGGCCTTCTACCCGGGCACGCAGCTCGAGGACCTGGATCGCTCGGTGGCGAAGCGGCGCTGACGCGCGGCCTTCGAGGCGGGCCCGAGCGGCTCGCAGCACCGAAAGAAAGGAAGCGACACGTTGGGGAACGAATCATCCGCGCTCCTGATGCAGGCCGGCGGCGGCGACATCAGCTTCTTCATACCGATGGCGGCGGTGTTCCTCATCTTCTATTTCCTCGTGTTCCGCCCGCAGCAGAAGCAGCAGCGCGAGCGCGAGGATTCCATCAAGGCGGCGGTCAAGGGTGACCGCATCGTCACCTCGGGCGGCCTCTACGGCACGATCACCGGCGTGGACGACGACAGGTTCACGGTGGAGGTCGGCCGCGTGAAGGGCACGAAGGTCGAGGTGCAGGTCGCCCGCACGCGGGTCGAGAGCGTCACGAAGGCCGGACAGGCCGACGCGGAGAGCGAGAAGTCGTGAGTGGCAGAATCCGGTTCAGGGCGATCTCCATCGCCCTGCTGTTGGCGGTCTTCACGTTCCTGACCGTCGCGAACTTCGTCCCGAAGGAGCAGCGTGTCGAGAGCGGGCTCTGGCCCGACGACGGGCTGCGCCTCGGGCTCGATCTCCAGGGCGGCATCCACTGGGTGGTGGGCGTCGCGATCGAGGAGGCCGAGAACCACGAGCTGAAGATCATGCGCGACTTCATCGTCGAGGAGCTCGCCGACGACGGGCTCGTGCTCTCGGCGGCGCAGGTCGACGCCCAGCGGCTCCGCCTCCAGGCCCCGCCGGCGACGCTCGCGGCGGCCCGCGAGGTCACCGACGACATGAGCTCGCTGCGCGTCGTGAGCGAGGCGAGCGACTCGATCGAGTACGCGCTCACGCAGAACGCGATGGACGGCGTCCGCCAGACGACGATGGACCAGGTGCTCGAGGTCCTGCGTCGGCGCATCGACGACCCGGAGAAGGGCATCCCCGACTCGGTGGTGACCCGGCAGGGCGAGGATCGCGTGCTGGTGCAGATCCCGGGCGGTCAGATCGACCGCAGCCGCGCGCGCGCGCTGCTGGACTCGACGGGCTACCTCGAGTTCAAGATCGTCATCGACAGCGCCGGCACCGAAGAGGAGCTCCGCAAGCAGGCGGCCGCGCTGCTCGACGACGGCAGCCACGAGGTTGCGATCGAGATCGAGCGCGACCCGGCGACCGGGGAGGAGTATCCGGTCCGCGCCTATCTGGTGAAGGAGTCGGCGGAGATCACCGGCGACAGGCTGGCGGATGCGCGCGTCGGCTTCGATCAGCAGCAGCGCCCGATCGTGAACTTCACGTTCGATCCCGAAGGCGGCCGCATCTTCGGCGACCTGACCCAGGCCAATCGCGGCAACCAGCTCGCGATCATCCTCGACGGCAAGGTCTACAGCGCGCCCGTGATCCAGAGCCGCATCACGACCCGCGGCCAGATCACCGGCCGGTTCACGCCGCAGGAGGCGTCCGACCTCGCGGTCGTGCTGAGAGCTGGTGCGCTCTCGGTGCCCGTCGTGATCGAGGAGGAGCGGACCGTCGGCCCGGCCCTCGGTCAGGACTCGATCGATCGCGGTCTGCGTGCGTCGATGATCGGCCTGGTGCTCGTGCTGGCGTTCGTCGCAGGCTACTACCGGCTCTCGGGCGGCTACGCGGCGTTCGCGCTGCTCTCGAACCTGGTGCTGCTCGTCGGCACGATGTCGTTCTTCGAAGCGACGCTCACGCTGCCCGGCATCGCCGGCCTCGTGCTGACCGTCGGCATGGCGGTGGACGCCAACGTCATCATCTTCGAGCGCATCCGCGAGGAGCTCCGGGGGGGCAAGACGGTGCGCGCGGCGGTCGGAACCGGCTTCCAGAAGGCCACGTGGACGGTGCTCGACGCCAACATCACCACGCTGATCACTGCGTTGATCCTCTTCGAGTTCGGGACGGGCCCCATCAAGGGCTTCGCCGTCACGCTCTCGATCGGCATCGTCACCAGTGTGTTCGCCGCGCTCGTCATCACGCGGCTGCTCTTCCAGATCTACCCGGGCGGGCGCAACGTCGCCGAGCTCTCGATCTAGCCGGCGCCCGATCGCGACCCGAGCCCGAGGAGAAACGAAGTGCCCTTCCAGCTGATCCCGTCCGGGACCCAAATCGACTTCATCGGCAAGCGTCAGTTCGCCGCGATCGCCTCGGCGGCGCTGATCCTGATCCCGCTCGTGCTGATCGTTGCGGGCGTTCGCCCGATCAAGCTCGGCATCGACTTCGCCGGCGGCAGCGAGGTGCACGTCAAGTTCGCCGAAGACGTCGCCGCCGACGAAGGGGCGATCCGCGCGGCGCTCAAGGGACACCCCGAGATCGAGGATCCGACCGTCGTGCGCTTCGGTGACGCGGCCGAGAACGAGTTCCTGATCAAGTTCGCGGGCGGCTCGCTCGAGGCGGAGAGCCCGGCAGAGGAGATCGCCCTCGAGGCGGCCGCCGTCGCCGCGGGCGAAGGTGGCGACGATCAGCCGCTCCCCGACAAGGTGCAGGGCCTGACGGACCTGCTCTCGGCGGAGATCGGCGCGCTCGACGTGCAGCGTGTCGAGTTCGTCGGGCCGCGAGTCGGCCAGGAGCTGCAGGCCGACGGCGTGAAGTCGTTGCTCTTCGCGAGCCTCGCGATCCTCGCCTACGTCGCGATCCGCTTCAGCTCGCGCTTCGCGCCCGGCGCCGTCGTGGCGGTGATCCACGATCTGCTGATCACCGCCGGCATCTTCGTGATGCTCGGTCTCGAGTTCGACCTGCGCGTGCTCGCCGCGATGCTCGCGATCCTCGGCTACAGCCTGAACGACACGATCATCATCTACGATCGCATCCGCGAGAACCTCGAGAACCGCACGTCCATCAACCTGCCAGAGGTGCTCAACATCTCCGTCAACCAGACCCTCTCGCGCACGGTGCTCACCTCGGGCACCACCCTCGTCGCGCTGCTCTCCCTCTACTTCCTCGGCGGCGAGGTGATCCGCCCCTTCGCCTTCGCAATGCTGGTCGGCGTCCTGGTCGGCACCTACTCCTCGATCTACATCGCGAGCCCGCTGCTGCTGCTCCTCGAGGCCTGGATGGGACCGACGCCCCCGAAGAAGGACCGGTCGAAGTCGGCGAACATGGCGGCGCGGGTCTAGCGCGGGGTTGGTAGGCGTCGATCGCGGCGCGGCGGCATGCCTCTGCCGAATGGCTCGCTGTTCGCGCTTTCTCCGCTTTGTGAGTGCGGGGCCCACGGCGCCGGGCGCGCTCCGCGCGCCTGACGCCGCGCGTTTCAGCTCACGACGACATCGCATGGCGGCGCTGCGCTCTACTTCGGCGGAGGCATGCCGCCGCGCCGCGATCGACACGTAACGCCACGCGAGACGGACCGGTCCGTCATCGGGGCTCGGCTAGAGAAATAAGGGCCCGTGCGATCTGCGGGGCGAGCCTAGGCTCGCAGTGCCTCGGCGACCGTCCCTGCGAGCTCGGCGCAAGCACCGGTCAACCAGCCGAAGCGTCCCGCCCGCGTCGTCGATCGCCAGGAGCGATCGACGCGCCTGTTCGCAAGGAGACGATCCGTACGCCCCCTCCGCCCCGAAGTGACCGGAGACGCCGCGTCAGCGTGACCTGGCCGAGCAAGACGCGATCCTCCGACCGCGCAGCTCGCGGGCCGGCGTACGGCGCAGCGAAGTCAAGCGCAGCGCCGCCATGCGCCCGGCCGTGACCGCACCCGGCACGTTGGGCCCCGGACTCACAATGCGGAGAAAACGCGAACAGCGAGCCATTCGCAGCGCCGTACGCCGGCCCGCGAGCTGCGCGCGAACCACCACCCCACAAGCCTCGTGCTAGGCGGTCTTCCGAGGCGCCTCGCCGCTCTGACTGCTGCTGGGTGCCTTGGGCGTGGCGGCCGCTCCGACCTCGGTCATCTGGACCGAGCCGTTCACCACCGCCCCCTCCTGGATCAGCAGCTTGGGCGCCTTGATGTCGCCCTTGACCTCGCCCGAGCCGTGCACCTCGACGCGCTCGGTGGCCGTCACGTTGCCCGTGATCTTGCCGATCACCTGGACGGCCTTGGCACTCACCTCGGCGGTGATCCGAGCGGTCGAGCCGATGGTCAGCTCGTTGCCCGGCAGCGAGACGTTGCCCTCGACGTGGCCGTCGATCTGGAGATCCTCGTCTCCCGACAGCTCGCCCTTGAAGATGATCGACTTGCCGATGTTGGCCACATTGCCCCCCTTGGTGTGTCGTGATTCGGCGTCGCTCCGGCTCGGTCTCCGCGCACCGGGCGGCGGCGGCGACGTCGGCGCCGGCGTCGAGCCGGTCCCGCCGAGCGGGCGCTCGTCGGGCGAGCCGCCCCTTCCTCCGCGATTGAAGATCCCCATCGC
>CAYYSY010000047.1:0-5866 GCA_964474355.1 uncultured Spirochaetaceae bacterium | reverse complement strand
ATCGCCGTGGCCGAGCAGTACGGCTACAGCGGCATCGGCGGCAGCGACGCGCACATCGTGAGCCACGTCGGCCGCTGCGCGACGCGCTTCGAAGACGAGATCGAAGACATGGCGGGGCTCGTCGCCGCGCTCGACAGCGGGCACTTCGAGGCGGTGACGCCGGTGGTCGACCCGGGCTAGGTTCGGGGGCCCTGACGAGCCGTTCGTCCGCAGCCACGATCTACCGAGCGCTGGAGCCCCCATGAACGTCGCCGATCTCAAGGCGAAATACGTCGGCCACGAGTTCGACGAGAGCCACTTCACGCTGAAGCCCGAGCAGATGCAGGCCTTCGCCGAGGCGTGCGGCGAGACCGATCCCCGCTTCGTCGATCCGGTGCATCCCGACTTCCAGGCCGTGCCGACCTACACGACGCGCTTCCATGGGCGGCGGCAGCTGCCCGAGGACTTCCCGATGGAGATCATCCGCAGCTTCGACGGCGGCAAGTGCGTCGAGCCGAAGCTCCCCATCCGGGCCACGGACGAGCTGAAGGCGAAGTCGCACATCCACGACATCTTCGAGAAGACGGGTCGCTCGGGCGGCATGATGTTCGTGGTGCACCGCATGGAGTTCTTCAATCAGCAGGACGAGCTGGTGTCGATCGTCGACTGGAAGCTCATCCAGAAGAATCAGGCCTGAGGCGATGAGCGAAGCGAAACGATTCGAAGACGTCGAGTTCGGCGAGGAGCTCGAAGAGCTCGTCGCCGACGTCACGATGCCGACCATCCACAAGTTCACCGAAGCGACCCACATGACCTTCGGCCGCTTCAACGATCACGAAGAGGCGAAGAAGTCCGGCCTCCCCGGCGCCATCGTCCCCGGCATCATGAGCCAGGGCATCATGGCGGCGCAGATCCACGCCTGGGCGCCCAACGCGAAGATCCTCAAGATCGACACGATCTTCCGCGCGCCCGTGATCGTCGACTCGAAGCCCCGCTGCCGGGGCGTCGTGACCGACCTGCGCGAGGATGAGCGCATCGCCGAGATCGACATGACGATCGTGAACGAGCAGGACGAGACGCGGGTGATGGGCACGGCGCTGGTCGAGCTCGACTGACGTCGCCTGCCGGCGGGAACGAGTCGTGAAGATCTACGGCAGCAAGCGCTCCTATTTCACCGGCAAGCTCGAGGCCTATCTGCGCCATCGCGGGATCGGCTACGAGCTCCTCCCGACATACGGCAACCAGCGTGAGGTGCTCGCCGGCGCCGGCACCACGCAGATGCCCGCCGTCCGGCTCGACGACGGCCGCTGGATGACCGACTCCTCGCCGATCATCGCCTGGCTAGAGTCGCAGCAGAGCGCACCCTCCCTCTACCCCGCCGACCCGTTTTGGCGCTTCGTCGCGCTGCTCATCGAGGACTACGCCGACGAGTGGCTTTGGCGCCCCGCCATGCACTACCGCTGGAGCTACCTGCAGGACCGCCGCTTCGTCAGCCACTCGCTCGCCGACGAGCAGACGGCCCACCTCAAGCTGCCCCGCTTCCTGCGCCAGCGCATGGTCGCCCGCCGCCAGCTGCACGGCTTCGTGAAGGGCGACGGCGTGAGCGCCGAGACGTGGGATCACGTCGAGCAGGGCTACCTGCGCCCGCTCGACGCGCTCGAGCAGATCTTCCGCGCCCGCCCCTTCGTGCTCGGCGATGCGCCCACGATCGCCGACTACGGACTCATGGCGCCGATGTACCGGCACTTCTCCCAGGACCCGACGCCGGCCGAGATCATGCGCACCCGCGCGCCCGCGGTGTACGAGTGGGTCGCGCGCATGTGGAACGCACGCGCCGACGGAAGCGAGCCCCGGCTGATCGACACGGTCGACGCGCCCCTCGAAGCGCTGCTCGTCGAGGCGTGCGAGACGCACCTCGAGCAGCTCCGCCAGAACGCGCGCGCCTTCGCAGATGGCCTCGGCCGCTTCGACCAGACGATCCAGGGCCAGCGCTACGTGCAGGTGCCCTGCTCGCGCTATCGCGTGTGGTGCCTCGAGGAGCTGCGCCGCGAGTGGGTCGCGCTCGACGACGCCACTCGCGACCGGCTGCGCGCCCAGCTGCCCGAGGCGCACCTCGACGTGATCACGGGTGATCCCCCGCCGAAGGCTTCGGGCTACGACCCCGATCGCCAGGCGCCCTTCAATCGCGGGATCAACGTCTACGGGAAGGGCGTGCCGCGCTGAGGACGACGATCGCGCAGCAGCCCGGCGTCACCCGTCGCCGCGGCGCCGCTCCTCTCGCACGCCGAGCATCACCCGCGCCGACCTCGCTCCATCGATCGCCGCGCTCATGATGCCGCCCGCGTAGCCCGCGCCCTCGCCCGCCGGGTAGACGTTCGCGAAGCCGTCGGCGAGACGCGTTGCCTCGTCGCGCGGCATCCGGATCGGCGCCGAGCTGCGCGACTCGATGCCGACGAGCAGGCCGTCGGGCCCGGCGAAGCCCGGGATCGCGCGGTCGAAGCCCGCCAGCGCGTGGCGGATCGCGTCGCGGACGCGCTCGGGCAGCAGCGCGTCGATGCGGCCGGGACACGTCCCGAGCTTGTAGCTCGAGCGCAGCTCGCCCGCGCTCTCGCGTCCGGCGACGAAGTCGTCGGCGCGCTGGGCCGAGGCCGTGTAGTCGCCGCCACCCGCCTCGAAGAAGCGCGCCTCGAGCTCGGCCTGGTAGCGCAGGCCGTCGAATGGCTCGGGGCCGAACTCGGCAGGGCCGAGCGTCGTCACGATGCCCGCATTGGCCCAGGGCGAGGAGTGGCGCGAGTTGCTCATGCCGTTCGTGCAGAGCAGGCCGGGCACGTTCACCGTGCCGACGATCTGACCGCCCGGACACATGCAGAAGCTGTGTGCACCCGGGGCGCCCTCGCCCGGCTTGGCCGACAACGCGTAGTAGGCATGACCGAGCTGCTCTATGACCTCTGGCTCGCCATAGCGGCCGCGATCGATGAGCTCCTGCGGATGCTCGATCCGCACCCCGAGCTGGAAGGGCTTCGAGGCGAACACGAGCCCATCGCGATGCAGCGCCTCGAACGAGTCGCGCGCGCTGTGCCCGAGCGCGAGCAGCACGGCTGCACACGGCCACTCGCCGGCCGAGGTCCGCAGCGCGGTCACGCGCGCGGGGACGCCATCGTCACGCACCCATCCCTCGACGCGCACGCCCCAGTGGAAGCGCACGCCGAGCGCTTCGAGCCGCGCCTTCAGCCGGGGGAGCACGCGGTGCAGCTTGTCGGTGCCGATGTGCGCCCGGGCATCCCACGCGATCTCGGGCGGCGCGCCGCACTCGACGAGCTCGGCGAGGATCGCGCCCTCGAGCGGATGATCGACGCGCGTGTAGAGCTTGCCGTCGCTGTAGGTACCGGCGCCGCCGGCGCCGAAGAGCAGGTTCGCTTCGGGGTCGGGCTCGCGCGTGCGCACGAAGCGCGCGACGGCTCGGCCGCGCTCGGCGAGATCGGGCCCGCGGTCGAGCACGTCGACGCCGACGCCGTTTCGCGCGAGCGCCATTGCCGCGAAGAGCCCCGCTGGCCCGGCCCCGACGACGGCGACGCGCTCGCCCCCCCGCGACCGCATGGGCCGCTCGACCTCGAAGCCCTCGGCCGGGTGCTGCGCGCAAAGGCGCCCCGCCTTGCGTGCGCGCGCGAAGGCTTCTCCCGCCCGGGCCTCGATGCCGGCCGGCAGATCGAGATCGACGTGCACGACGAAGCGCACCCGGCGCCGGCCGCGCTGCTTGCGCGCATCCACCGACTTGCGCGCGAAGCGCATCGCACGGACGTCTGCGGGGTCGACGCCGGCGGCCTCGGCCGAGCGTTCGAGCAGCACCGCGTCGTCCTCGTCGAGCCCCAGCGGCAGGGCCATCACGCGCCAGGTCTCGACGGCGTCGCCCGTGTCTCCTCCCGTGTCTCCTCCCGTTTCTTCGGGATTCGTGCGCTCCGTCACCGAGGCGACCCCGGGGCGGGCGGTGTAGCCGCGGCGGAGCGTGCGCGCTCAAGCCTCCCCAAGGCGACGCCGAAAAGCAGTGAGGAGGAGCGCTCCGCATGACCTATGACGACGGCCGGCCGGTCCTGATCCTCGGCGAGCACGACCCCGCCCTCGGCGATCTGACCGAGCGCATCCGCGCGCTCGGCTACCGGGCGCGGCGGATCAAGACGGCCGAGGAGGCGCTCGACCTCGCCCAGGATCGCGACGTCCAGGCCCGGGCGATCGTGATGGAGGCAGCACTCCCGGCCCTCGATCTCGGCCGGGCGGTCTCGATCCTGCGCGCCCGCCTGGCCGAAGGCCGCCCCGACTCGATCATCGCCACCGCCGAGTATCCCGATGGCGAGACTCTCGACCGGCTGCGCGACGCACACGTGACCCTCGCGCTCTGGGGCGCGGTCGGCGACCACACCCTGCGCTTCCAGATCAACCGCGCTTCGGCCGAGGAACACCTGCTCTCCCTTCGCCAGGACTCACGCATACCGACCGAGTGGCACGCGGTCCTCGCCGTCGGCGGTCGACGCAAGCGCACGTCGGTCTACTCGCTGAGCGGAGGCGGAGCATACCTCGCCACGCCGCGTCCCTCGCAGCGCGGTGCCGAGATCGCAGTCTCTCTGCCGCTGCCGACCGGGGCCGTCGATGCGGCCGGGCGCGTGCTCTACACGAACGTGCCGGGCAACCTGCACGATACGACGCTGCCCAACGGCATGGGCATCGAGTTCATGGCCCTCCCGGCCGAGACCCGGCGCGCCCTCGAGGACACGATCCGCTCGGTCGAGGATCGGCACGTCGTGTGAGTTGCCGCGACGCGGCCCTTCCCCCTTCGCACGACCGCGCGCGACCGACCGACCCGGTTTGGCTACGTTCCGCGCGCCCCCGGGAGTCCGCACCTTGACCGACCGATCCCGTCTCGGCCCGCACGAGCGCGCCGAAGACCTCGAACGCATGCGCCGCGAAGAGTTCGACCTCGTCGTCATCGGCGGCGGCGTGACCGGCGCCGGTACGGCGCTCGACGCCGCGACCCGCGGCCTCTCCGTGGCGCTCATCGAGCAGCGCGACTTCGCGGCAGGCACCTCGAGCCGGTCGAGCAAGCTGATCCACGGCGGCCTCCGCTATCTCGAGCAGCTCGAGCTCGGCCTGGTGCGCGAGGCGAAGCGCGAGCAGACACTCATGCTCGAGCGCCTGTGCCCGCACCTCGTGACGCCGGTGCCCTTCATCTACCCGCTGCAGCAGCGCATGGTCGAGCGCGCCTACATCGGCGCGGGGATCGCGCTCTACGATCTGGTCGGCGGGCGCAAGGCCGTGCCCTGGCATCGCCACCTCGGCCGCCGCCAGACGCTCTCGCTCTTCCCGGGGCTCGCCGCGCGGCGCATCCGCGGCGGCATCCAGTACTGGGACGGCCTCGTCGACGACGCGCGCCACACGCTGGCGCTGGCCCGTACCGCGCGGGTGCACGGCGCGGCCATGGCGAGCAGCCTGCGCGTCACCGGCTTCAGCGAGGTCGGCAGCCGGGTGACCGGCGTCCACGCGCGCTGCCTCGAGACGGGCGAGACGATTCACGTGCGCGGGCGCCAGGTCGTGAACGCGACGGGCGTGTGGACCGACCGCGTGCAGGAGCTCGCCGGGCGCGGACGCATCCACGTCCGCGCATCGAAGGGCATCCACATCGTCGTCCCCCGCGACCGCATCCATGGCGACGCGGGGCTCATCCTGCGGACGAAGAAGAGCGTGCTGTTCGTGATCCCGTGGAAGACGCACTGGATCATCGGCACCACCGACACCGACTGGAACCTCGACCTCGACCACCCCGCTGCCAGCCGGCGCGACATCGACTACCTGCTCGAGATCGTCAACGCGCATCTGAATCAACCGCTCGAGCACTCGG